>CAZJNU010000071.1:0-13777 GCA_964547485.1 uncultured Actinomycetes bacterium
GAGGGGCATCCCAACTGGCCGGCTCCGTTCTGCGGCGTCCGGGGAGGGGCATCCCAACTGGCCGGCTCCGTTCTGCGGCGTCCGGGGAGGGGCATCCCAACTGGCCGGCTCCGTTCTGCGGCGTCCGGGGAGGGGCATCCCAACTGGCCGGCTCCGTTCTGCGGCGTCCGGGGAGGGGCATCCCGGGTGGTCAGGTGGTCGGCTGGGGCGGCGGGGGTCAGCGGAGGGGGCGGGCGATGGCGACGGTGGAACCGTAGCGGCGGGTGCGGGTGACGTCCCAGAACACCTGCCAGGTGTTCGGTCCGGTGCCGGTGAGTCGGATAGTTCCGCGACCGAGGCCGGTGTGCGGGCGCGTGCTTCTGGGCTGGGCGCGGGCATCGGTCAGCCGCGAGTCCGAGGGGCCGTGGGTTAAGCCGGTCGAGTCGTAGATGACCAGTGAGTAGGAACCGTCCGGTAGCCGACTGGGGGGCGCGGCGGCGATCGCCGCATGGCCGACATCGAGCCCACGACTGCCAACGGCGAGCAGGTCGCCGGCCCGGATTCCGGTGGTCGTGGAGATCGGCTGCCAACGGGTGGTGCCGCCGGTGGGGATCCGACGGATGAAATCCACCACCTTGTCGGGCTTGGGCACCCGCCCGACTGGGATGCCCTCGACCTGGCGAAGCTCGGCATTCGCCTCCGGGGCCGCGGTCTTGAGGAAATGGTTGGTCATCCCGACACAGTCGAACTGGTAGCGGCCAGCCTTCGCGTCAACCCGGTTGTGGTGGTCATACAGCGTCCACGTCATCGACGACCACGCCTCGCTCACCGCCGCGAAAACCGCGCCGCCGCCAACCCGAGGGGCAGCCTGCACGGCTTGTGCGGCCCGGAGAGATGCAGCCAGCGCCGCCGCAGCCGCGGCATCCCGATTCCGGATGGCACCCAGGTACTCCAACTGCGCAACCCGAGCGAACGACAGAGCCGCGTTCTCCCGCTGCCGTGCGCTCGCCAAGGCCGCCTCAGCGGCTGCCACCCTGACGTCAGCACGAATGACGAGGTCTGTCGCGCGCAGATAGGGAAACCGGGTGGCGGCGGCCCTGGCTCGCCACAGCTTCAGCAGACCCGATCGATGCTGAGCGCGGGCCAGCAGTGCCAGGGCAGTTTCCGGATCGGTCGAGGGCAACTGTGCCTGCCGTCTGAGAGTGACTACTGCCGCCGCCTGGGCGTTTCGGTTGGACAGCGCCCACAGGTGTGCCGCGCGGGTTCGCTGTTCCTCGTCGACCGCCAGGGCGGCCGCCCGGGCCGCGACCAGTCGGGCAGTTGCGGCGGCGGCGCGCACAACAACTGCCGTCCCAAGGCGTGCCCGCGCACTCTGTTCATTGGTGGCGCTAACGGAAAGTTGGCGGGAACGGAGGTCTCTCAGGGCAACGGCCTCGCGGGCCACACTCGCTGCCCGATCCGCCAACTCCCGCAGCGTCAGTTGAGGTTCCCCGAGTTCGGCCGATGTGTTTGCGACATCAGCGGCGGCGATCGTGGTCGACGCTGCCCAGCCAGGAACGGCGCCGGTGCCCAACAGAGCCGCCGTCGCCGAAACGAGGACCACCCCACCGGCACATCGCCGCATTCTCAGGTGCTCCATCGTCGTGACCATCCTCGTCCCGTCGGATGCCTCCTCCGTCGACACTACGGGCGCCGAGGGAGAACGACAAGCACTTGCTGGCGACCGCGACTGCAGCTGCGCAACGATCAGGGTTTGGTGCCTACCGTATTCCGCGCCTGTTGGGTCAGGTGGATTCGACCGTCAGGACCGACGCACTCCAGGAGCCGTTGAGAAGCCACCGCCAGCACCGCTCGCCGGTCCCCTTCCGGTACGGCTCTCCACATCGCCAGTTGACCGGTGGACATCGTCCAGGTACGCCAGTGCTCGGTATCTGCGAAGATCACATCCACGTTGGTGTGCGTTGTTCGAACATCGACGAAGCCAGCTGCCGCCAGCAGTGCCTGGACTCCGTCATCCGCGCCGAAAGGTCCGGAGACCCCGGTCGTCCGCGGATCCCGCATGTCCGGGGGCAGATATGGCGTGAAGACATCGTCGACCTCAGCCCACCGTGGGTCACGGCCACCGAACGACGTAACCCCCACTCGGCCGCCGGGGGTCAGCACTGAGAACCACGACTTCAAGGCGGTGGGCGGATCCGGCATGAAGAACAACACCAGCGATGCCGAGATCACGTCGAACGACGCGGCTGGCACGTCCAGCCGCTGTCCATCCGCGCGGGCCAACTCAACCCAGTCCAACCCCGCATCGTCCAACTCCTCCCGCGCGCGATCGAGCATCCCTTGGGAGAGGTCAACCCCGAGCACCCTCGCTCCGGGGCCCAACGTCGGCGCCGCCAATGTCAGGACCGCGCCGCGGCCACAGCCCACGTCGAGCAGACTCTGCCCCGGCACAAGGTCTAGCGACTCGATCAACCCCGCCGCGATCGGGCGGAAGAAATCGACCCCAACTCGGTCGTAGGGCCCGGACACCCGGTCGAATAGGCCGGCGATGCGCCCGGTCTCCCCCACCGAGGCACCGAGGGCCTCGCGATTCATACCGTCCCAATGGTTCCGGAATCGTCGCGATCACGGGGGCCGAAGGCCCCGGACAGCGAGTCCAACGCTCGGGTGAACTCCATCGGCAGCACCCACACCTGCCGGGCATCGCCACGCATCATCTCCGGTAGGTGCCGCATGAACTGATAGGCCATCATCTTGTCGTCCGGGTTTTGCGCTCGGACGGCCTCAAACACTTCGGCGATCGCCTTCGCTTCACCGGCGGCCCGCAACTGTTGTGCTTCGGCATCCCCCTGCGCGGTCAGGATGGATGCTTGCCGTTGGCCCTCGGCTGTCAGGATCGCCGATTGCTTACTGCCTTCAGCTGTCAGGATCGCCGCGCGCTTATCTCGCTCGGCGCGCATCTGCTTCTCCATCGACTCCTGCACACTGGCGGGTGGGTCGATCGACTTCAACTCCACTCGATTCACCCGCAGCCCCCAGCGGCCGGTGGCCTCGTCAAGCACCCCGCGCAGTTGACCGTTGATCTGGTCACGTGAGGTGAGGGTGTTCTCCAGGTCCATCCCACCAATCACGTTGCGCAGGGTCGTGACCGTGATCTGCTCGATCCCGATCAGATAGTTCTGGATCTCATAGGTTGCAGCCTTCGCATCTGTCACCTGAAAGTAGATGACTGAGTCGATACTGACCACCAGGTTGTCCTCGGTGATGACCGGTTGCGGCTCGAAGGAGACCACCTGTTCGCGCATATCGATCAGCGGTTTGACCCGATCCACCATCGGGATCAACAGCGTCAGACCGGGACCCAGCGTGCGCTGATATCGACCCAGTCGCTCAACGATGCCGGCATGGGCCTGCGGCACGATTCGCACGCTCCGGGCAAGCAGCACCACAACTACGAGGACCACCAGAACGGTGACAATCAGTGTCTCCATCATTGCTCCTGTCGGTTGGGGCTGAACTTAGCCCACCAAGGCCGTGGCCCCTTCGATCTCGAGGACTTGTACCCGCTCTCCGACCGGGAAAGTTGTGGCGCCGTCAAAGGCGCGGGCGGACCAGATCTCCCCAGCCAACCTCACCCGGCCGTCGTCCGGCGTGACCTCGACAATGATCACGGCATCGGCACCCACCAAGGCCGCCACTCCCGTACGTGTGTCGCGCGGCTGGCGTAAATGTCTGGCGGCGACAGGTCGCACCAGCAGCAGCATGATCCCGGACACGACTGCGAACGCGGCCACCTGCGCGCCAGCACCGGCCCCGATCCCGGCAGCAGCGGCGGCGGCAAGCGCCCCGACCGCCAGCATCACCAGCACCAGGGTTCCGGTCACGACCTCGGCGACGACCAGGACCGCCGCCAGCAGCGCCCACCAGATCCAGCCATCCATAGTGAGCAGTCTATGGCGTCAATGGCTGGCTGGCATGGTTACCGACCGGTGTTCCGATACCGTGATACCTAGGGGGCAGGCGATCAGGATGGAGTGCCATGAAAGGCCTGGTGTTCGCCGAATTCCTGGACATGGTGAGCAAGAACTACTCGCCGGATGTTGTCGAAGACATCCTGGACGACTGTGATCTTCAGTCCGGCGGCGCGTATACCTCGGTGGGGACCTACGACCACCAGGAGATGCACGAACTCATTTCTGCCCTCAGCGATCGAGTCGGGGTTCCCGGCCAGGATCTCACTGTCGCGTTCGGACAGCACCTGTTCGGTGTCTTCCTCGCCAAGTATCCCGAGTTCTTCGAAGGCGTCGACACCGCACCGGAGTTCCTTTCACTGGTGGACGGGTATGTGCACCTGGAAGTGCAGAAACTGTATCCGGACGCTGAACTTCCCTCGTTCGAGTGTGTGCAGGTCGATCCGGACACGATGACGATGACCTACCGCTCATCGAGGGGTTTCCAAGATCTGGCCGCCGGCCTGCTCGCGGGCTGCGTCGAGCACTTCGGTACCCCGTTGGAGGTCGTGCGGCAATCCGACGGGCAGGACACGACCGTCTTTACGATCCGTCACGCTGGCTGAGGGTTGCAGATGGACGACGTGGAGATCCTGCGACGTAGGCTTCTGCGGGAGCAATCCGCACGGACCCAGGCCGAGGCCATCGCCGAGAAGAACAGCCGCGCCCTGTATCTCGAAGGTCAACGCCTCGCGCAGGCACTCGCCGCCGAGACCAAGCCCAAGCGTGAAATCCAAGTTCTGCTCGACGCCGCCGAAGCGTTCAACTCCAATCTGCAGGCGGAGCAGATTGCGAAGCTGCTGTATGGCCTGATCGCGGCCATCCTCCCCTGCACCGGGTTGGTGCTACACATCGCCGATACCGATCAGGACATCGAGGCGGGTACCCTCCCGCACGGACGGGAGCACAGCCTTTCACTCAACATGACCCGCCGCGACCACTTGGTCGCCGCTGTGACCCTGTTGTCGGCCCAGCGGTGGCAGTCCGAACCCGACCTTCGCGTGGCAAGTGCGCTGGTCAACGCGGCCGCCACCGCCGTGGAGAACTCGCTGCGGTTCGACACGGCACGACAGCAGGCAATCAGCGATCAACTCACCGGTCTACTCAATCGTCGCGGTTTCTGGCCCCATGCGAACGCCGTTGCCGAGGCTGCCTCGCCGGTGGCCCGCCCGCTATCCGCCCTGATGGTCGACATCGACTTCTTCAAGGTTGTGAATGACACGCATGGGCATGACGCCGGCGACAAGGTACTGGCGGAGGTCGCGGGAATCATCAATGATGCAACCCGTTCCCAGGACATCGTGGCGAGGTGGGGTGGCGAGGAGTTTGTGGTGCTCCTGCCGGCGACACCCCGGCAACAGGCCAGCATCGTTGCGGAACGAATTCGCAGCAACGTCGAACGCGCTTCGATCGCAACCCCGGTCGAGCCAGTCTCCGTCACGGTCAGCCTCGGCATTGCACAACTCGGCGACACCTCTGATGACGCCAGCGCCGACAGCGTGCGCGCGCTGCTGGCCCGCGCCGATTCAGCGCTCTACCAGGCCAAGCATTCCGGGCGCAATCGCTGCTGCGTCGACGTCCCCGGGTCAGGGTGACGCGAGCCAGTCGCCACCCCGAGGAGACGAGCGTCGGCGCTGGTGCGAAAATCACGCCATGAGAATTGCTGATGACATCACCGAACTGATCGGTAACACTCCGCTGGTGCGGATCCGGACCTTGGCCGACGAGGGCCAAGCGGAGATCGTGGCCAAGCTGGAGTTCTTCAATCCTGCTGGCAGCGTCAAGGACCGCATCGGCGTAGCCATGATCGATGCCGCCCAGGAGGCGGGTTTGATCGGCCCCGACACGGTGATCGTCGAGCCCACCAGCGGTAATACCGGAATCGCGTTGGCGATGGTGTGCGCTGCCCGAGGTATCAAGATCGTCCTGACCATGCCGGAGACAATGAGTGTCGAACGACGGATGCTGCTGCGCGGCTACGGCGCTGAGTTGATCTTGACACCCGGGCCAGACGGAATGGGTGGAGCCATCGCTGCCGCAGAGGAACTCGCCAAGAGCGACCCGAGATACCTCATCCCGCAGCAGTTCGCCAACCCGGCCAACCCCGCCATCCACCGAGCCACCACCGCCGAAGAGATCTGGAACGACACCGACGGCCAAATCGATATCCTCATTTCCGGTGTCGGCACGGGCGGCACCATCACCGGCGTCGGCCAGGTCCTGAAGGAACGCAAGCCAGACGTCCAGGTCATCGCGGTCGAGCCGGCTGCGTCGCCCGTGCTCTCCGGCGGCGTCAAGGGGCCGCACCCGCTGCAGGGCATCGGTGCCGGATTCGTGCCGGAGATCCTCGACACCGACGTCTACGACGAGGTCGTGCAGGTCGCCAATGAGGACGCTCTTGCAACTGCCCGCAAGGCAGCCACCGAAGAGGGCCTGCTCGTCGGGATCTCCTCGGGCGCAGCGCTCTGGGCTGCCTCGCAGGTCGCCGCAAGACCTGAGAACGCTGGCAAACTGATCGTGGTGGTCATCCCCTCCTTCGGGGAGCGCTACCTCAGCACGGCACTGTTCGCCGGCCTGGCCGACTGACAAGGGCACGTCGGAGGCGGACTCCTGCCGCTAGGCTCACCCTGCACCATCGACCTGGGAGGCAGTTATGCGTGTGCGGTTCCTGCGCACCATCCGCGAGGACCTGGACGCGGTGCTCGACCGGGATCCGGCCGCCCGAAACCGGCTCGAGGTTGCACTGTTGTACCCGGGCGTCCACGCCGTCTGGACCCATCGACTCAGCAACAAACTGTGGCGGATGGGCGCGAAGTTCCCCGCCCGCGCCCTGTCGCAGGCGAGTCGGTTTGCGACCATGATCGAGATTCACCCCGGCGCGACCATCGGGCCGCGGCTCTTCATCGACCACGGCGCCGGCGTCGTTATCGGTGAGACAGCGCGGGTTGGTGCCGATGTCACCCTCTACCACGGTGCCACGCTGGGTGGTACTTCCCTCGACCACGGAAAGCGCCACCCGACCGTCGGGGACCGGGTGATGGTGGGATCAGGGGCGAAACTCCTCGGTCCGATCGACGTCGGACACGACAGCCGGGTCGGGGCCAACGCGGTGCTGGTCAAGTCCGTGTCGGATCACTCGGTGGTGGTCGGTGTGCCCGGACAGGTGGTAGCCGCAGGCACCCCGGCCAAGGCGGCCCCCTCCGCACCTTCGGCCACTCCGACTGGCGGTTCGAGCGAGGCACCCGCGGGGTCAACCGATGATCGTTCGAACCCTGATCCGTTGGCGTTTGCGGTCAAGTCACTGCTGCGTCGGGTCGCGGCACTCGAACAGGCCGCATCCGGTGGCGCTACCCCCGGCCAACCGCTCTATCGCGACGACGGAGTGTGGGAGACCACCGACTACGCGATCTGAGCCGATCGACGGGGCGCCTTCAGGAGTGAGCCCCGTCACGGACCTCACCGATCAACTCCTCGACAGCATCTTCGAGCGCAACCAGACCAAGGGTGGTCACTGCTGAGTCCCCAGTGGGCGACTCAGCAGTCCCGCTGCCACCCTCCGGCGCCGCCACCACCCGGCCCAGGTGACTGCCCTCTCGTTGTAGTGCGGCCACCACCTCGGTGACCTTCGATTCCGCGCCGATCACCGGCAGCGGCCGGATTAGTCGGGTGTCAATGGGTTGGTCCAGCCGGTCGGACTCTGGTGGCAGAAGGGTGTCCTTGACGTGCAGGTAGCCGACCAACTCACCCTTGCCCGCAAGAACAGGGAAGCGGGAGAAGCCCGTCTGAGCAGTCAGTTCCTCAACTTCGCGCGGAGTGATGTCAGTGGGTACGGTCACCAGGTCGGCAAGTGGCAGCAGAAGGTGCTGGGCGTCCTTCTGCGTGATCGTGATGGCCCGTTGCAGTAGTCCGTGTTCGTGTGCGTGCAGCAGTCCCTCACGCCTGGACTCCGCGATCATCGAGGCAACTTCCTCACTGGTGAATGACGACGTGATTTCTTCCTTCGGTGTCACCCGCAATACCCGTAGTCCAAGATTCGCGAACGCGTTCAGACCCCAGATCGCGGGCTTCAAGACGATCACGATGGCACGCAAGGCCGGTGCCAGCGCCAGCGCACTCCGCTCGGGACCCGCCAACGCGATATTCTTCGGCACCATCTCGCCCAACACCATGTGCAGGTACACCACGATCGCCAGCCCCAGCAGAAACGACAGCGGCACGACGAGGGCGTCTGGCAGGCCCACGGCCTCCGCCACCGGCTCCAACGCGTGCTCCAGCGCCGGTTCGGCGAGCGCGCCCAGACCCAGCGAACACACCGTGATGCCGAGTTGAGCGCCCGCCAGCATCATCGAGACTTGTTCCATCGCGGCCAAAGTTCTCCTTGCACCCTTGTGGCCGGCTTGCGCCATCGGCTCAATTGCGGAGCGCCGGGCGGATATCAGTGCGAACTCAGCGCCCACGAAAAAGGCATTGCCGGCCAACAGCAAGACTGAGATCAGGATGGTCATCGGAGCACTCACGATGGTTCCTCGCGTGACTTCCTTTTGCCGGACGGTCGCCCTGGCGTCGGCTCCGCGCGCAACCAGTCGATCCGGAGACCGTCCATCCGGGTGACCTCGAGTTGCCAGCCAGGAACTGCGACGACGTCGCCGGCGCGAGCGATCCTGCCCAGTTCTTCGTTGACGAATCCCCCCAGAGTCTCGTACTCGTCGGACTCCGGGACCAGGATTCCCAACTGGTCCACCTCATCGGGCCGCAGCAGAGCAGAAATGACAAATCTGCCTTCGGCCAACTCCCGGATTCGGGGAGCGACTCGGTCGTGCTCGTCTTCAACCTCGCCGATCAACTCCTCGACAAGATCCTCCAAACTGACGATCCCGGCGGTACCGCCGTACTCGTCGATGACAACTGCCAGTTGGCCGCTCCCCGTTCGCAACCGCTGCAGCATCACGTCCAGCCCGAGGGTCTCCGGCACCAGCACCGGCGGTTCGGCGACGTCAGAGACTGGGGTCGTGTCCCGCT
Source organism: uncultured Actinomycetes bacterium (assembly GCA_964547485.1). Taxonomy (GTDB): domain Bacteria; phylum Actinomycetota; class Actinomycetes; order S36-B12; family UBA10799; genus JACJWR01. The sequence goes on from CAZJNU010000071.1 coordinate 9,009, forward strand.
CGCCGTGTGCAACTCGGAGGGCCGACCGCAACTCAACTACGCCCCGAACGTCGTCGGCCCCGCCGTCACCTGTCACCGGAAACCTGGAATGGCCAGAGCGCCTGGCGAGCTCAACCAACTCGGAAATGGTCGCCGACTGGTCGACGAACCGCACTCGTCGCCGCGGTGTCAAGACGTCGGCCGCGGTGCGGTCACCGAAGTGCAGCGAACGGTCGAGCAGTTCCGCCGTCGGCGCTTCCAGCGTGCCGACCTCGGCCGAGCGGCGGACCAGCGAAACGAGTTCCGCCGGCGAACGACCCGCGGCAAGCTCCTCGGAGGGTTCGACCCCGATCCGCCGGAGTAGCAGGTTGGCACTGCCGTTGAGGAACTTGATCAGCGGCCCGGTGACGCGAGTGAAGCCTGTCTGCAGGCCTGCAACAGCACGCGCGACCGGCAGTGGTCGCGCGATGGCCAGGTTCTTCGGGATCAGTTCGCCCATCACCATCTGGAACGCGGTGGCGATCAGCAGGGCCAGCACGACTGCGACAGGGCCGACCGCGGACTCGGGCACGCCGATCGCGGTCAACGGGGTCGAGATGAGGACCGCGATCGACGGCTCGGCCAGAAATCCGACCACCAGAGAAGTGACGGTGATGCCCAACTGGGCGCCGGACAACTGGGTAGAAAGGGTCTTCAAGCCACCCAAGACACCGCGAGAACGGCGATCACCAGCCTCCGCTGCCGCCTCCACTATTGCCCGATCGACGGTAACGAATGAGAATTCGGCGGCGACGAAGACCGCTTGCGAAGCCACCAGCAGTACACACACAGCCAGCAGTAGCCACTCCATGGTTCCCGCTCCACCTCCTTCCCGGTTCGAGCTGCGTGACTGGGCATAGCCACCCAGTCGATCGTGTCAGAGTCTGCCCGAGAGCACGGCCAGATACGATTCAGATATGGCTGATCAAGTGGTGTGCTGCACAGATGGGTCGGAATTGTCGGTGAATGCGATCAGGCGTGGCCTCGCGTCGCTTGGTGACTCGCCGTTGGACATCGTATTGGTGATGTCTGTTCCGGAACCTGACCCGACAATGGTCACTGGCGCCGGCTTCGCAGGGCCAGTGATGTCGGTGGAGCAATTCGACCAGGAACGACGCCACGCGGTCGCCGCGGGTGAGGTCATCCTGACCGAGGCCGCCACTGCGTTGGGGCGTCCTGAACTCGCGACGAAGGTGCTGACGGGGCTGCCCGGACAGAGCGTCTGCCAGTATGCCGCAGATGAGGGTGCTCGCCTGATCATCGTCGGCACGCGTGGCAGGGGTGGCTTCATTCGCGCCATGATGGGGTCGGTGTCGGACTACATAGTCCGTCACGCCCCCTGCCCCGTGCTCGTTTCCGGCCAAGTACGGGACTGATTTCGGCGACAACCCGGACTGATTGAGAGGTACGCCATCAGGCAGTCGACCAACCACCGTCAGCGGTCATGATGGCACCATTGATGTTCGAGGCTTCGTCGCATCCGAGCCAGGAGATCGCGCTGGCAATCTGCACCGGATCAGCCACCGGGCCCATCGTGCCCAATGCCGCCATCGCCCGCTCGATCGCCCAATCCGAGGTGGGAGCGGCGGAGGCTCCAATGCCGGTGGCGACCGCGCCCGGCAGCACTGCATTGGAGCGAATCCCGAGCGGTCCGTAAAAGTACGCCACATGCTTGACGAGCCCGATCACGGCATGCTTCGACGTCGTGTACGCCGCTCCTGCAGCTCCCGCGCGCAGCGATGCTTCCGAGCCAACAGTGACGATCGCCCCAGACCCCGCCTGCTGCATCGCCGGCAGCACGGCGCGGGTCAGTCGCATGACGCCGGTGAGATTCACCGACATCACACGTTCCCACGAGGAGTCGTCAACCTCCGACAGCGGTACGAAGTGATCCATGATCCCTGCCACATTCGCCAACAGGTCCACCGGCTCGGAAATGGACCGCAGCAACCGGTCAATGTCTAACTGACTTGTAATGTCAACCAGGTGAAGGTCTGCCTTTACACCAGCGTCGGCCAGTTCACCTTCGGTGGCGGACAGACCGGCCTCAGCAATGTCGCAGCCGACCACACGCGCACCCTCTTGCGCCAACCGGATCGCCGTGGCCCGCCCGATACCCGATCCTGCGCCGGTGACCAACGCCGTCCGACCTGCGTGTCGCTGGGTATCCATGTCACTCCCCTGACAGTTCGACTGGAGGTTGCCTGTGTCCCCGCGGGTCACCTACCTAGAGGTAGCCCACGATCACCGCGGCCGCAAGAACAGCGACCAAGAGTGCTGCCAACGCCACGTCCATCCCCACCCGAAGTGGATAGGCAAGTCGCTTCTGGAGATAGGAGCCGAGGTTGCCCTCCAGGATGTTGATCCGGGTCATCGAGAAGAACACCAACGTCGTGGTGACGGTGATTAGCAAGCACCAGGGGCAGAGGGCGCCGATCACGAAATAGGCTTGGTAGAACAGCCAGTAGGCGAATACCAAGCCGATCGAATAGACCACTTGGGCACCATTCATAAACCAGCGCGGGAATCGCACCCCGCCCAATCCGGCAACGGCGATCGTGATGACGACTGGTTCGGCGATCAGGCCGAGGAAGGCGTTGGGGAACCCGAGCAGGCTGGATTGCCACGCTGTTCCGACTGTTCCGCACGAGATCTTGGCAGTCAGATTGCAGGAGAGCGCGGCATTCGGGTCCGCAGCCAGGACCACAGCATCCGCCGAAAGCACCAGCGAAGCGACAAGTCCCAGGAGACTGGAGAGGAGCATCTCCACGTAGGCCCATCGGTAAGTGGGCTGTTGCTGCTGAGTCACCCACCTAGCCTGTCACGTCGTGCAGGTCCGCGTGGCAATTGGGTCTCACTGCCAGCTGACCGGCAGATCGAGCGATCGATGACACCTCCTCAACGCCGACTGGGTCTCTGTGACGGCCTTTCAAGGAAGGATGGGCTCGCACACGACGACCTCGATATCCCGACTTCCCGCTGCCCGCTGCTCGTAGGAGCGGTAGTTCGCGACAAAGTCCTTTGCCTTCTCCCACAGCAGGTCGTGTTCAGCGCCCTCGGCGACCCGCGCACAGTACTGACCTCGTTTGCCGCGGAACTCCAATGTCACCTCGGGATGTGCCCGCAGGTTGAATAGCCACGCGGGGTGCTTTTCCCGACCGAAGTTCGACGCCATCAGGATCACGTCGTCCCCGCGAGACCAGTAGAGCAATGGAATCGTTCGCCGAATCCCGGACTTCGCCCCCGTGTGGGTCATGAGCAGGAGCGGAGTCCCCGGCGCCGAACTCAGCCACGCACGTGTCGCCGGAGTGACGGTCGAATCGATCCTGGGCGCGACTCTCGTCAGGTACCAATAGCCAGCAGGATTGTTGAAGAGTGGGACGAGCAATTTTCGACGCAACCACATCTTGTCCGGATCGATGTGCTTCAACTGGGACATCAGACCCCCTCCTCTACTTAATCCTCCGCACCTTCGGGTTGGCTGTCGGCGGGACCCGGCGGCCCAGCCTCGGTACCTGGGCTACTTCCTCGACTTCTTCTTGGCTCCCCGCTGACGCTTGCGCTCCTTTCTCTCCTTCTGCTTGTCTGCATCCGCCTGCAACTGGGCCTGGAATGGATCCGCTGACGCACCCGCCGGCGCTTCAGCTTCCAACATGACCCGAGTGTTCGCGAGATCCTGCAACTTCTCGGGCCCGACCGTCGGATAGTGCGGATCTATCTCCATCAGAGTGTTCACCAGCACGGCCGAGACGCAGAGTCGCGCGTACCACTTGTGATCGGCAGGGACGACGTACCAGGGCGCCCATTCCGTGCTGGTGTGGGTCAGCATCTCTGAGAATGCCGTCTGGTAGTCGTCCCAGAACTCTCGTTCCTTGGCATCGTTGGACGAGAACTTCCAGTTCTTGTCGGGAAGGTCGACTCGCTTCAGAAACCTCTTGCGCTGCTCCTCCTTGGACAAGTTGAGGAATACCTTCACAACCTTGAAGCCGTTACTTGTCAGATGGCGTTCCCAGTCGTTGATTTCTTCATAACGTCGCTTCCAGATATCCCCTCCGATAGCACCAGTTGGCAGTTTCTGCGCAGCCAGGATCGCCGGGTGCACTCGGACAACCAACACTTCTTCGTAGTGTGAGCGGTTGAAGATTCCGATATCGCCCCGCGCGGGTAGCCGAGTCGCGTACCGCCACAGGTAGTCGTGGTCCAGCTCCTCCGCCGAGGGGACCTTGAAACTGCTGACGCTTACCCCTTGCGGATTGACACCACTCATGACATGTCGGATGGTTCCGTCTTTTCCCGCAGCGTCGAGCGCCTGCAGACACATGAGCACGCCCCAAGTGTCTTGCGCTGCCAACCGATCCTGGTACTCAGCAAGGAGTTCCACTCCCAGTTGGAGCAGATCGACAGCCTCGGACTTGCTAACGAACTCAGCTGTGAAGCCTGGATCGAAGTCCTTCGCCAGGGTCACCTTCGAACCGGGCTTGACAAGGAGCGGTTCGATAATTTTGGCAACGTGCTTGGCGCGCGGGTCAGTCATGTCGACTCCTTCCGTCCGTCGCCCCTTCGACGACTGCTGGATGTGACGTTACTCCGAGACCCACACAACAGTCCCGCCTCACAGGGGGCGCGGGCCGATTGGTCAGGCTGGAACTAGCCACCAGGGATTCCGTGGCTCGACGTCCACTGGCTCCACTAGCCTGCGCGCCTGATGCCCGGGTGGGTTGTCGGTGTCGGCAGCCCACCCGGGTGTCGGG
>CAZJNU010000072.1:0-13524 GCA_964547485.1 uncultured Actinomycetes bacterium
CGCATCATCAACGAGCCCACCGCTGCGGCCCTCGCTTACGGCTTGGACAAGGGCGACGAGGAGCAGACGATCCTGGTCTTTGACCTGGGCGGCGGCACCTTCGACGTCTCGCTGCTGGACATCGGCGGCGGTGTGGTCGAGGTGAAGGCCACCAGTGGTGACAACCACCTCGGTGGTGACGACTGGGACCAGCGCATCGTCGACCATCTGGTCAGCACCTTCAAGAATGCCCACGGAATCGACCTGAGCAAGGACAAGATGGCGATGCAGCGGCTCCGGGAAGCCGCGGAGAAGGCCAAGATCGAGCTCTCCAGCTCGGCGCAGACCTCCATCAACCTGCCCTACATCACAGTTGATGCCGACAAAAACCCGCTGTTCCTGGACGAGACCCTCTCGCGTTCGCAGTTCGAGAAGCTCACCCAGGACCTGCTGGATCGCTGCAAGGCGCCGTTCCATCAGGTGATCAAGGACGCCGGCGTCTCGGTATCCGCCATCGATCAGGTGGTGATGGTCGGTGGCTCCACCCGAATGCCGGCCGTGAGCGATCTGGTCAAGAACCTGACCGGCGGCAAGGAGCCCAACAAGGGCGTCAACCCGGATGAGGTCGTCGCGATCGGCGCCAGCCTGCAGGCCGGTGTGCTCAAGGGCGAGGTCAAGGATGTGCTGCTGCTCGACGTGACGCCATTGAGTCTCGGAATCGAGACCAAGGGCGGCATCATGACGAAGCTGATCGAGCGCAACACCACGATCCCGACCAAGCGGTCCGAGGTGTTCACAACTGCCGATGACAACCAGCCGAGTGTGCTCATCCAGGTCTACCAGGGCGAGCGAGAGATGGCGGCCTACAACAAGAAGCTCGGCACGTTCGAGCTGACCGGCTTGCCGCCCGCGCCCCGCGGCGTTCCGCAGGTCGAGGTCACCTTCGACATCGACGCCAACGGCATCGTGCACGTCTCCGCCAAGGACCGGGGCACCGGCAAGGAGCAGTCGATGACGATCTCCGGTGGCTCCTCGCTGCCGAAGGACGACATCGAGCGGATGATGCGCGAGGCCGAGGAACATGCCGAGGAGGACAAGCGTCGACGTGAGGAGATCGAGGTTCGCAACGGAGCCGAGAGCTTGGTCTACCAGACTGAGAAGTTCCTCGCCGACAACGATGACAAGATCCCCGCGGATGCGAAGGCCAACGTCACCGAACCGTTGGCTGAGCTGAAGAAGGCGCTCGAAGGCAACGATGTCGACGCCGTCAAGTCCGCGAGCGAGAAGCTGGCGACCGCCAGCCAAGCGCTCGGGACCGCCATGTACCAGCAGGCCGCAGCGGCCGAGGGTGCCGATGGCGGTGCGGCGAGCGACAGCGCCTCCGGTGCCCCCGACGATGACGTCGTGGATGCCGAGATCGTGGACGAGGACGACAAGGACAAGAAGTGACCTCTCCCGAAGAGCGCTCGGAGGAGTTCGAACAGAACTCCGAGTCGGTGCGAATCACCGACCGGCGCCGGATCGACCCCGAAACGGGGGCGGTCCGGTCGCCGGCCGGCGCGGCACCCGGCCCTGCCGAACCGGCGGCCGCGGACGATCCGGCTGACCCGGCCGACGACGCAGCGGCCGAAGACGCAGCAGCCGATGACGCAGCAGCCGATGACGCGGTAACCGATGCCGCGGAACTGGTGGTCGCAGCGGCGCAGGTCGCCGAACTCACCGAGGACCTGCAGCGGCTTGCTGCCGAATACAAGAACTACCGCGATCGCACCCAGCGGGAGTTGGCCGAAGCGAAGGTTCGAGGTCGGGTGGAAGTCATCTCGGCATTGCTGGAAACCCTCGACGATATCGACCGAGCTCGCAGTCACGGCGAACTCGACGGTCCGGTGAAGGCGATGGCCGACAATCTGACCGCCGCTCTCAGCAAGTTGAAGGTGGAAAGCTTCGGGGCGGTTGACGACCCGTTCGACCCGGCAATCCACGAGGCAATGACCCATGCTGAGGGAGAGGGACTCTCGCAGCCAATCTGCAGTTCGATCTACCAGCCGGGTTACCGGCTGGGCGACCGGATCATCCGACCGGCGCGAGTGGGCGTAACCGAGTGACCCGGAAGGAGGGACGCTGATGAGCCAGACAGACTGGCTGGAGAAGGACTACTACTCCGACCTCGGCGTCTCCAAGGGTGCCGAGGGCGCCGAGATCAAGAAGGCGTTCCGCAAGCTCGCCCGGGAGCTCCATCCCGACACCAACCCGGATCCGAAGGCCGAGGACAAGTTCAAGGCTGTCAGTGAGGCCTACGACGTTGTCGGCGACCCGGAGAAGCGCAAGGAATATGACGAATTGCGCTCGGCCATGGGCAGCGGCGGATTCCGGTTCCCGGGTACTGGCGGTGGTGGTCAGGGCGGATCGTTCAATCCCTCCGATCTTGGCGACCTGTTCGGTCGAGCCGGCCAGGCAGCGGGCGGATTCTCCGATGCCTTCGGGGGTCTGTTCAACCGTGGCGGAGGGCAACCTCGTGCCCGGGCCCGGCGCGGCCAGGACATCGAGTCGGATGTCAACATCTCCTTCACCGAGGCCCTCGACGGCGTCACCCTGCCGCTCCGGCTCTCCTCCGAGGGTGCGTGTGGCAGCTGCCATGGCACCGGCGCGAAGGCCGGCACCACTCCCCGGGTCTGTCCCACCTGTCAAGGCACCGGTCAGACCGTCCGCAACGCCGGCGGTTTCGCCCTCGGCGAGCCCTGCGACGAATGCCTGGGCCGCGGACTCGTGGTCGACGATCCGTGCATGACCTGCTTCGGCAGTGGCCGGGCGCAGAGCACCCGCACCGTCAACGCCCGGGTGCCCGCGGGCGTCAAGGATGATCAGCGGATCAGGCTGAAAGGCAAGGGGGGACCGGGGGAGGGCGGCGGCCCAGACGGCGATCTCTACATCCGCGTGCATGTCGACAAGCATCCGGTGTTCACGCGATCGGGCGACAACCTGGAGCTCGTGCTGCCGGTGACCTTCGATGAGGCGGCACTTGGCGCCCACGTGAAGGTACCCGTGCTGGGCGGCGGGCTGGTCACGTTGAACCTCCCGCCCGGTACCGCGAATGGTCGGACCTTCCGGGTCCGCGGCCGCGGCGCGACCCGCCGGGACGGCACGAAGGGCGACCTGCTGGTGACGGTTCGGGTGGCCGTGCCGCCGCAGTTGAACGACGCCGCGAGGGAAGCGTTGACTGCGTACCGATCTGCCCAGAGCCATGACCCGCGGGCGGATCTGATGTCCCAGTTCGGCGGCCAGCGATGACCGCCCAGCGGGTTCGGGACTTCATCCCGGAAGATGCACCCGTCTACGTGATCTCGGTGGCGGCGGAGTTGGCGGGACTCCATCCGCAGACGCTGCGGCAGTACGACCGGATGGGAATCGTCAGCCCGAGGCGGGCCAGCGGCCGGAACCGGCTCTACTCGATGCGGGACATCGCCCGGCTGCGGGAGGTCCAACAGCTGGCGGCCGAGGGGATGAACCTCGCCGGCATCCAGCGGGTCCTCGCCCTGACCGAGGAACTGGACCTACTCCGAGCGAAGCTCGCCGAACTGACCGAGGGTCAGAACTCGACCGCGCTGGTCGTGTGGCGCCCGCAGCGCCGCCGCTGACCGCAGCCAACACTCCACAGTCAGACCCGACGGCCTGACCCGAACCACGAAAGACGAGTCACACCATGGACATTGAATTCACCACCAAAAGCCAGGACGCGCTCGGCGCAGCAGTCCGTCGGGCCGCCGCAAACGGGAACCCAGAAGTGGCGCCGGTACATCTGCTGGACGCCCTGCTGGGTCAGGGCGAAGGGATAGCCAGTGCCCTGCTGGACGCCGTCGGTGCCGATCGAGCGGCGATGACGACCGCAGTGAAGCGCACGATGGCGGCCCTTCCGAAGGCCTCCGGCGGCAGCGTCGGCACGCCCGGTCTGTCGCGCGCGATGTACGTGGTGCTGCAGAAGGCGCAGGACATCGCCAAGGAGCGTGGCGACGAGTTCGTCTCGACCGAGCACCTGCTGATCGGACTGGCCGCCGACGGCGGTCCCGGAGTTGCCGATCTGCTCGCCACGAACGGCGCCGGACCGGATGCGCTGATGGCCGCATTGGCCAATGTCCGGCGAGGCGACCGGGTGCAGACCCGGGATCCGGAGGGCAGCTTCCAGGCGCTGGAGAAGTACGGGATCGACCTCACCGAACGCGCGGCCGAGGGCAAGATCGATCCGGTTATCGGCCGGGACGCGGAGATTCGCCGGGTGGTGCAGGTTTTGTCCCGTCGGACCAAGAACAACCCGGTGCTGATCGGCGAGCCGGGGGTTGGCAAGACCGCCGTGGTCGAGGGTCTGGCGCAACGGATCGTCGATGGTGACGTCCCGGAATCGCTGCGCGGCAAGCGGTTGATTTCGCTGGACCTGAGCGGGATGCTCGCCGGCGCGAAGTACCGCGGTGAGTTTGAGGAGCGGCTCAAGGCTGTGCTGGAGGAGATCAAGAACTCCGACGGTCAGATCATCACCTTCATCGACGAGTTGCACACCGTGGTCGGCGCCGGCGCGAGCGGTGACAGTGCGATGGACGCGGGGAACATGCTCAAGCCGATGCTGGCCCGGGGGGAACTTCGGATGGTCGGCGCAACCACGTTGGACGAGTATCGGGAGCGGATCGAGAAGGACCCGGCGCTGGAGCGGCGGTTTCAGCAGGTCTTCGTCGGCGAGCCGAGCGTGGAGGACACGATCGGCATCCTGCGCGGTATCAAGGAGAAGTACGAGGCGCACCACAAGGTCGCCATCGCAGACGCCGCGCTGGTGGCGGCGGCCACCCTGTCGGACCGGTACATCACCTCTCGGTTCCTGCCCGATAAGGCGATCGACCTGGTGGACGAGGCCTCCAGCCGGCTGCGGATGGCAATTGATTCATCACCGGAGGAGATCGACAGCCTGCAGCGGCAGGTGGATCGGCTGCGGATGGAGGAGATGGCGCTGGCGGCCGAGACCGATGCCGCCTCCAAGGCCCGGCTGAAGAAGTTGCAGGCCGATGTGGCGGACAAGGAGGAGGCGCTGCGTGGTTTGCGGGCGCGCTGGGAGCAGGAGAAGACCGGACTGGACCGGATCGGCGACCTGAAGATTCGGATCGACGAACTGCGATCGGTGGCCGAGCGGGCCCAGCGGGACGGTGACTTCGAGCAGGCGTCTCGGATCCTCTACGCCGAACTGCCCGGGCTGGAGGTCGAATTGGAGGAAGCGACCGCCGACTCAAATGCCCGCGACGGCATGGTCTCCGAGGAGGTCGGGGCCGACGATGTGGCTGAGGTGGTCTCGGCCTGGACCGGCATCCCGGCTGGCCGGATGTTGGAGGGCGAGTCCGAGAAGTTGCTGCGGATGGAGTCCTACCTGGACGCCCGGGTGATCGGCCAGGACGAGGCCGTCGCCACCGTGTCCGACGCGGTCAGACGGTCCCGCGCCGGAATCTCCGATCCGAACCAGCCCACAGGTTCCTTCCTATTCCTGGGACCGACCGGCGTCGGCAAGACCGAACTGGCGAAGGCGCTGGCGGAGTTCCTGTTCGACGACGAACGGGCGATGATTCGGATCGACATGAGCGAGTACAGCGAGAAGCATTCGGTCGCCCGGCTTGTGGGCGCACCTCCTGGCTACGTCGGCTACGAGGAGGGCGGCCAGCTGACGGAGGCCGTCCGGCGGCGGCCCTACTCGGTCGTGCTGCTCGACGAGGTGGAGAAGGCCCATCCGGAGGTCTTCAACATCCTGCTGCAGGTACTCGATGATGGTCGGTTGACCGACGGCCAAGGTCGCACCGTCGACTTCCGAAACGTGATCCTGATTCTCACCTCGAATCTGGGCTCGCAGTTCCTGATCGACACCGCCGTACCGTTCGAGCAGCGCAGTGCGCAGGTGATGGAGGTGGTCCGAGCATCGTTCAAGCCGGAGTTCCTGAATCGACTGGACGACGTCGTGATGTTCCACCCGCTGACAATGGCGGAGCTGGGCTTCATCGTGGATCTACAGCTGGCGTCGCTGCAGCGGAGATTGGACGACCGCAGGCTGACGCTGGACGTCAGTGACTCTGCCCGCGGCTGGCTGGCCGAGCGCGGCTTTGACCCGGTCTACGGTGCCCGGCCGCTGCGGCGGCTGGTGCAGACGGCTGTGGGCGACGCGCTGGCGAAGGAGATCCTCTCGGGTGCGCTGCCGGACGGCTCGACGGTCCGGGTCGAGGCGCTGGACGGTCCTGCGTCGACCGGATTGACCATCACGCCCGAGTAGGCATTCGCGGCCGCTCACAGGAGGCCTCAGCAGACCTCGCAGCGCGGGGTCGCTAGGGTCGCTGCCATGGCTGATATGGATGACACCGTCCGGCGACACAAGTACGAGCTGTCCGAGGACGAGATGCCCACCCGTTGGTACAACATCGTGGCGGATCTTCCGACCCCGCCACCCCCGCCACTGCACCCCGGCACGCACGAGCCGGTCGGCCCGGCCGATCTGGCTCCGCTGTTTCCGATGGCGCTGATCGAGCAGGAGGTCACCACCGAGCGCTATGTGGATATTCCGGGAGGTGTGCTGGATGTCTACCGCCAGTGGCGGCCGAGCCCGCTGTTCCGGGCGCACCGGCTGGAGCAGGCGTTGGGCACCCCGGCGCGGATCTACTACAAGTACGAAGGCCTGTCGCCAGCCGGTTCGCACAAGCCGAACACCGCTGTCCCGCAGGCCTACTACAACGCGGCCGAAGGGGTCAAGAAGCTCACCACTGAGACCGGCGCAGGCCAGTGGGGTACCGCGTTGGCTTTTGCGGCCGCCCTGTTCGGTCTCGAGTGTGAGGTGTGGCAGGTCGGGGCGTCCTACGACGCGAAGCCCTACCGGAAGCTGATGATGGAGGCGTTCGGTGGGGTCGTGCACCGATCCCCGAGCGAGTTGACCGAGGCGGGTCGGCTGCTCGGGGCCGATCCGGCCAACTGGTCGGGCTCGCTGGGTATCGCCATCTCGGAGGCTGTAGAAGTCGCCGCTAGCGATCCGGAGACCAGGTACGCGCTCGGCTCGGTGCTCAACCACGTGCTGCTGCACCAGACGATTATTGGCGAGGAAGCCCTGCTGCAGATGGCCAAAGCGGAGGACACCCCGACCCTGATCGTGGGCTGCACCGGCGGCGGTTCCAACTTCGCCGGGCTGAGCTTCCCGTTCCTGCGGGAGAAGCTGGCGGGCAAGATCTCGCCGCGGATCCTCGCGGCAGAGCCGGCCTCCTGCCCGTCGCTGACGCAGGGCGTCTACGCCTATGACTTCGGTGATACGGCCGGGATGACCCCGCTGATGAAGATGCACACGCTGGGTCACGACTTCGTGCCGGACCCGATCCACGCAGGTGGGTTGCGATACCACGGGATGGCGCCGCTGATCTCACACGTGTACGAAGAGGGGTACATGGAGGCCGAGGCGGTGCCGCAGACGGAGTGCTTCGCAGCGGCGATCCAGTTCGCCCGGACCGAGGGAATCGTGCCGGCCCCCGAACCCACCCACGCACTCGCGTTGGCGATTCGGGAAGCGGAGCGGGCGAAGGAGACCGGCGAGGAGACGGTGATCCTGACAGCTCTCTGCGGCCACGGACACTTCGACCTGGCGGCCTACGACGCCTACCTGAACGGACAGATGACCGACGAGGCTGTCAGCCCCGAGCGGTTCGCGGCGGCGTTGGAGACCGTGCCGCAGATCTGAGCAGACGCTCAGTTGCCACGTGAGTTCGGCAAAAGGTAGGGGTGAAGTGTTGTTATTCTGGCCTGAAACCGCTCACTCTGTGTAACCGAGCTAAGGTTCACCTACTCGAAGTAGATCGCATTCGCCCAGTTCCCACACCGGAACTGGGCGTTTGGCGTGTCGTGCCGATACTGGGTGAGGCATCCGGACGGCTGTCGGGCAACACTGGCTTCACTCCACCCCTTCTCGCCTGCGGCGAAGGGTAGGTTGCGGTGTGGCGGGGACAGCCAACTATGCCTGTTCGGCGTAGGTAGGAGACATTGGGTTGCCTTTTCGGTGCGTGGAATTGGGCTGCTCAACAGGTCGAAGGCCCGGCAGCCACGACGAACGTAAGAGCGGCCGAACCCAACCTGTGAGACTTTCATGGCGCCGTGCGCGCGGCGCTTGCTTACCGAGGAAAGAGTTGAAAGGTCAGAAAACGGCGGGACTCGGGCGGCATCATCCGGCTGCGGATTGGACCTTGGGCTGAGCATTCCCCATCTCATTCATTCGCAACTCCAAGCAGATGGACGCCAGACAGATGGGCGCCAGACAGACGGTCGGTCCGGACCGGTCACCGGATACGTCACCTTGGAGTATTGGCAAAACTGGCAGCGGGAAGCCATCGGAGTCATGTGCCTGCCCACAAGCAGTCAAGCCATCATTTGGGACGGCGAAGCGCCGCAACCAGCAGCGAAACAGATAGCCGCAGCCAAAGCCGCCATCAGCCCGGCCGCGTTGAAGAAGTTCGGACCAACATTGACGTCAAACTGGACAACCGGAACCTGGACGAAATGGTCGAACAGCTATCCGACAGCGCCGACAACACGGTCAGCTCCGCCGAGTACCTGCTCGACGAATGGTCAGACCGAGACGAAAGGGAAGCCTCGCGGGAGAAGCTGAGTGGCGAAGTTGGCTGCTTCCCCATCGACCTCACCGGAGCTTCCGAAACGACCACCCCAGCCGTGGCTGCCACCTCGGCGCAGCAGGCCACACCGATACAGCAACCAACACAGGGTCAGCGGCCGACGCCAGTACAGCAGCATGCCCCGACAGTGCCGGCAGGCTGGTATCCGGACCCAGATGGAATGGGACAACGATACTGGGACGGCTACCAATGGACACCGCACACAGCGACCTGGTGAACGCGCGCCACATACTCAGCGGCTGTGCCCACATCGGGCGTGCCTTGTCCGATTGGACACGGCTTCATGCTCGCCCACAGCGCACTGGGTTGAACTACGGCGGCAACCACGGAAAGTGAATCAAAGAGTGCTATTCTGATTCAATAAGTGTAGGAGGTGCCATGGGCGCCAAGTATGATGCCGCCGAGATCGGGGCTCGTGTACGTGACCGGCGTCTCACCGCGGGTCTAACCGAACGTGACCTGGCGTCCGCTACCGGGTTGGCGCAGTCGCGGGTACACCGCATTGAGACTGACCCGGGCAGACGTGTGCATGTCGAGGACCTCGCGCGTATCGCTCGAGTGTTGGACGTGCGTGTGACGTGGCTCCTGGAAGGATCACCCATGCGCGACCGCATCGTTGCCGCAGCGCGAGCCGGCGAGGACGCGGACGCTCCTGCGGCCGTGGACGCAGTAATGCACGTCTTGGAGATTGAGGAACGCCTCAACGCAGCCGATGTCGCTGGAGCTCAGGAGCTGGCCGACGTGTTCCATCCCCGCGACCGTCAGGAGACCGCCGAAGATTGGGGTCGAAGAACAGCCGAAAGCCTTCGGTCGCAATGGGGAGCCGCATCTGGTCCGCTACTGGACCTTGACGCGGTGGTTGAGGACAACATTGGAGCCTATGTCGCTCATGTGTGCCTACCCTCGGCTGTTGATGGGCTCTACCTATCCGACTCCCTGGTGGGAACAACCGTCCTGGCGGTGAATCTCTCAGGAGAATTCGAACGACAGCGCTTCACACTGGCACATGAGGTGGGGCATCTGGTCGCGTCCGATGAACACTTGCTCATTGGCGAAGGCTCCCCCAGTAAGACATCTGAAACAGCCGCGAACGCGTTCGCTAGACACCTGCTACTGCCGCTGGCCGATGCCGCCCGCTTGTCCGGCCCCTGGGACGAACTGTCGGTCGGACAGTTGGCCTGGCGATACCGAATTAGCCCGCACGTGGCCGCCATTCAGCTCAAGCGTGCCGGACACATCCCGGAGATGGAAGTGCGCCGATTTGCCAAGTTGACGTCTCGCCATGCGGCCGCCGCGGGTGGCTGGTGGAAGCGGCGGTACTCCGAAGAGGTGGCTGCCCAGACTCAGCGCGTCTCTGCACATCTGGCGGGACGGGCGCTGCGAGGCTGGCAGGACCATGCCATCGGAATACGATCTCTGGCCCGACTGTCAGGCGATGATCCCAGGGAACTCTTGGTGACGCTTAGGGACGCCGGAATTCACCGCCGGGACCAAACACGGCTTGTGCGAAGCAGGGCAGACCTTGACCAGTTGCTGACGCCAGCCGGGTGAACACGCGAAGCCGGGCCTTGCACATTCTCGTGGGGGACGCGGGTGTTCTCATCGGGTTCCTCGCATCCGACCAGCATCGGCAGCTGCGGAAGCTCATCTCTGACAAGTTGAGTCACTTCCAGTGGTGTGTGCCGCACGTGGTCGAGGAGGAGATCCATCGGTGGGCGGCAAAGAATCGCATGCCAACGGTTCGGACTCGGTGGGAGTGGTTGTCACGTGTGGGGCCCGTCTTGGTGCTGCCGCCCGTGACGCACGCATCAGACCCGGTCTTGGTCGCCAATGCTGCCCGGCTGCTGGACCGTCAGGACGACGAACTTCTCGAAGATACGCATGATCTTGGCGAGGCATTCGTCATCGCACACGCCCTGTCCTTCCAAGCCGCGGGACTCACCGTGGTTGTGGCCATTGACGACAGCGCAGGCGCACGATGGGCGCGGGAACAGGAATTCACCAATTTGGACACCCTGGACCTGTTGAGCATGTGCGCGAAGTCAGGCATCTACACGAGCCGCCGGGAACTTCGAGCCGCATTCGATGCGGTGTCGAAGAGATCTAGGTTGCCAACCTGGGCGAAGACCGAGCTTCCCGGCTTGTTCCGCTAGCACTACTTCACGACTTGAATCTGGGTGCGCGGTGCCGGTCCGCCGGTCGGCTAGACCTAGGCAGTGTCCCTATTCGGGCAGGAGGCCGGGCTGGCAGGCATCGCCGTCGCCCTCCCTCCACTGCTTCCACTACACAGCGTGCCGGAAGGAGCCGACGAAAATACCCACACCTATCCCTACCTCTTGCCCAAGCTCAGGTGCCGGTGAGTTCCCGAATCCGCGGTCGGACGTCGGCGAGGTAGACGCTGGCGGCCACAATCCCGGCGATCCCGAAGATCGACATCGGGTTCCACAGGATCAGCAGCGGGCTAGCCACCAGAATGGCCAGCCAGAGCGGCTTGGTGAGCCGCCCGATGGCCGGGAAGGCGGGTGTGGGTCGGCGGATGCAGTCGACTAGGGCGAACACCGCCATTGCGGCGAGCGCCCAGCTGGCGACGGTGACGATGAGTGCGACGATTCCGGTCATGCGGTAAGGGTACGTCAGCGGTGCTGAATTGCAGCGGCGGCCGCCGGGGATATCCCCGACGACCGCCGCCTGTTCCGGATGGCCGAGTGGCCTTACAGTCCGATCAGTTCGCGAACGAACGTGACCGTCTCGGTGGTGCGCTTGCGCAGGTCATCGGCGAGGGCGTCGGTGCGCTCCCGCAGATCCTCAGCCAGCGCGTCGGTCTTCTCGCGCAGGTCGACGACCAATTCGTTGGCGCGGGACGGCACGGAGACGACTGCCGCCTGCACATCTTCGAGGGCCTCGGTCAGGTCGGCACTCAGCTCGGACACCGTGGGCAACTCGATCTTCGAGAGGTCCAACGAGGTCAGGTCGCTGAGGTTGAACTCGCGGAGCGACTCCAGGAAGGACCGGCCGCTCTTGCTGGTGGCGGTGACGCCCTCCATGGCAGCGGTCGCGGTCTGGCTGGCCGCATCCTTGGCAGCAGTTGCCGTCTTAGTGGCGGCATCCTTGGCGACGTTGGCCGTCTTGGTCGCCGCATCAACAGAGGCGTTCACGGTCTTAGTCGCGGCGCTCTTGCTGTCGGCGGTCTTGCGGGCCGTGGTCTTGCTGCCGGCGGTTACGCGGGCGGTTGTCTTCTTCACCGCTGCGGTCTTCTTGGCGGTCGCCTTCTTGGCGGTGGTCGCCTTGGTGGCGGTCGCCTTCTTCGCTGCGGTGGCCTTGCGGGTCGTGGTCTTCTTTGCCGCGGTCACCTTGTCGGACGCGGGCGTGGCGCTGGTGGCCATGGTGTTCCCTTCACTCTCCATTGGGGTTCTCAGCCGACGGTTGCGGCTGTGACTTCGTCCTGCTCGTCGGAGTTCTCAACCTGGAAGGCTGAGTAGATCTCCAGCAGTGCCCGCCGCTGACGCTCGGTCAACGAAGAGTCCTGCAGAATCGCGTCCCGCACCCGTTCGCTGCCCGGTTCTTCGAGCAGTCCGGCCCGGATGTAGAGGGTTTCCGCGGAAATGCGGAGCGCCCCTGCAATCTGGGTCAGGATCTCCGCGCTCGGCCTTCGCAGACCGCGTTCCACCTGACTCAGGTACGGATTCGACACACCAGCTGTGCGCGCAAGTTGCCGCAGCGATATCTGCGCCGCATTGCGCTGCTCGCGGATGTACTCCCCGAGCGAGCTGACGTCGAGCTTGGACATACTTAATTGTTACCCAGATGCTTGCAATTGCAAACACCCTCACGCCTGGAGCGTCGGTGATCTGCATCACGCCAGCAAGCACTAGCCGCCTGGAAGCCGTCGGAGTTGACCGTGCACCCGGAATTCGCCCACGGTCTGACCCCCGCCGAGAACCGGCTCCCAGGACCGAAGTTCCGCTAACTCTGCAGCCGGCACACCCAGTTGGGTCAGCACTTCAGCCATCGCGGCGGGGCGGGCGCGGCTGGCACCGTCCTCGATCTTGAAGGCGAGTCCGCGGCCATCAGGCAGGGCGGCAGCGTAGACACCTTCAGCGCCATCCTTGGCCAACAACCCGGGCACGCCACGCATCAACGACGTCACATCGCGGTGGCTGCCGCCGACATACTCTGGGCGGCTCATCATGGCGGTGCCCACCCGCTCGGCCGCGCTTCCCCGATCGCCGGCAGCCAGGACTGCGAATCCGTGGGCGAGGGCGGGCAACGGAATGGTCCAGATCGGCGCTCCACAGCCGTCGGTGATGGTATCCGCAAGAGCACCTTCGCCCAGCAGGTCGTCGATCCAGCGGCGTAGCCAGACCTGCAGTGGATGGTCCGGCGACAGGTAGTTCGCCAGCGGCCAGCCGGCAGCGACGCAGGTGGCCAGCATCGCCGCATGTTTGCCGGAGCAGTTCATCCGCACCCGGGTGCGCTCGCCGCCGCTGGCGATCCAACCGATCCGGACGGCCTCGTCGTAGGGCCAGGCGGGGACATTCCCCAGATCGGACTCGGTCAGGCCGACGCTGCCGAGGATTCGCCGCACCGCGTCGACGTGCATCTGTTCGCCCGAGTGCGAGGCCGCGCTGACCGCCAGGAGTTCCGGGTCCGTCAGGTCCAGGCCGGCATCGACCATGGCTGCGGCCTGCAGCGGCTTGAGGGCCGACCGCGGGTAGATCCGAGCGCCGCCGTCACCGGCGAACTGCAGGATTCGGCCAGCTGAGTCGACCACCGCCGCGTGGACGCGATGACGACTTTCGACTGTCCTGCCGCGGATCATTTCGACGATGAGTGGTGCGGCCACGAGGCCTGGGTTATCGTTCAACAG
>CAZJNU010000073.1:0-2608 GCA_964547485.1 uncultured Actinomycetes bacterium
TCAGGCCCGAGCGAGGTCCACGAACCTGCTGTAGTGACCCTGGAACGCGACCGGGATTGTGCTGGTCGGACCGTTGCGGTGCTTGGCGATCATGAAGTCCGCCTCGCCTGCCCGGGGGGATTCCCGCTCATAGGCGTCCTCGCGATGCAGCAGCATGACGATGTCCGCGTCCTGCTCAATCGAGCCTGACTCGCGCAGATCGGAGATCATCGGACGCTTGTCCTGGCGCTGTTCGGGTCCGCGGTTGAGCTGACTGATCGCGACGACCGGCACCTCCAACTCCTTGGCGAGCAACTTCATCGACCTCGAAAACTCGCTCACCTCCTGCTGCCGGCTCTCCACCTTGCGCCCGCTGCTCATCAACTGCATGTAGTCGATGATCACCAGTCGCAGATCCTGCCGTTGCTTGAGCCGGCGGCACTTCGCCCGAATTTCCATCATGGTCAAGTTCGGTGAGTCATCGATGAACAGCGGGGCCTCCGATACCCGGCTCATGTGTTTGGCCATCTTCTGCCAATCGGCCTCCGACATCTGGCCCGACCGCATGTGGTTCAGCGGGATCTGCGCTTCAGCGCTGAGCAGCCGCATGACAATCTCGTTGCGGGCCATCTCCAGCGAGAAAATCGCGCTGGTGAGACCGTGCCGGATGCTCGCGGAGCGGGCGAAATCCAGCCCGACGGTCGACTTACCCATCGCGGGACGCGCTGCGACGAC
Source organism: uncultured Actinomycetes bacterium (assembly GCA_964547485.1). Lineage (GTDB taxonomy): Bacteria > Actinomycetota > Actinomycetes > S36-B12 > UBA10799 > JACJWR01. The sequence continues at coordinate 715 of CAZJNU010000073.1, forward strand.
GATCATCTGGCCCGGGTGGAGGCCATTGGTCAGCGTGTCCAGATCGGTGAAGCCAGTCGGGACGCCGACCATCTCGCCACCGCGGTTGGCGATCGCTTCGATTTCGTCGAGCGCGGCCGGCATCAACTCCGACAACGGCTGGTAGTCCTCGGCGGTCCGATCAGAGGTGACGTCGTATACCTCGGCCTGGGCCCGGTCGACGATGGCGTCGACCTCGCCTTCCGCGGCGTAACCGAGCTGGGCGATTCTGGTGCCGGCCTCCACCAACCGGCGCAGGATCGCCTTCTCCCGCACGATGTCCGCGTAGTAGCCAGCATTGGCCGCGGTCGGCACACTCGCCACCAACGTGTGCAGGTAGCCCGGCCCGCCGATCCGGTTCAGATCACCGTTGCGCGCCAACGCCGCCGCGACCGTGACCGCATCGGCCGGTTCTCCTCGGCCATACAGGTCGAGCGCTGTGCCGAACACCAACTGGTGTGCAGGCCGATAGAAGTCGGCCTCTCGGATGCGCTCCACGACATCGGCGATCGCGTCTTTGCTGAGCAGCATGCCTCCCAGCACCGACTGCTCGGCCACCACGTCAGACGGGGGTACCCGATCCAGCCCCGGCGAGTGGGATCCACCGCCATGGTCATTGCCGGGTCCACTGACCGAGGCCGACATATCAATGACGCTCAAGAGGTCTCCCGGGAGCTGAAGGGGTGGTGTCAATCCATGTGTAGTGCCAACCACCGACAACCAGTGAGATCGCCAGCCCGCCTGCTCACATCGTGAGACGTCGGCGGTGGACAAGCATGTGGATAACTATCTCGTGCCCGCCTAGGTTGTGAACGGCCGTTGCGCGAAGGTGTGGATAACCTGTGTGGCGACCCGACTCACATCCAGCACTTCATGGGTCTGACCAGGCACTATGTTCCACACAGGCTGTTGATCGAAATCAACTCATGGGCGTGGCGCGCCATCCCCAAGAGACCCTTAAGAACTCTCACTCTGTGAACTTTCTGGTACCCACAAAGACAAGAGGGTGTACCGGCCGATGGCCGATACACCCTCTTGAGGCGGTACTTCGTACTGCGGTACTCCTTACTGCCCTACTCCGTGCCAGCGTCAGCCGGCGACAACCACAACGGTGAAGGCGGCTGTCACCTCCGGGTGCAGTCTCGCCTCCACCTTCAGCGGACCGACGGTCTTCACATGTGCCGCCATGGACAGGTTCCGCTTGTCCAGCAGCGGACCGCCTGCCTTGCGGACCGCCGCGGCAACGTCACCTGAGGTCACCGAGCCGAACAGTCGGCCACCGTCACCGGCGTGGGCGCCGAGCTGCACGTCCAGGGACTCCAGTGCGGCCTTGATCTCCAGCGCGTGGTCCTTGTCCCGGACCTCCCGGGCAACCCTGGTGCGGCGGATCTGATCAATCTGCTTCTCCGCCCCCTTGGTCCAACCGATGGCCATTCCGTTTGGCACGAGGAAGTTGCGGCCGTAGCCGTCCTTGACCTCAACCACGTCGCCGGACTCTCCGAGTCCGGTCACATCCTGCGTCAGAATCAGTTTCATCGCGGGCCCTACCTGCCAGCCGAGGTGTAGGGCAGAAGTGCGACCTCGCGGGCATTCTTGATCGCCATTGCGACGTCGCGCTGATGCTGCGTGCAGTTGCCGGTGACTCGGCGGGCGCGGATCTTGCCGCGGTCGGAGATGAACTTGCGCAGCAGGTTGGTGTCCTTGTAGTCAACGGTGTCGATCTGCTCGCGGCAGAAGGCGCACACCTTCTTCTTCATCTTGCGCACTGGCGCTTTGGGTTGGGGAGCCATCTGGTCTTCATCCTTTGCCGCCGTTGTCACGGCGTCGTCTGCTTGTCATCGACAAGGCTGTCGGTTGGTGAGTCTGGTAGTCGGGC
>CAZJNU010000073.1:2708-5320 GCA_964547485.1 uncultured Actinomycetes bacterium
ACCCGGGTGCCCTTCGTCAGCGACTCCGCCACGTTCTCGGCGTACTGCCGCCAGACGCTGCAGGACATGAACAGCGTTTCGCCGTCCTTCCACTCGTTGGCCTGGCGGTCGAACGTGCGCGGCGTGGATGCCACGCGGAAATTCGCCACCGCAACGCCGCTCCCCGTGAACCTGAGTTCCGGGTCGTCGACGAGGTTGCCCACAAGGGTGATGATCGTGTCACCGGCCATTAGTCAAGCCTTTCAGTTCTCGCCCGGATCCCGGGACATCGAGTGGGGTCACTTGTCCTTGCGCATGACCTTGGTCCGCAGCACTGACTCATTCAGCGTCAGTTGCCGATCCAGCTCGGCGACGGCCGTCGGACTGGCCAGCACGTCGACGAAAGCGTAGATACCCTCGGACTTACGGTCAATGTCATACGCGAGCCGACGACGGCCCCAGATATCGATGTTCTCCACGGACCCACCATCTGACCGGATGACGTTCAGGAACGTATCCAGGCTGGGGGCGACCGTTCGCTCCTCGAGCTCGGGATCAAGGATCACGACTACTTCATAGCGACGCACAGTCGAACCACCTCCTTTGGACTCAATCGGCCGCGGACGTTCCGCGGCAGGAGGTCGACATGCCTATGCGGGCCCAACGGCCCGCACTCCAGGAAGTGTACCTGTGCCCGCCTGCACCCGGCGCGGGCCCATCCACAGCGCATCGAGGGCAGCGCACCCAGCAAGCATTAGCCTGACGCCATGACCGAAGCCCCCGCGTCCTCAGCCACCCTCGCGTTCTCATCTCCCGCAACAGCTGTCGGCGCGCACGTCGACCAGAGTGACCCGATCACGGCCGCAGCCGATCTCGGCGCCGACGCGGTGCAGATCTTCCTCGGCGATCCGCAGTCGTGGAAGGCCCCCGAGGTGCGCTTCCCGGGCGGCGCAGAAGCCCTGAAACAGGCCGCGGCCGATGCTGGCGTGCTGATCTATGTGCACGCGCCCTACATCATCAATGTCGCGTCGACCAACAATCGGATCCGAATACCGAGTCGGAAAGCGCTCGCCGCGCACGTCAAGGCAGCGGCCGAGATCGGGGCGGCCGGACTGATCGTGCACGGTGGGCACGTCACCGCCGGGGAGGAATCCTCGGTCGGATTCGACAACTGGCGAAAGGCGTTTGCCAGCCTCGATCCGCTCTGCCCGGTCCTGATCGAGAACACCGCGGGCGGCAACCACGCCATGGCGAGGCGACCCGAGGCACTTGCCGGACTATTCAGTGCGCTCGAGGACTACGACGTCGGGTTCTGCCTGGATACCTGCCACGCCTGGGCCGGCGGCATGTCGCTGCCGGAGGCGGCCGCCCTCTGCCGGCAGATCACCGGTCGGATCGACTTGGTCCACGCAAACGACTCCCGCGGCGGCTTCGACTCCGGCCAAGATCGGCACGCGAATTTCGGTGAGGGCAGCTGTGACCTGGCTGCGCTGCTCGACACCATCGCCCTCGCCGAGGCGCCAGCGGTGATCTGTGAGACGCCCGCCGACGGGGTCCGCGAGGACATGGCGGCGATCCGTGCCCGACTGTCCCAGTAGGGTTACGCAGATGAGCCTGGACGTCCGCGAGATCACCCCCGCCGAACACCTGAGGTACGTCCAGGGTCGCGATTCGGTGTCATTCCTGCAGGTCCCATCCTGGGCGGCGGTGAAGGCCGAATGGGGGTCGCTCTCGATCGGCTGGTTCCGCGGTGACGAACTGGTCGGCGCGGGACTGGTGCTGCTGCGCAAGATCCCGCGGCTGCCCCGCTACTTGGCCTATCTGCCCGAAGGGCCAGATATCGACTGGTCCGGCGACCATTCGGCGGAGGCTCTCGAAGAGTGGCTGCAGCCGATGCTCGCACTGTTGAAGTCGCGCGGGGTCTTCTCGGTGAAGATGGGCCCGAGCGTGCCAGTACGCCGCTGGCAGGCCGCCACCATCAAAGACGCCATCGCCACCGGCAACTCAACTCGGCTACGCGAGATCACCCCTGATTGGCAGGATGGTGGAGCCCTGGCGACGATCGAGAGTCTGAAGCTGCTCGGCTGGACCCAGCGGCCCGACACCGGTGCCGGATTCGGCGACGTGCAACCCCGCTACGTCTTCCAAATCCCGCTCGCCGGTCGCTCCGAGGAAGACCTGCTCCGCGGCTTCAACCAACTCTGGCGACGCAACATCAAGAAGGCCGACAAGGCAGGGGTGCAGGTCCGGCGCGGTGGCCGGGAGGCGATCGCGGACTTCTACCCGGTCTACCTGGAAACGGCCGAGCGGGACGGCTTCCTGCCGAGGCCGCAGTCCTACTTCGAGCGGATGTGGGACGCCATGGCCGCGGAGGATCCGAACCGGATCGCCGTCTACCTGGCCGAGTACCAGGGCCAGGTGTTGGCGGCCACCACCCTGGTGTCAGTCGGCGACCACACCTGGTACTCCTACGGCGCGTCGGCGAACACCGGCCGGGAGGTCCGCCCGAGCAACGCCGTCCAGTGGCAGATGATCCGCGACTCGCTCGCCGCCGACGCGGCCGTCTACGACCTGCGTGGGATCAGTGACACGCTGGACCCGGACGACCCGCTGTTCGGCCTGATCCAATTCAA
>CAZJNU010000073.1:5420-8689 GCA_964547485.1 uncultured Actinomycetes bacterium
CCCGTCATCAAGGGCAACGGCTACGGCCTGACGCTGCCGCGGCTGGCCCGCGAAGCCCAGCGCCTCTCGGTTCCGTCGGTCGCGGTCGGAACCCCGTTCGAGGTGGCCGGCGTCGCGGCCGAGTTCACCGGCGACATCCTGGTACTGCAGCCCTGGGATCCCCGCGACGAGCTGGCGGCCGAGGCTTGGCAGGCGATCGAGGCGACCCCGGTGGCAGCGCGGGTGATCAAGACAATCGCTTCCACCGACACTCTCCACCTGCTCGCTCGAGATGCCACGTCACCGGAGCACGTGGTGCTCGAGGGGATGACCTCGATGCGCAGATTCGGCCTGGCGGAACCGAATCTGGATGCACTTCTCGCCGACGACACCATCCGGCGGGCGCTCGGTGATGGACGACTGCGCCTTCGAGGTGCCGCGATCCACCTGCCGCTGACGCAGCCCAGCTCCCCGATGGTGGCAACCCTGAACTCCGAGTCGGGCTCCGAAGCTGTGAAGTCCAGTGCGAGCAACCGGGTCAGGGAGGCCTGGGGGTGGGCCGTCACCTGGGTCCGGGCGCTGGCCGCGGTGGAGGACACCGGCGTCGCGCTGGCCCAGGATGCAGCGACGGTGTGGGTCTCCCACCTCGACGACGATGAACTGCGGGACCTGCGTGACGCCCTGCCACACGTACCGATCCGGCTTCGGGTTGGCACGAGGCTCTGGCTCGGCGACCCGGACAGTCTGCAGGCCTGCGGCACGGTGCTCGCCGTGCACCCGATCGACAAGGGTCGCGAGTCCGGCTACCGGCAGCGGCGGGCGGCCAGGGCTGGCTACCTGGTGGTGGTCGGTGGCGGCACCTCCCATGGTGTCGGGATGGCTGCCCCCTCCTCCACCACCTCCATGCGGCAGCGGGCCATCGCCGCCTCGACCGGGGCGTTGGAGGCGGTCGGCCGCGCCCGCTCACCGTTCTCCTGGGCCAACAAGTTGCGCTGGTTCGCGGAGCCGCCACATATGCAGGTGTCGATGGTGCTGCTCGCCGAGGATGATCTCCGGGAGGGCCTCGGGGCCGGCTACCGGACACCGGCCGTGGGCGACACCTGGCCGTGCCGAATCCGCCATACAACGGCGACCTTCGACCGAATCGTGGGATTGGACTGACGTGACGGCAACCGATCGCGGCAGTGCGCCGCAAGTGGTCCCCAGTTGGGACGATGTCGACGTCGCCAGTGGCAGCGAGGTGGTCGGTGGGCCGTTCGGGAATCGCGGCACCCCCGGCGGCTGGCGAATGGCACTGGTCGTCGCCACCGTGGTCTCGGTCATCGGCTTCGCGCTCGGGGTGATCGCCCGCACCCCCTGCATCTCCACCGGATTCACCGGAATCGGTCGCTATACGCACCTGTGCTACTCGGACATTCCCGTGCTCTACGAACTCCGCGGGTTCGCGGCCGGGCACTTGCCTTACCTGGATAACGTCCCCGGCCAACAGATCTTCGAGTACCCGGTGCTGACGGGAGCGTTCGCCCAGCTCGGTGCGTGGTTGACCCCCCTGTTCGGCGGCGGCGGACTCGGCTTCTATGCAGCCAACGTGCTGTTGCTGGGTACCTGTCTGATCATCACTGTGCTGGTCACCGGCCTCGCTGCACGACCGCGTGCCTGGGACGCGGTATTGCTCGCCTGCTCCCCGGCGCTGTTGCTCTCGGCCACCATCAACTGGGACCTGCTGGCGATCATGCTCTCGGCGGTCTGGTTACTGCTGTGGTCACGACGGCTACCCGGCTGGTCTGGGGTGATCCTCGGACTTGCGATCGCAGCGAAGTTCTACCCGCTGGTGTTTCTGGGTCCGGTGTTGGTGTTGTGCATCCGCAGCCACCGGATGCGCGACTTCGGCCGCCTGTTGTTGGGAACCGCGATCGGCTGGCTGGCCGTGAACGTGCCGGTGATGCTGGCGAATTTCGAGGGTTGGTCGACCTTCTACACCTTCAGCCAGACCCGTGGACAGGACTTCGGATCTCCGTGGTTGGCACTTTCGATCGCCGGCGTCGACGTGCCCCCGAACTGGCTGAACCCGATCGCCTTCGGAATCTTCGGGCTGGCCTGTCTGGGGGTGGCGGCGCTGATTCTGCTCGCCCCGCAGCGACCCCGGCTGGCGCCGATGCTGTTCCTGGTACTGGCTGCTTTCCTGTTGACCAACAAGGTCTATTCGCCGCAGTACGTCGGCTGGCTGGTGCCGCTCGCGGTGTTGGCTCGCCCGCGGCTGCGCGACTTGATGGTCTGGCAGGCGGGCGAGCTCGTCTACTTCGTGGCGATCTGGTGGTACCTGGCGGGTCTGGAGAACCCCAACAAGGGCCTTCCCGCCGGCTGGTACTCGGTGGCCATCTGGATCCATGTGATCGCCACCCTCTGGTTTGCCAGTCTGCTGATCCGAGACGCCTTGAAGCCGTCCGCAGATCCAGTGCGGGTCAGCACCGGCACCGATCCGCAGGGCGGCGTCCTGAACCTCCCGCGCTATGCCGAATCAGTCACGCGACCGGCGGAATCGGTCCCGCAAGCCGCCCCCTCAGCTGCCGGCAGAGGTCAGCCTGCCGTCGACTAGCCAGCCCCTAACCCTCACTGTCGAGTCCGCAGTTTGTACTAGCTAGTTTCCGCAGTTTGTACCCCGTTCCTCAGCCTGCTTCCTCGACTACGTCAGGGTGGGAGGGTGGAACTTGGCGCAGGCCCCAACCAGGCTCAGAAATGGCTCGACACCCGATACTGCAACCACTCCGCACCCGAATTCGCAAGTCGCCAGATGACTACACGAGGCACCACCGCGCAGCCAGAAACATGTCAGCACTCGCCCCACGGACGCCAACCGAGCGTTAGCCCACCGGCGAAGGTAGTCGGCGGCTAGTGGCCGCCTCGGCCGCGCCACTCACCGTCGGCGCAGGTGCCGTCGGCGGGGTCGGCGGCGTGGGCGGGGTCGGCTCGGTCGGGGTTGGCGTCGGGATCGGCGTCGGCTCGGTCGGGGTCGGCTCGGTTGGCGTCGGGATGTCGGTCGGACTCTCGCTCGGCTGCTCAGTGGGTTCAGTGGGTTGGTAGGACTCCACTTGGTTGTCCTGGTAGATCGTCTCCGGGTCGACGAACTCCTCCACCGGCAGGTCGGCCATCGCCTGCGACATGTAGGCCGTCCAGATCTGTCCGGGGAACGACCCTCCGGTGACCGTACTGAGTCCACCGGTGCCCGACAGCGACACGTTGTTGCCGGCGGCGTCGTTCTTGACCATCATCACCGCGGTCGCCAGCTGCGG
>CAZJNU010000073.1:8789-13038 GCA_964547485.1 uncultured Actinomycetes bacterium
ATCCCGGCGGCCACCAGCGAATCCTTGGTCTTTGCCGGTCCGATATCGACGTTCATGTGCATGTACGGGGTGTTGATGGAGTTCTCGGTGGCGGTCAACATGTTGACCGTTCCGAAACTGGTGTTCCCGTAGTTCTCGATCGTGGTGCCGCCGATCTCCTGCGGCGAGTCGCCGTTGTAATACGTGTCGAGGGTGACGCCGTTGGCCAACCCGGCGGCCAACCCGAACGGCTTGAAGGTGGACCCGGCCTGGCCGCGCGCCTGATCGGCGTTGTTGTACTGGTTCTGCTGGAAGTCCGGCCCGCCGTACATTGCCACTACTGCGCCGGTTCCTGGAGTCACCGATGCCAGGCCGATCCGCAGCCCTTCGGTGTCCTCAGTCGGCTGATTGTTGTCCACCGCCTCCACCGCGGCTGCCTGCGCCGTGCCGTCGAAGGTGGTGGTGATCTTCAAGCCGTCGATGTTGAGTTGGTCCTCGGAGTAGCCCTTGGTCAGCATCTCCCGCTGCGCCGCGGCGAGCAGGTAACCGTCGGTGCCCTGGTAGTAGTTCGTGGGAGGTTGGTAGGGCTTGATGGCAGGGAATTTCTGCTGATCGCGCTCGGCTTGGGTGAGCCAGCCTTTGATCACCATCCCGTCCAACACGTAGTTCCACCTGGCCTGCAGACCCTTGGGGTTCTTCGTCGGCGACAACCGGTTGGGGGACTGCAACAGCGCAGCCAGCACTGCACCCTGGGCAGTGGTCAGTTGACTCGCGGGAATCCCGAAGTACGCCTGCGAGGCCGCCTCGATGCCGTACGCGTTCCGGCCGTAGTAGACGGTGTTGAGGTAGCTGCCGAGGATCTCGTCCTTGGACGTCTGCAACTCCAGCTTCATGGACAACACCAGTTCCTTCACCTTGCGCACATAGCTGCGCTCCTGGGTCAGGAAGGCGTTCTTGGTGTACTGCTGGGTGATAGTCGAGGCGCCCTGGGTGGAGCCACCTGAGAAGTTGTTCCAGAAGGCACGCACCAACCCGCTCGGCGAGAATCCGCCATGGTCGTAGAAGTCCCTGTCCTCGGCCGCGAGCACCGCCTGTTGGACAGGCTTGGGGACGTCGGTCAGGGCGACATTCGTCCGGTTCGTCTCCGACATCTTGCCCAGCACGGTGGTGCCGTCGTTCCAGTAGAAAGTGGTCACCTGCGCCCGAGCGACATCATTCGGTTCCGGCACCTGCACCAGCGCAACGGCCGCCGCCAGACTGGCGATCGCCAGCACCACGAAGGTCGCGAAAGTGCCCAGAATCAGCCGCCAGGAGGGCAGCCATCGACGGACGCCGGTGCGCCCCCAGCGGGGGTAGTCGATGAAGCGCTTCTTCTTGGCCATGAACCTGTTTCCCGTTCCCACATCGCTCGACGTGACTCATCGGATCCGGCGACTGCGGCCTACTCCAGCAGGTCCGCCGGGGCTCGGCGAGGTGACCGCTGGCGACCGTCGCCCACCACATAAGTGTGCAACAGGTGGTTCCACTTGCAGTCAGGGCACACCTCCACGACGTAAACGTCGAGGAAGCCGAACTGCACCGCCCACTCGCGAAGTTCCGGCTCCGTGCGCAGTCGGCCACTGAACGGACCGAGTTCATCGGAGTAGACGTAGCGCAGCAGCACCAGTGCCTCCGAGCGACACCAAGGACAGGATTGACCGGTGGGCTCACCGTGGTGTTTCGCGGCCCTGATGAGGTCCGGGTGTGGATCCAAGTGATCACTGGATCCAGTCGCGGACAATACCAGCGCAGACAGTGCCCGGCGCCGGTGGATTCCGTGGTCGATCCAGTGCCTCGGCACGGTGGGATCGGCGACTTCTTCGGTGGCTCGCGGGGTCTGCGGGATCGCCCGAGCCGCCCGCGGTGTCGCCCCGATTCGGGTCCCGCGCGGATTGCTCGAATACGAATTTGCCACGGCAGCAAGGGTACGCGTGAATTCGGATTCCACGACACGCAGCGGGACGGGCAGTTCCCAAATCGCAGCCGTGCAGGTATCGTAGGAACATATCGAAGCGATATATCAGAACCGGAACGAGATAGCCCGGGCACGAGACAGCCCAGGCATATCAGGTAGCACAGACAGGGAGGCGGAGATGGGCAAGCGCAACGGCGTCCTCATCCTCGCCGTGCTGGGGCTGCTGCACGAGAGTCCGATGCACGGGTACGAGCTGCGGAAGCGGTTGAACTCGATCCTCGGAACCTTCCACGCGATCTCCTACGGCTCCCTGTATCCGGCTTTGAAGGACATGTTGGCGCGCGGTTGGATCGCCGAGGATGGCCCGGCCGACGCTGGCGCCCCGGCGCTGTCTGGCCGCCGAGCTCGGATCGTCTACAAGCTGACCGCCGAAGGTAAGGAACAACTGCAGTCGATGCTCGACGAATCGGGCCCTGAGGCCTGGGAGGACGAGCGGTTCGACGTGCACCTGGCCTTTTTCGGCAAGACCGACGTGGACGCTCGGCTGCGCATCCTGCAGGGACGACGCAGTCGGCTGGAAGAACGCCGCGCGACGCTCCGCGGTTCTGTGGCGCGCACTCGGGAGCGCCTCGATGACTACACCCTGGTCCTACAGCAACACGGTCTTGAGGGAGTGGAAAGGGAAGTGCGGTGGCTCTCCGAGCTCATCGCTAACGAACAAGCCAGCGGTGACGGCCGCCCGGCATCTAACGAAAGAGGGTAGAGATGGGTTCCCTACGGGTAGCCATCGTCGGTGTGGGCAACTGTGCCTCATCGCTGGTCCAGGGCGTGGAGTACTACGCCGACGCCGACGAGAACGCCAACGTTCCTGGTCTGATGCATGTCAAGTTCGGTCCGTACCACATCTCCGATGTGGAATTCGTGGCCGCGTTCGACGTGGACGCCAAGAAGGTGGGCCAGGATCTCGCACACGCCATCACGGCGAGCGAGAACAACACGATCAAGATCTGTGATGTGCCGCCGACCGGGATCACGGTGCAGCGCGGCCACACGCTCGATGGTCTGGGTAAGTACTACCGCGAGACGATCATCGAATCCGATGACGATCCGGTTGACGTCGTCGCCGCGCTCAAGGAGTCGCGCGCAGATGTCCTCGTCTGCTACCTGCCGGTAGGATCCGAGGCGGCAGCCAAGTACTACGCCCAGTGCGCCATCGATGCCAAGGTCGCGTTCGTGAACGCCTTGCCGGTCTTCATCGCCGGCACCCCCGAGTGGGCGCAGAAGTTCACCGACGCCGGTGTTCCGATCGTGGGTGACGACATCAAGTCCCAGGTCGGCGCCACCATCACCCACCGGGTACTCGCGAAGCTGTTCGAGGACCGAGGGGTGACAGTCGACCGCACCTACCAGCTGAACGTCGGCGGCAACATGGACTTCATGAACATGTTGGAGCGCGACCGGTTGGAGTCGAAGAAGATCTCCAAGACTCAGTCGGTCACCTCCCAGTTGCGCGACGAGATCTCGGCCCGCAACGTTCACATCGGTCCTTCCGATTACGTCGCCTGGCTCGACGACCGCAAGTGGGCCTTCGTCCGGCTCGAGGGTCGCGCCTTCGGCGATGTGCCGCTGAGCCTCGAATACAAGCTCGAGGTGTGGGATTCACCGAACTCCGCGGGCATCATCATCGATGCGATCCGTGCGGCCAAAATCGCCAAGGACCGCGGCATCGGCGGACCGATTCTATCCGCCTCGTCGTACTTCATGAAGTCCCCACCGGTGCAGTACTCCGACTCGGAGGCGCAGCAGGCCGTCGAAGACTTCATCCGCGGCGACATCGAGCGCTGATCCACCGCGCCCTTCCCGCTCCACTGAACGGACCTGCCGGCCATCGTGGCGGCAGGTCCGTTCAGTTCGTGCCTGCCACTTACGTCAGAGCCTCTACTGACCCGTAGCTGGCGGCTACGGTGGACCCCGTGGCCCGCGTCGAACTGCACGGACTGCTCCGCGAGCGGCTCTTCGTCCGGCTGCTCAGCGTGCGGGTGGTCGGGCAGTTCAACGACGGCATCATCCAATCCGCCCTCGGGGGCTATGCGTTGTTCTCCCCCGAGCGGCAGTCCTCACCGGCAGCCGTCGTCGGCGCCTTCGCCCTGCTGCTACTGCCCTACTCGGTGATCGGTCCCTTCATGGGCGTGCTGCTGGATCGCTGGCGACGACGGCAGGTCTTGCTGTTCACCAACCTGGTCCGCGCAGCCATGGTGTTGCTGCTGGCGTGGTTGACCCTGTCCGGCGACCTCGGGCCCGGCCTGATTCTGGTGG
>CAZJNU010000074.1:0-12468 GCA_964547485.1 uncultured Actinomycetes bacterium
GGCGCGCCATGGACCAGCGGGAGCAGCTCGCCATTCATCTCGTAGGCAAGAATCGTGAGTTCGTGGTGCATGTTCTCGATCCGGTGACAGTCGTAGTAACGCCCTCCGACCGGGCCCTCCGCAAACGAGTAGAACACCACCCAATTGGCCTTCGGTTGCGGCGTGACGAGATCGAGCAGATCGGCCATCGCGACTCCGCCCCATTCCGCCACTCCAGACCAGCCCTGGATGCAGTAGTGCTGGGTGATCTGCGTTCGCTTGGGCATCGCCTGCAACTCGGCGAAGGACAACTCGACGGGGTGTTCGACCAACCCGTCGATGCGGAGCCTGAAACCCTCGAACCCGGAAGCCTGCAACGAGGCGAACTCGGCTGACGTCGGAAGCTCGCCGTTGGGCCAGAAGTACGGGGAGATGTCGCCCTTGTCGTAGGTGGCCCTCGGATCCCACCACTCCATGAACGCCTTCAGCCACCCGATCATGAACCGACCGGCGTGTTGCACCCGACGCGGATGGCGCAGCGTGAACGGCGAGGCCCACAGCCAGAGCACGACCACCACCAGCATCCAGGCCGCATACAGTGCCACTCCCCACCATGAGTCGGTGTTGGTCCCCAGCGTGATGTGGTTGACGTTGCCTACGAGGCCGGTGATCCACACCATCACGGTGTGCATCGCGATGAAGAAGAACATCCAGATGAGGACCCCGAAGTGGATCGTGCGTGCGACCTGTCGGTTGAGCGGACCCGCGGCGAGGCCGAGTTTGCCGGCAATGGAGGGCGACTGAAGTAGACCGGTCACCAGCGCCAGCGGAGCTGCCACGAAAACCGTCAGAAAGTAGGCCAGCAACTGCAGACCGTTGTAGCGGCTGAACCCTTCGTTCGCGGGCAGGTCGAGTGAGAGGTACTGGACAGCAGTGGACAGCGCATTGGGGAAGACGTCCCACGACCGCGGCACGAGGCGCTGCCATTGGCCGGTGCTGAACAACAGCACGAAGAAGACGATCCCGTTGACAACCCAAAGCAGATCAAAGCTGAAGTGCCACCACCGCGCCAGACCGATGGAGTGGCGGATACCTGGCAAGCCCAGCCAACCCGGCAGCGCCACCGAGTCATCCTTGGCAGTCCAGACCTGCTCCGGCTTCTGCTTGTCCATCCTGTCCGCCGGAACCGGCCCGCGAAGCCGCAGCCACTCTGTGCCAGGACGGCTACCGGCATTGAGGTATAGCCGGGGATGGTCTGCCAGGATCTGCAGCCCGGCCCTAATGATGAACATCATGAAGATGACGTTGAAGAAGTGTTGCCAGCGCAGCCACCAGGGGAAGCCGGAGTTGACCTCGGGTACGTAGTCAGAGGACGTGCCCGGGTACTTGACCAGGAAATCCTGCATCCACGGGTAGGTGCGCAATTGCTGGGCTACCGCAATACCCAGCAGTAGCGCCAACGCCGCAATCGGCAGCAGCCATAGAACATTCACCCAGCGGTTGCGGAAGCGCACGGACGGGACCGTGGCCGGGGTCTGGGAAATGCCCCCCGCCCATGCCTCGGTAACAATCCGCCCGTCCGCGGCCCCCTGGTTGACGAACGGAAGCAGTTCTTCTTCGAGCGGATCCGGATCACCGGACGGAGGTTCCTCGCCGTTCACGTGACCTCGAGTCGGTCCGCGAAGAAGTCGAGTACCTGTTCCAGCGCCGCGCGAGTGGGCGATCCTGCGGCATCGGAGTAGTCCTCGGTGAGCACAGAATGGGCAGCCTTGCGATATCCCCACGGGTTTCCAGCCGACGAATCAATCTCGACTCCGATGAAACCGTCGCCCAGCTCTTCGCGCAGCCGTCCGAACCGCTCCGCGGGAGACAATCGGTCGCCGCTGAACCGGAGGCCGATGACGCACGTTCCGTCATCCACCCGGCGTTTGACCACACCCAGATCGGTGGGCGAGATCCCCAGATCCCGGCGGTGCCTGCCCGTCACGCCGAGCGGGAGAGACGGTTGACTCAAGACCGGCGCAACGACAACCGGATCCACCATCATCGCCAACGCGAACCCGCCGGTCAGACACATCCCCAGGGCGCCGACTCCGGGTCCGCCGGCAGCCTCGTGCTCGCGCCTGGCCAAGGCCCGCAGCCACTGCGTGACAGGGCTCGTCCGGCCCGTGGCCAAGACCGTGAATTCGCGATTGACGCAGGCCCGCGCCATCGATGAGGCGACATAGCCGTTGGTCGGCGCCCGGCCGGGCGTACCGAACAAGTCCGGCAGCACGGCGGTCATCCCCCGTTCTGCCACCCTGCGACCGAACTCGGCCACCAACGGGGTGATTCCGGGGATCTCGTGAATCACGATCACTGCCGGCCCCGACCCGGTCCGATATACAGTCCTGGTCGTCCCCAGCAGACTCACTTCTTCGGTGGAGTATCCGGCCAGCGGACCGGGATCCTGGGTTGGCCTCATCGAGGCGGACGAGGCGGACGAGTCGGCGTCGGTGTTCCCGTGTGCGGCCACGTCGACATCGTAGGGGTTCACCGTGGGGGGTTTACGGTGTTGCGGTCGAGTCGGCCGTGGTCCTTGGTACCGGCAGCCTCGCCGTCCGCCAACACGTCTACGGAGGAGCCGGTGGGGGTCTGTGACCTCGAGGCGACCCAGTCCACGCCGGTGGCTTCCCGGTAAGCGGCGACCGCCTTCTTGATGGTGGGATAGAACTGCTCGACCGGGATGGCCGGATCCAATTGGTAGGCATGGAGCTTGGCCATCACTGGATCCTTCAACTCGGCGAACACCAGCAGCGTGCCCTGGTCCTTCAAGGTGGCAGCCAGATCATCGAGCATGTCGCAGGCCGTCGTATCAACGTCGGTGATCGGTTCCGCGGCCACAATTACCCACCCCCCGGGCCCTTGCGCGTCGGCCAAGGCCCGAACCCGATCTCGGAAGGTGCGTGCGTTGGCAAAGATCAACGGCGCGTCGAACCGCAGGATGGTGCACTTGGGCAGCACCTCTCCTTCGGGGTAACTCTCCAGATCATGGAGCCCAGCCAGGTCGTCGACCTTGCCCAGGATCGCCTGATGCGGCCACCAGGCGCGCCGGAACACGTTGCCCACTGACATCCCGATCGCGATCACAATGCCGGGCAGGACCCCGAACACGGCAACCGCCGCGAACGCGACCATCGCGATGGCGAAATCGGTGCGGCGCTGCCGCCACAACCGGCGGGTGCCGGGGATGTCCGCCAGCGAGATCGATGCTGCGATCACGACCGCCCCCAGTGCCGGCTGTGGCAGGGAGGCGAACAACGACGGGAACGCGACGAGCATCAAAACAATGACCCCGGCACCGACCAGGCCCGTCAGCTGGGACTTCCCGCCCGATTGTTCCGCAACTGCCGTACGGGAGCCGCTGGTGCTGACCGGGAATCCTTGAAATAGGCCGCTGGCCACGTTGGCCGCTCCGATTCCGATCATCTCCTTGTCTCCGTCCACCTCCTCGCCGCGGCGTTCGGCGAACGAAGTAGCCGTCGAAATGGTGTCCGTGAGGGCGACGAGGGAGATGCCCAAAGCGCCGACCACCAACGCCAGCCCATCGCCCCAGCCGACCGCAGGCAGGCTGAGCTCCGGGAAGCCCTGCGGCAGAGTGCCGACGAGCTTCACCCCCAGTTCCCCCAGGTTCCACACTGCCACCGCCGCCATCGCGAGCAGCACCGCCACCAACACTGCCGGCACCCGCGGGAGGATCCGCTGGAGGATCAGGATGACCGCGAGCGACCCAAGGCCGACCAATGCGGCCGCCACCACCACTTCACCGTCCAGCACACCTTGGATGAACCCCAGCAACTCACCGATGAACCCGTCTGCGTCCACCGAGAAACCCAGCAGCTTGGGGAGTTGCCCTACCAGGATGGTCAAGGCCAAGCCGTTCATGTAGCCGAGAATCACCGGCTTGGACAGGAGATCGGCGACAAATCCAAGTCGACCGACGCCCGCGGCGATCATCATGGCGCCCGTCAGCAGGGCCAACATCGACGCCAAGGCCACAGCCCGGGCGGGGTCCCCGCCCGCCCCCGCGAGCGGCAGGATGGTCGCCGCGATCATGGGTCCCAACGACGAATCTGGCCCCAGCACCAGCACCTTCGACGGTCCGAAGATCGCGTATCCGATCAGGCACAGTACAGAGGTGTAGAGCCCCGTGACCGCGGGTAATCCGGCCAGCTCCGCGTAGGCCATCCCCTGCGGCACGAGCAGCGCCGAGAGGACCAACCCGGCGACGATGTCCTTGGGCAACCACGCGGCTCGGTATCCGACCATCGCGGCGACTCCGGGAAGGTGGCGCAGCGAGGACCGCAGCCGATCTGAGGTGGCTACCGACATCTCGTCTCCGGTTGCCTGCCGCTCTGGCCTTTCGCTGCCCGCATGACCCCGCCCTCTTGTCCGTCCCCGCCAGTTGGCTCCCGCCCCTTCGGGACCGAAGTTGTCCACGCGCGGCGATTCACCGCACTCAGCGTACTGACCTCGTCGGCGGACACGCCGCCACATGCCATGACAGCGGTGGGATCCTGCGTCGATGATGGCGATATGACCCTTTCAGCGGCGGCGGAGCGGGCCAGGCGACTGCGGGACAGGCTGCACAAGCCGTGGATCGACGAGATCGACGGACCCCTCTGGCCACAGGTGGTCGCCGAGACGAAAATCAACTTCAGGCCTCCGTTTGAGGTCCTCAGCGTGGTCATCATCAACATCGGCCTCGCGCTGGGGGCCTGGTTCTTCATCAACCCAGACATCGTGTTGAACCACACCGCCCTTGTCTTCCTACCGATCGCGCTCGCGTCCTGGGCTTACGCCGATGTCCCGGCAACGAACCTGTTTGGGGCCCGAGCCGAACAAGTCCTGGAGCGGATGGATCGACCTGTTCAGATCCGACGGATCATGACGGTGGAGAACATTGGGCTCTGGATTCTCATCTCACCAGGTTGCCTTTTGCTTTCGTTGGGCTTGCTGCCCGGCCAGCACGAGCCAATTATCTCGATCGCAATCTGCGTCGCTGTCCTTTCGATGCCGCTGGCCTATCTCGGCTTGGCGGCGATCATGGCACCACTACTGCCATTCCATCCGCTGCCCTGGCGGGAACGTGTGCGTCGTCGGGACACCTGGCTGCGGTACAGCTTGGCAATCACCATCGCCTACTTCGGCTTGACCTGGCCCGCCTCGATACTTGCGGTGACGCCCGCTGCCTATGTCCTGCGCTACGTGGGGCAGGAACCGGTTCACTACCTGATAGCCGCCGTATTGGTCACTCCCTGGTGCATCTTCCTCTGGCGGGCCGGCTTGCACATCTCGACCTGGATTGCTCGGCGCCGCGGCCGGTGGCTGCACGACTTCCTCGCCGATCCTGACAGAGGCTGACCGGGGCTGACCGGCACTAGGGTCGTCCCATGTCATCGGACAACACGCTTCACGCCGAGCGCCAGGGCGCCGCCGGCCTTTCCCGGTGGTTGCAGGTGCTGGCCTCCCCGATGAATTCGGGTCGACGGGTGGTGATGGGACCCAACTGGTTTGCCTCGGCGATGGGCACCGGGATCGTCGCCACGGCCGGAGCTACCCTGCCAATCGCGGTCCCAGGTGTCTCCGCCGTAACCACGGCCGCCTGGGCCCTGTCGGCAACCATCCTGGTGACCTTGAGCGTCGTGGTCCCGATCCACTGGCTGCGTAATCGGGGCACGTTTTCTGCCCTGCGCGGAGATCCGGTGATGGCGCAGTTCTTCGGAGCGCCTCCGATGGCCTTCATGACCGTGGGAACCGCCACGCTGCTGGTCGGCTCCCGTTGGATCGGTGAGACTGCGGCTGTCGCCATCGACTGGGTCCTCTGGTCGGTGGGGACGGTGATGGGCCTCGCGACCGCCGTCGTGGTGCCGTTCCTGCTCTTCACCCGGCTCAAGGTGCGCCAGGACGGAGCCTTTGGCGGGTGGCTAATGCCCATTGTGCCGCCGATGGTGTCTGCCGCGTCAGGTGCTCTGCTGATCGCCCATGCCCCCGCGGGACAACTGCGGGAGACAATGCTCTTCGGGTGCTATGCGCTATTCGGAATGAGCCTGGTGACATCGATGATCGTCATCACCCTTATCTGGAGCAGACTGGCGCATTTTGGATCCTCCGGGTCGGCCCGGGTCCCAACGTTGTGGATCGTTCTCGGACCGGTGGGGCAGTCCATCACGGCCACTGGCGCCCTGGGAGCAGCGGCCGTGTTGGCGGTCGCCCCACCGATGTCAACGGCACTCAACCTGTTCGCCGTGGTGTATGGCGTGCCGATGTGGGGATTCATGCTGCTGTGGCTCCCGCTGGCCACCCTGCTCACGGTGCGGGCCATGCGACGGCAGATGCCGTTCGCGCTCACCTGGTGGTCTTTCACGTTCCCGGTGGGCACCTGTGTGACGGGCACCAGCCAGTTGGCGAACCACACCGGACTGCTGATATTCCAGTGGTTCGCAGTCGGGCTATACCTCACACTGCTTGGGACGTGGTTGTCTGTCGCGATCCGGACCGCGCACGGCTCGCTGCGCGGTCAGTTGCTGTCCCCTGCGGCCGCCGGCCCAGCGATCGCGTCGAAGGGCTGACGCTAGTCGGCCACCGGCCTGGTCAGCCTGGCTTCCGGGACATCGCGATCGACCGTATCGATCAGGGCATCGCTCTGGGCTCCTGAAGCCGACCGCCTGCCGACCAGCACCATCGCAATCCCGATCCCGAGCACACCCAGCGCGCACGGCAGCGAGCCGCCGCTGGATTCCGCTAACAGACCCGCTCCGGCCAAGGGCAACCGATAGCCGGCGCTGAGGAACGCCGTCGCGCCGCACATGGTCAACAACGTCACATCGTTTAGTCCCAGCAGTACCCCCACGGCGGCGCCGATCAGGAGTCCGTTGGTGGCCATCGAGGTGAAGACGCCGCCGCCACCACCACCGGCGACCGTGAGCAGCACCGACGTCACCCGGAATGCCAGAGCGGCGATGATCAGCACCGCGGTCGGTGAAGGTCCGGTCGCCGGCACTGCCCAGTCCGAGGCAACGTATCCCGGGCCTGCGGTGATGGGAGCCCCGATCACCAGGTATGCGACAGCGGCCAGACAGGCCAGCGCAATTCCCGCCACGGTCGCCCGCAACCACGGTCGAGATCGGTCCTTCCAACCTCGAGTGCGGTGGACCGCAGCCACGAACAGGCGCGCTCCGAAACCGCACAGCACGGCCACCAACAGCACACCGAACACTTCCTTGCCGGTGATCTCATGCGGAATGTAGACGAACAGCGAACGGGAGGCGTGGATGAGTCGAGCCGTCATGAAGCTGGCGGCGGCTGCGATCATCGACGGCACCAGGCGACGTCCATCGAGCTTGTTGCGGAACGGCATCTCGATGCCGTAGGCGGCCCCCAACGTGGGCGAGGAGAACACCGTCGCGATACCCGCGGCCGCACCACAGACCAGCACAAGCCGGCGACCATCGGGGGTAGCCAGATAGGGGACCCGCCGAGCGAAGAGCCGACGTAACAGGACGCCGAGTGAGTCGCCGATCAGGACCGACTGGGACTCCAGTCCTTGAGATCCGCCCAGGCCCACTGTTGTCAGACCGGACAACAACCGCCCGGGGGTCTGCCGTAAGGGGTAGCGCTGGGTGGTCGCGTGGTAGTAGGTCGGGTAGAGCTCCGCCGTGCCGGGGCTGAGGGTGCCGGCCACCTTCAGCAGCGCTAGCCGGGTCAGCAGGAAGACACCGACGGCGGGCAGGGCGAACCAGAGGCCGGGCAGCCCGAGCACGAGGTCGCCCAGAATCCAGTCCTCGACCACCATCACGAAGAAGCCGACCAAGGCTCCGCCCAGAACTCCCACGACCAGCGGCACGGTGAGGAGCAGTGCCCAACTCGGACGTAGGTGCTGTTCCGGCGCGACGTTCACTTCGGCTCAACCGCCCAGGGCCAGCGCGGCGTCGACTGCTGCAACGGTGGCCTTCACTGACGAGATCACACTCTCCACCTGGACAGCGGTTGCCTGCTGATCCCTGGCCGCCGACTCGAGCGCTCGCGCTGCTCGAGCCAGGTCGAATGCGCCCATCACCTCGGCGGAGCCCTTCAGCGAGTGACCGATGCCGAACAATGCCGCTTGGTCATCGCGCTCGGCGGCGTCCCGGACCCCTTGCAGCTTCTCGGTCATGTCCCGTCGGAAGACCGTGAGCAGCCGCGTGCGCAGTTCCTCGTCCCCAGCGGCCGATATCAGGGCGGCGTCGAGATCCAGCCAGTTACCCGTCGCCGGGAGCCACCGACCGAGGATCTCGGACAGATCCGTTGGTCGAAACGGCTTGGTCATGTGGTCATTCATGCCAGCCGCCAGGCACGCCTCCCGATCTGCTCGCGAGGCGCTGGCAGTGAGCGCCACGATCGGGATCGACCCGCCGGACGTGCAGGCCCTGATGCGCCGCGTCGCCTCCCAACCGTCCATCACCGGCATGTGCACATCCATCAGCACGAGGTCGAAACCTGAGGAGTCCCCCCCAGCGGTAAACCGGTCAACGGCCTGCTGCCCGTTGGCGGCCTCAGCAACGGATACCCCCAGCCCCTGAAGCATTCGGACGGCCATCTCCCGGTTCACCTCGTTGTCTTCCACCAGCAAAACGTGGCCGGCGAACCGCGCCTTCGTGGCCGACCCACCAGTAACTGCGCCAGCAGCTCCCCCAGTAACCGGAACCGTCGGCCCCGCAGCGGAACTCACCGGGGCATCGGGCGAGGTCTCCGCGACCCGCTCCGCCATCGATTCGAACTCGCCCGAGTCAATCGCAGGCAGCGGGATCGTGCAGGCGAAGATGGAACCAACCCCCAGTTCGGATTCGACCTCCAGGTTGCCTCCCATCAACCGCACAAGGTCTCTGGTGATCGCAAGACCGAGTCCGGTTCCTGCCACCTGTCGGGTCAAGCTGGCGTCTGCCTGCACAAATGGGTCAAAGATCCGACCGAGGTCAGAAGCAGAGATCCCTGCTCCGGTATCGGTGACGGCGAATCTCAGCGGGATTGTCCCGCGTGCGTCCGGCGCCCCGTCCCGCTCGACGCCCACCGTGATGGATCCCTCGCTGGTGCACTTCACCGCATTGCTGACCAAATTGAGCAGCACCTGACGCAGTCGCAGGGCATCGCCGAGGTAGGTATCGGGCACATCTCGTTCGACCTCCGCTGCCAATACCAGCCCTTTCGCCCGGGCAGGTTCGCGGTACATCGCCACGACCTGCCCGACTGTTTGGCGCAGCGACATCGGCGACAAGTGAAGTTCAATCTGCTCGACTTCGACCTTCGCGAAGTCCAACACATCGTTGAGCATCGCGAGGAGGTGCTCACCGGACTCCCTGATCTGGCCCAGCGATGCTGCAACCTCAGGATCCAGATCGGGCTGATCCGCCACATGACTCAAGCCGATGATGGCAGTCAGCGGCGTGCGGATCTCGTGGCTCATGTTGGCCAGGAACTGACTCTTCGCTCGATTGGCCGCCGCCGCGGCCAGCTCCGCTTCCTTCTGGTCGGTGATGTCGGTCCTGATGCTCACAAACTGCGTGACTTTCCCCGCGGCGTCTGTGAACGGGGCGATCGTCGACAGCACCCAATACAGCGAGCCATCCTTCGCCCGGTTGCGGATCTCACCCTGCCAAGTCTTGCCGGCCAGGATCGTCTGCCACATCTGCGAGAAGAACTCCTGCGGATGATGCTTCGAGTTGATCACGCGGTGGGTCTGGCCGAGGAGCTCGTCCGGGCGATAGCGCGACACCTGGCAGAAGTTGTCGTTGACATAGGTGATTCGACCCTGTGCGTCCGTTGTGGAGACGATCGCGTGCTGGTCCACCGCCGCCATCAGGGCGTCGAGTTTGGCGATGGCCGTCGATTGTTCAGCGACCGAGAT
The DNA here is from genome assembly GCA_964547485.1 of uncultured Actinomycetes bacterium. Taxonomy (GTDB): domain Bacteria; phylum Actinomycetota; class Actinomycetes; order S36-B12; family UBA10799; genus JACJWR01. Next base: position 9,902 of record CAZJNU010000074.1, read on the forward strand.
GCGCAGCGAGTCGTTTCGCAGTTCGATCTCCCGCTGGGCGTCGCGGGCCTCGGTAATGTCGTCGAAGGTGGTGGTGACCATCCGCGGGTGGGTGTGGCCGTGATCGATGATCGGGACCGACCTGACAAGCAACCAGCGATAGTCGCCGACACCTGAGTGAAACACCCCCATCACGACCCCAGACACCTCCATACCCGTCCGCAACGCCACCGACGCGGGATGCTCACTACCGGGAAAGTCGGAGCCGTCTTCGTGGATTGCCCGCCACCGAGGATCCATCGAAGTGCGGCCGGTCAGCTGGCCCAACGTCAACCCCAACACCCGTTCCGCAGCGGGGTTGGCGGCAATGATTATCCCGTCCCGGTCCTGGTAGACGATCCCTTGGCCGGTGACCTCGAACAGCGTCCGGTGCAGCGTCTCACTGCGACGCAACTCCTTGACGGCTTTCACGCGTTCGGTGACGTCGGTGGCCGTGGCATAGATCAGCGAGCCCCGCCGACTCGCGCGCCATTCGATGTGTCGGTGATCCCCGCTCCCGGTGCGGTAGCGGTTCACGAAATTCGCGACGTCACGGGCGTCGGTTCGCTGTTCGACCGACTCCGTCGAACGGGGAGCTGGGGCGCCGTCCGACTCAATGGGCGTGCTCTCCTCAGCCGCCGAGCCATCGCGCAGTTTCATCATTACCGCAACGGTCGCCGCCACGTCGTCGGGATGGACGAAATCGAGGAATGGCGTGCTCATCAGTTCGCCCACCGGCAGCCCGAGCACAGACTCCCATGCGTCGTTGAGGGCGACGAAGTGCCCGTCGAGGTCGGCCACGCAGAAGAGTGTGGAACTGATCGCGAACAGCTCCTGTAGGTCGAAGTCCCCGGCAGGTGTGACGGCCGGTCGGGGTTCGTCGGTCATGGGGCAGATGATAGTCGCGCCGGCCGGTCGCGTCGCACGGTTGATTCCGCTGCACAGAGTGCATACAATGCATAACATGCAGCGTATGCACTCTGTGCACGATCCAGAGGAGACGTATAGCGCGGAATTACAGCAGGAGGCGCAGGCTCCGCATTCGTCGCATCGCGGTCCGGCTGCGCGACCCGTTCGCGAACTGCTCACTGCCACACAGGTTGAGAGCATCCTGCATGTGGACCGTTCCACTGTGTACCGGATGGCTGAGTCCGGACGACTACCTGCCCTCCGAGTGGGGAAGCAATGGCGATTCCCCGCCGACGAGATTCTCGCGCTCGTCTCCGAGCCGACTGGTCCAGCCACCACGCCCGAGACGCCGACGACCCCCGAGACCTCCAAACCCGGCGCTTTGCCCGCCAGCCCCGGCGTGACAGCCTCGTCCGAGGCAAGTGCAGCCGCAGAGGAGGGATCGGTCACTCGCGTGGAGGCCGCCTCCGCGGTGATCGAAGTCGCCGCTGATCTACTGGGCGTGATGATGGTCGTCACCGACATGGAGGGCCAGCCGATCACGGCAATCGCAAATCCCTGCTCCTGGTTCGTCAGTCACGGCGACGAGCCTGAAGTGATGGCTGCCTGCACCGCCGAATGGCAGGGCCTCGCCGACGATCACAACTTCGAACCTACTTTCCATCTCGGCCCGGCCGGCTTTGAGTGCGCACGCGCCTTCCTCCGCTCGGGCCGTGAACTCGTCGGAATGGTGCTGGCCGGCGGAGTCTGTCCACCGGGCGAAGTCGACTCCGAACTCCATAATCTGAGTCCCGTACAGCGTCAACAGGTCCTGACCGCCCTACCCACGATCGCAAACGCAGTATCCCGACACGCGCCGACCTCGGTCGGGGCACAAATGGAGGAATTCCAATGAAGAGGCTGCTAGTTCTAGGTGCCGGCACGGCTGGCACCATGGCGGTGAACAAACTGCGGCCGCAACTGCCACGGGATGAGTGGAATATCACGGTGGTCGACGCGGACGAGACGCACTATTATCAACCCGGCTACCTGTTCATTCCGTTCGGAATCTACCGACCGGACGAGGTCATCAAGCCCAAATCCCGGTTCATCCCGGCTGGTGTTGACTTCCTTGTCGGCGAAGTCGACAAGGTGATCCCGGAAGAGAACAAGGTCCTGCTGCTGGACGGCGCCGAACTGCCCTATGACTACCTGATCATCGCCTCGGGCACCACTCCACGCCCCGACCAGACACCTGGCATGGACGGCGAGGAATTCCGCAAGTCCGTGCACGAGTTCTATACCTATGAGGGCGCCACCGCTTTGGCCGAGACGCTCAAGAGTTGGCAGGGCGGGCGGCTCGTCGTGCAGATTTGTGAGATGCCGATCAAGTGTCCGGTTGCTCCGCTGGAATTCACGTTCCTCGCGGACGCATTCTTCACCGAGCAGGGTCTGCGAGACAAGGTCGACATCACCTACGTGACGCCGCTCGAGGGCGCCTTCACCAAGCCGGTCGCATCGCGCTACCTCGGTGACATGCTCGAAACGCGGCACGTACACCTAGAACCGGATTTCATGATCGAGTCCGTCGACGAGGACGCCAAGAAGATCGTCTCCTTTGACGAACGCGAGATACCGTTCGATCTGCTCGTGACCATCCC
>CAZJNU010000075.1:0-6996 GCA_964547485.1 uncultured Actinomycetes bacterium
CCGAAGGTGTCGGCCCTGCCCGGTTGGCAATTGCGGCTGGCGGGATTGTTCAACCCGGTCATCAGGGAACTACCCGAGGTGAGCTACCAGGTGGAGCGAACCTTCGTCTACGACGACTCCCGCACGATCGCCGAACTAGGTCTGGCGGCCACCCCCTGGCCGGAGGTGCTGCGGCGCTCGCTTGTCGCCGAGGGAGCCGGAATAGGGTGATCCTTGTGACCCGAACCGATGGCCGCACGGCCGATGAACTCAGACCTGTCCGCTTCACTCGCGGTTGGCTCGACCAGGCCGAGGGATCCTGCCTGGTCGAGTTCGGCCGGACCCGGGTGCTCTGTGCCGCGTCGCTCACCCGTGGGGTTCCGCGCTGGCGGAAGGATTCCGGCTTGGGCTGGGTCACCGGTGAGTACGCGATGCTGCCGCGGGCCACGGGTTCGCGCGACACCCGGGAATCGGTGAAGGGGCGTCCGGGTGGCCGGACCCAGGAAATCTCGCGGTTGGTCGGGCGTTCGCTGCGGGCGGTGGTCGATTTCGCCGGGTTGGGCGAGAACACAATCGTGATCGACTGTGACGTGTTGCAGGCCGACGGTGGCACCCGCACGGCCGCCATCACGGGCGCGTACCTGGCGCTGGCGGACGCCGTCGAGCTGGGCAAGCAGCGCGGCTGGATCACCGGTGACGGCCTGAAGACGAGTGTCTGTGCGGTCAGCGTCGGCATCGTCGAAGGGGAAACCCGACTGGACCTGCACTACGACGACGACGTCAATGCCGACACCGACATGAACGTGGTGATGACCGGCGACGGCCGCTTCATCGAAGTGCAGGGCACTGCCGAGGGAGAACCCTTCGATCGGGGCCTGCTGGACCAGTTGCTGGCGCTGGCCGAGGGCGGCTGTCGGGAGTTGACCGACCTGCAGACGGCGGCACTCGCGGAACCGCTGCCGGCGGCCGGCAGGCTGCTCGGCGGCGAACCAGTGGCGAAGTCGTGACGGCAGGCGAGCAGGCGCCCGGGCGCCCGGCCGTGCTGGTGCTGGCCACCCGCAATAGCCACAAAGTCGGCGAACTCCGGCGCATCCTGGACGAGGCCGGGCTGGCGATCGAGTTGCTCGATGTCGCCGAGGCGGAGGATCGCTGCGGTCGGTTGATTCCGGAGGTGCCCGAGACGGGTGCGACGTTTGAGGCCAACGCCCGGCTGAAGGCCGAAGCGGTGGCGGCCGCGAGCGGATTGCCGGCGGTAGCAGATGACAGCGGTCTGCGAGTGGCCGCGCTCAACGGTATGCCTGGGGTGCTCTCGGCGAGATGGTCCGGCACCGGCGACGATCCGGCCAACGTGGAGCTGGTGCTGGCCCAGGTAAGTGATATCGGTGACGACCGGCGGCAGGCCGAGTTCGTCTGCGCGGCAGCTCTCTCAGTGCCGGGGCGGGACACGTTGGTGGAGGTCGGCGTGCTGGCCGGGTCACTGACAAGGGCTCCGCAAGGGTCGAACGGATTCGGGTACGACCCGATCTTCATCCCGGACGGCGAGACCCGCACGACGGCGGAGATGACGCCGCAGCAGAAGGACGCCATCAGCCACCGGGGCCGCGCCTTCCGGGCCATGGCCGCCCGGATCGCTGAGCGTGACGAGGCGGGTAATTCGCTCAACCTGTAGCGAGGGTGATGTCCAAGGCGTTGGCGATGGTGGCCAGCTGTTCGGCACCCGCCCTGCTTGCGAACGGTGTCGCCGCCCCGACACCTCCGAATGCCTCGCGGTCCAGGCCGCCGGAGCGAACGGACACCGGCCCGAAGAACACGTAGGAGGTCCCGCCGGAGTGCTGTGCAGACGGCCACGAGATCGCATCGCATTCGGGAAGCACCCTGAGCACCGCCTCCGCGAAAAGCCGCGACCGCGGATACCCAGTCGGCGGTGAGGTGAAAACCGAAGCTGCGTCGGGTGTGAGGTGGCGAATAGTGCTCTGGTCGAGGCTGAGCGTGCGAGTCGCCGTCAGCGTTACCAACTCGGACCATTGCCAGGTTGCGTACCGATCGAGGAACACCCGCCTCGGCCGTCGAGGCGTCTGTGAGTCGTAGCTGTGCCGGAAGACGGTTTCGCAGGCCGCGACTTCGGCAGTGTCGGCCGTGTACATCACCGGCACGACACGCCCTTCGAACCGGACGGTGGAGAACCGGAAATCCTGCCCGGCCCGCACGTCGAACTCGGTGGACCCGAACAGATGGGGGTGTGCTCGGGACAACGCTGTTGACTCGGGAAGAGTGGCCAGCGGCGGCAGGGAGGCCAACCAGCGGTCGAGCTCGTCTCCGGCGAACGGGCTGGTCACAGGTTCGCTGTTGGGTTGTCAGCGTCCCAGCTCTCCCGTTCTTGCGCGGCGGCCTTGACGACGCGAGCGGGTGCAGTGTCCAACACGTCCACTGGGCGCTGACCGTCCAGCCAGGCAGACGGCGTCGTCCACCACAGCGCAAGCTGCCAGTCAGTACTTCGAAGAGCCGCCGGTAAGTTGGCCAGAACTTCCCCTACCTGAGGCCTCACCGCGCCGGTGGCAGGAGAGAACTGAAAGCCGGGAAATACGCGTCGCGAGGCGACCTCGACGGAGAAGATGGCGCCTTGAGCCACGAGGCGGGAAGCAGTCGCTCGGGCATTCTTCGCCCGGGAGCCGAGCAGTTGCGCCACCTGCTCTGACGTCAGCGCACCGAACTCGTCCAGAAACTCGGTGCGGGCAACCGCGTTGCGGTGCAGCTGGGCGAGCCAGGCCGGACTGGGAAGTTCCTGAGGGCTGAGAACATCCATGATCTGGGAAACGCGGGAGGCTCGCTGCTCGCCCCGATGGAAGCGTGCACTCGGCCCCAGCGCGTCGGCAAGTTGGATTTCAATTCGGGTGGCCAGGTCCTCAACTTCGCCGCCCGACTCATCCGGGTCTGCCGTGACGTACCCGACAACCGTGTCCATCACGCACCCCCTGCGCTCGCATTACAGATGCAACGGTATCACTAACCGTCACTCACGTCACTTCGGTATCGTTCTTGCACTCTGTCGACACCCCGGGGCGAGTGGGGTTATCTGACAGTCGGCCGACGCGCGGGACTGGGAGAGTGGGGCCGACGAGAGTCGAACTCGCACTGGCACGGACCTAAACCGTGTGCCTCTGCCAATTGGGCTACGGCCCCGCGCGGAGTCTAGTCCAGACCCAACAGTCCGCGGACGCGGGCGACATGCCCCTTCGCGCGAACGTTGTACAGCGCCTCGGCGACTGTGCCGTCTGCGTTGATGATGAACGTCGAGCGGATGACACCGATCATCTTCTTGCCGTACATGGTCTTCTCGCCCCAGACACCGTAGGCAGTCATCACTGCGTGGTCCGGATCCGAGAGAAGTGGGAAGGTGAGGTGATCCCTTGCGCGGAACTTGGCCAGTTTGTCGACTTTGTCACCGCTGATGCCGAGCACGACTACCCCGGCCGCGCGGAGGGAGTCGAGGCTGTCCCGGAAGTCGCACGCCTGGGTGGTGCAGCCCGGGGTCATCGCCGCCGGGTAGAAGTACACGACCACTCGGGAGCCTGCGAAATCCGACAGCGAGACGCTGTTGCCCTCGTCATCGGACAGAGTGAAGGAGGGTGCGACAGTGCCGGGCTCGATTCGGGTCATGAAGCCCAACTTAGGAGCCACCCGCCACCGCGGCAACTGCGGTGGTCTGGCTAGTCTCGGGAGCCGGGCGTTATTGCGAGGAGTTTGCAATAGCGCGACTCCTCTCCTAGGTTGGGCCAGTGCATATTCCAGACGGCTTCATCGATGCGCCTGTCGCCGCGGCGTCCGGCGTGGTCGCGGTGGCGGCTGTCGCCGTATCGCTGCGGGGGGCGCGGCGAGAGGTGTCCGAAGCCAGTGCGCCGCTGGCCGGCCTTACTGCGGTATTCGTGTTCGCCGCCCAGATGGTGAACTTCCCGGTCGGGGCGGGCACAAGCGGCCACCTGATCGGAGCGGCGCTGGCGGCAATCCTGATCGGCCCCCACGCGGCGGTCTTGGCAATGACCGTGGTGATCAGCATCCAGGCCTTGGTGTTCGCCGATGGTGGCCTGACCGCGCTGGGGCTGAACATCGTGAACATGGCGGTGGTGGCCACTGTCGTCGGTTGGCTGGTGTTCCGGCTGGGTACTCGGCTGCTGCCCCGGGTGCGCTGGTCGGTGCTGCTCGCCGCAGGTATTGCGGGATTCGGTTCGGTGGTGGCCTCGGCTGCGGCCTTCAGTCTGGAGTTCGCGCTCGGGGGTACCGCGCCGATTCCGGCCGGCACCGTCACCATCGCCATGTTGGCGGTGCATGCGGTGATTGGCGTCGGTGAGGGAGTCATCACTGCATTGGTGGTCGGGGCCGTGCTGTCAGTCCGGCCCGATCTGGTGTTCGGCCTGCGCGACCGACTGGTGGCGCCGCAGCTGGAACCTCGGGAGTCGCAGGGTGCACGGGTGGGCGGATGACGACGGCAACGGACTCGGTACTGCGGCCACGATCCTCCCGCCGGTTCGTGATCGTCGGGTTGTTGCTCTGCCTGGTAGTGGCCGGCGGCCTGAGCCTGTTGGCATCGAATGCGCCGGATGGGTTGGCCAGCGTCGCTGAGACGGCCGGATTCGCCGACACGGCCCTCGATCCAGCGACGGCCAACTCCCCGCTGGCGGATTATCAGGTCGACGCTGGCGAGAACCACTGGTCTCGGTCGTTGGCCGGCGTCGCCGGGGTGCTGCTCACCGGTGTCGTCGCGGCTGGACTGTTCAAGTGGGTCGGTCGCCGGCGTTGAAAGCCGACCTGTTGTACCTGCCAGGATCCTCTGTAGTGCATCGGCTGCCTGCCCAGGTGAAGATGGTCGCCGCGGTGGTATTCGTGCTGATCGTCGTCCTCACGCCCCGGGAGTGGCTGGCAGCATTCGTGTTTGACGCTGCCCTCGTGTTGGCGGCCATGGTGGCGGCGGGACTGCCGTTGCTGGTGGTGGCGCGCCGGATGGTCGTAGAGGTGCCCTTCATCCTGTTTGCCCTGCTGCTGCCGATCGTGGGTCACGGACCGGAGCTGGCGGTTGGTCCATTCCAGCTGTCGGAGCCCGGGTTGTGGTCTGCGTGGAACATCCTCGCGAAGGCGACGCTCGGGGTGGCCGTCTCGGTGTTGCTGGCGGCGACCACGCGGTCCGGGGAACTGGTGGCTGCCCTGGGCAGGTTGCGGGTGCCGGGCCTGTTGGTTCAGATCGCCTCGTTCATGGTGCGGTACGTCGATGTCGTGACCGCCGAGGCGGCGCGGATGCGGACCGCCCGGGCAGCCCGCGGCTTCCGCCCTTCGCATCTGGGCTCCTGGCCGGACCTCGCCCGGAGTCTGGGGACCCTGTTCGTGCGCAGCTACGAGCGGGGGGAACGAGTTCAGGTGGCCATGCTGTCGCGCGGGTACGACGGCGGATCCGCCGCGTGGGACACAAACACTTCGGCGCCCGGCGCACAGGCTTGGGTGACGGCCATGTCACTCCCGGCGGTGGCCGTTGCAGGCGCGCTAGTCGTGGCGGCACTGTCATGAACCCGGCGATCGAATTGGTGGATGTCGCCTTCGCCTATCCGGACGGCCACCAGGTGCTCTACGGCGTGGACCTCCGAGTCGAGCAGGGTGAGCGGGTGGCCCTGCTCGGTCCGAACGGTGCCGGGAAGACGACCCTGGTGCTGCACCTCAACGGGATTCTGACCGCGGGCCGAGGAACTGTGTCGGTCGCGGGTCAGACCGTGACCAAGGAGTCACTGAGGCAGGTGCGATCCGACCTCGGGCTGGTATTCCAGGACCCCGACGACCAGCTCTTCATGCCGACGGTTCGACAAGATGTCGCGTTCGGTCCGATCAACTTCGGCGTTCCGCGAGCAGACGTTGGTGCCAGGGTCGAGAAGGCGCTGGCACAGGTGGGGATGGCCGACTACGCCGATGCCGTTCCGTCGCACCTGTCCTTCGGGCAGCGGCGTCGGGTGGCGGTCGCGACCGTGCTGGCCTGCGAGCCGACAGTGCTGGTGCTTGACGAGCCGAGCTCCAACCTTGACCCGGCGGCGCGGCGGGAACTTGCCGACGTCCTCCGGTCATTGGACGTCACGGTGCTGATGGTGACCCACGATCTGCCCTATGCCCTGGAACTCTGTCCCCGCGCGGTGATCATGGATGGCGGCCGGATCGTGGCCGACGGCGACACCGCCGCCCTGCTGCAGGATCGGGCGTTGATGTCGGGTCATCGGCTGGAACTGCCGTTTGGCTTCGATCCCGGTCGCACGACCGCGTAGGGTGGCGTCATGGCCAATCAGAACCCCGACGCCGCCGACACGAGTGTCCTGTCGCGTTTCGCTCCGGAGCAGATCGTGGTGCAGCCGGTCGACCCGGAACTCGCTGCTGAGCAGGCCGCTGTGGCCGCGCGCAGAACGGAGACTGCGGCTGGCGAGCCGGCGGCGCCGGCCGGAGCAAGTCCTACCGCGAACCCGAGCCACCAGCCGGCCGCAGCGCCCGCAGCCAAGTTGCCGGCCAAGTCTGCAGCCAAGGACGGTAAGGGCGAGGTGGCCACAACTGACACCAAGCCGCCGGCCCGGACCATGGCGGAGATCGAAGCGGAGATGGCCGCGACCCGGGAGCGGCTGGCAACCACAGTCGGGCAGTTGCAGGAAGCCCTACAGCCCAAGAACCTGCTCCGACTGCAGGTCGAGAAGGTCAAGGGGTACTACGTGGATGAGTACGGAGCAGTTCGGCCGGAGCGGGTGGCAGGAACGGTTGGCGTAGTCGTCGTCTCGGTCGTGGTGATCAAGGTTGTCAAGCGCATCTTCTAGCCGCCGTCCGTTGGCACCGCCCACCCTCGGCTCGGCCAGTTGATCGCCAATGACCCTGCCGCGCGGCGTCGTCCCGGAGATACCCGGCCCCGGTCAGGAGTCGTGCTGGGACTACCCGCGGCCGCCGGCCCTGGAACGCGTCGCTGAGCGGATCGAGGTTCGACTCGCGGGCGTGCTGGTCTGTGCCTGT
>CAZJNU010000075.1:7096-12268 GCA_964547485.1 uncultured Actinomycetes bacterium
ACGCGTCGCTGAGCGGATCGAGGTTCGACTCGCGGGCGTGCTGGTCTGTGCCTGTGACGAGGCCTATCGGATCCTCGAGACCAGTCATCCGCCGACCTACTACCTGCCCCGGTCGGGTTGGCGAGCAGGTGCGCTTCGGCCGGCGCCAGGCGCCAGCATCTGCGAGTGGAAGGGTCCTGCTCGCTACTTCGACGTTGTCGCAGTTGATGACGCCGGTCGGGAACTCGACGTCGCGAAGGCGGCTGCGTGGGACTATCCACACCCGTGGGCTCCGTTCTCCGCGCTCGCCGGACACGTCTCCGTCTACCCGGCGGCGATGGACTCGGTGACGGTCGACGGGGAGGCCGTTCAACCCCAGGCGGGCGGCTTCTACGGTGGCTGGATCACCTCTCGGGTGGTCGGGCCGTTCAAGGGCGGACCCGGCAGTCGCGGCTGGTAGCTCTAGGCTTGAGCAATGGCTGGCGAACCGTCCGACGAACAGTCCCTGCCCATCAAGTTGCTCCATGATCGAGTGCTAGTGCGGGCTGACGGCGCGGACGGTGAACGCCGCTCCGGCGGTGGCATCGTGATACCGGCGACGGCATCGGTGGGCAAGCGGCTGAGTTGGGCCCATGTCGTCGGGGTGGGTCCCAACGTCCGCACCCTCGAGGTGGGTGACCGGGTGCTGTTCGAGCCGCAGGAGTTGGGGGAGGTCGAACTGCAGGGCCGCTCCTACCTGCTGATGCGGGAGCGGGACGTCCATGCGGTCGCCTCCGCCCGAGTCGAGCAGGAGTCGACCGGGCTCTATCTGTAGCGAGCCGCCGCAATCTCCCAGGGCCTTGCTGCCGCTCGATATCGGCCACGGGTAGCACCGCGGCCGATGGGCTGCGATATGCTCTCCCAGCACGCGCCGCTAGCTCAACTGGCAGAGCAGCTGACTCTTAATCAGCGGGTTGGGGGTTCAAGTCCCTCGCGGCGCACCACAGGACCACCGTCGGGCGTTCCGCCGTGCTCGAGCCAGGGCAGCGGGACGCCCGTTCTCATGGCCCACAACATCAGCGTGCGGTGGTCGGGCACGGCGCGTCCGTTGATCCAGTTGCTGATCGAGTTCCGGGACATGCCGAGATAGTCCGCCATCACCTGAACGCCGACGCCGCGCCGCGGAGATAGCCGACATCGTGGATCAGCGCCAGACTGACTGACCTGCACGACGATGCCCCCGCTCTCGCATTGAGGGTGGGGGCGTTTCGTCGTGCCTGGGCGTGAACCTGACACACTCTAGTCTAGTCCATCTTGACATTGACAGTCTAGGGAGGATAGACTTACAGTATGAAACGGCGGGAACTACTCAACACGCTGGACCAGGTCGCCAAGGCCGCAGGCACCACGATCGACTTCGTGCGCGAAGGAGGAGGCCACAGCGTCTACCGCATCAAAGGAGCCAACATCATCATCCCTCGTCACCGCGAAATCACCGAACGCACCGCCAAATCCATCATCAAGCAAGCAGAACAGGAGGCCCGGAAATGACCGCCTACACGGTCAACGCCTACCGCGAAGGCGACTGGTGGGCGCTCGAAGTCCCAGACGCCGAAGTATTCACCCAATGCCGCCGCCTCGACCAGGCCGTCACAGTCGCCCGCGAAGCCATCGCCCTCAAATACGACGTACCCGAAGACGACATCCTCATCGGCGATGTCAACGCCGAAATAGGAGACGACATCACGGCGCTACGAAACGAATCCCGACAGAAGGCACTCGCCGCCGAAGAAGCCAGCCGCCAGGCAGCAGCCTCAGCGCGCCACGTCGTCGCCGAAATCCGCTCCCGGGGGTACAGCCTGCGCGACACCGCAACGATGCTGAACCTCTCCCATCAACGCGTCGCGCAACTAGAAGCCGACACCGACAGAAGCAGTATCTAGACGATCCCCTCGCTTACCGGAAACGGTCAGATGCTTGTGATCTACTCTCAATCGAGGGGAAGGAGGACAAGATGGAAACTATCCAGACATCAGCGCCAGTCGTTGAGGTCGAGGAACTGTCCGCCGAAGAGGGCCGCGCGCTGTTCGATCGGCGCGTCCGCGAGGACATGGGGATCTCGGGGGACGACTACCTGGCGCAGTACGACCGCGGAGAACTCGACTACACATCCGAGGCCGCCGTAGGCCTGCTGCCGCTGATCCCGTTCGCGCGGCGGACACCCTGACCGATGCCTGGCAGGACCGTTCCTGAAGCACTCACCGCATTCATTGATCCGATCCAGAGTGCCGTCGCCTGCCTGGGTAGCGCGAAGATCACACTCTCCCCCGGTGCTCGGGGGGACATCGACACGGCTCATGCGTGGACGCTCAATAGCGACGACGGGATGCGACAGGGATGGCTAGGCTTCCGGCCACGGATGAGGTTCCGCTACCTCAAACTGGACCCCGAGAAGGCCGAGCCTGGCCACAAGTGGCGCGTCACAACGATGGGCCACATGTACGAGATCACGATGGACGAAGAGCCAATCGTTGACTACCACTGGCACCCCGACTCCAATCCCAGGCCGCACCAACACTTCGGTGCCGCGGTCCTCGCGCCGGACGGAGTCATCACGCCGCGGACCCACCTCGCTACCGGACGCACATCCATCGAAGACATGGTCCGACTACTACTCGCCGAACTCAAGTGGAAGCCGGCAGTAGATGATTGGGAGGGGAAGCTCGCCCTTTCCGAAGGTGTCTTCCGGCTGTACAGCAGTTGGCGTGACCAACCCCCCACCTAGGCCACCCACGCCGCGTCAGCCCGGGCTCGGCCGGTCAGCCCACGTCTGAGGTGCGCTCCACCGTCTGCACCACGACCTTCGCGTTCGCGGGGATGTCATCGAAGAACGTCAACTCTTCCTTGGCGCTCTGCCCAGATTCGACGCGCTGGATGTAGCCTCAATCGGTGGCGTACTGGGTCTTCCCGTCTGGTGATTCCGCCGCGACATCGATCGAGTAGTTTGACCGTTTCTCGCTGCTGTTCGTCGCGATGATGGTCACCGGCGCACCACCGAACGAATTCCGCTTCATCGGCCCGACCCTGATGTCCCCAGACGCATCCTGAGACCCCACGCCCTTGTCAACGGATCGTGACGGCGTCGCACCCGGAGCGACCGGCGCCGACGATGCGCGAGGCGAAGCCGACGACGCCGCACTACCCGAGGGCGATTGGTCGCCGTCACCCACTGCTGACCGTTCCACCGCCACTGACCGTCCGCAGACAACGACCCGGGCACAACTGGGGCATGCGGAGACTGCGGAGACTGGCCGGAATACTGATCGGCCGGCTGCTGCTGTCACTGCGGCTGAACCGGCTGAACCGGCTGAACCGGCTGCCACTGGTAGCCGTCCCACCGCCAGCGGTCATCATCTGACGGTTGCCCATACTGGAAACTCATCGCGCACCCCTCACCCTCACGCCACCCACGCCGCCGCGGCAGCCTTCCTCAATCGAGCCGGATCTTGCTGTACATAGCCGATCGTCGTCACCGGCGAGCGGTGCCCGAGGAGGAGCTGCGTCGCCAGCAGGTCTTGGACTCCAGGTACGCCTGGGTCGCGTAGTGGTGGCGCAGGGTGTGCGCCGAATATCCGGACAGGATCCGCTTCAACCGTTTCCCGACCGACGCCGGCAGCTGGTGGCGGCCCGGATACTTCCGCGATGGGAACGCCCAGCCGTGGCAGTCCATGAGCCAGCCTGCCAAATCTTCGGGGCACGGCACCAACCGGACGACGTCGCCCTGCCCAGCGATGCGCAGCCAGTAGCCGTCCGCGTGGAGCTCGACCTGGTCGGAGTGGAGCCGTGCGACTTCGCTGCGGCGCAGCCCGGTCGTCAGAGCGGCCAGGAGGAGTCAGTGGTCCGGGCCGTGGGTGGCCGCGAGGGCGTGGGCGACGATGTCGTCGGGGGTCGGTTTCGCGCACGGCCTCGGCGACTTGGCCCGTTCCAGGTCCGCCGTCGGATCGGTTGTGATGTGGCCGTGGCGCAGCGCCCAGCGGTAGAACGATGCCAACGAGCTCGCGGCGCTGCGCCGTGTCGAGGGTGCCCAGCGGTCGCCGGCCATCCATTCCTCGACGTCGTCCAGTGTTGCCGCGTAGGCGGAGCGGGCGCGCAGGAATCGCACGACGTAGGAGGAGTACTGCTGGATGGTGCCGTCGGAACAGCCGATGGCGCGTAGGTGTTGTTGCCACGATCCGATGGCGCGTTCGTTGCACAGTTGGGTCACGGATCGGATCATTGCGACCACCTCCGACTGTCTGTTGGGTCAATCGCTACGAGGTCACCCGGTCGGGCTCAGCCGTCGACACGAGGCCCGTATCAGCCGGTCGGGCAGGACTCAGGATTCGGGCGATACGCGCGTATTCGAGATCGTCGTCGTGGCGCCTCCGGTGGTAGTCCGCCACGGACCGGAGAGCGCCCACGGCAAACTCCGGGCCTTCGCTTTCGATCATGGCGATAACCCACTCGCAGGTTTCGACCAGGTCCAGGTCTCGGGCGATCATGACGCCTCCCTCAAGGCCGTGGTCGGGAACAGTGGAATGACGTTGTCGTCAGCACCTAAACAGCGGGTTGGGGGTTCAAGCCCCTCGCGGCGCACCACAGGACCAACGTCGGGCGTCTGGCCGTGCTCTCACCAGGGCGGCGGGCGCCCGTTTTCATGGGCTAACGCAGCCGGGCATCCTGATTGCTGTACGTCGAGGAAGGCTGGGGATCATCGACCGAGCCTGCCAGAAGAACGTCCTAGGCTTGTTTCGTGGGGGCAGACGAGTACACAGTCGATCGGGGCAGCCTCGTTTCCGAGACGATCGCAGCCTTTTCGGGTGACAACTCGATTCGAATCGACCTCTGGTTGACGGGCATTTCATCGCGTACTTCGTCATTGCGGTCGCAGACCCAACGGGGAGGACCATCGGAAGACTGGACTGCGCGCATGGCACGGTCCACACGCACTTTTGGGGGCACATGGTTAGCGCTGAAAGAAGAAGGATCTACGCCACAATCCCGACCGAGCGTGTCGCGGGAATGCGCTATCTGACCGCGACGTTTGAGCAGTGGTATCTGCTTATGTTCGACGTGGCCGAAGAGAGAGGTGCATGACAGGCCAAAGCGTTCGAGCTGCCGCACGCGCGTTCGCCATCCTCTTGGCTGACCCCTCGGGGCGGGCGGCACTGCGCG
>CAZJNU010000076.1:0-12007 GCA_964547485.1 uncultured Actinomycetes bacterium
ACCCAGAAGTCACCAAAGTGTGGACCTACCCCAGACGGCGCTGACACCGACAGGGGCACCGGCCAGTGGGCCGAGCCGAACAATCCCGGAGACGCCGCCAGGGCACCAAGCTCAACGAGTCACCGCGAGACGCGCCCGACACCCGGGTGGGCTGCCGACACCGACAACCCACCCGGGCATCCGGCGCGGGCGAGGGACGATGGACCGAAGGACGCAGCAACGAACTAGCGTGATCTCATGCATTGCGGCGCCGGTCCACTCCTCGATTGCGACGAGCATGCCCGCCTACTTCTCATCAACTGCGACGACCTCGGCATGGCTCCTGAGGTGACCAGCGCCACCCTCGCGGCGCTGCGTTCAGGCACAGCCACGAGTGCCACCCTGATCGTGCCCGCCACGGGCGCTGCCGAAGCGGCTGCGCGTACCCGGGGGGAAGCGATCGGCGTGCACCTCACACTCAATAGTGAATGGGAATCCGACCGCTGGCGACCACTGACACCTGCGCAGAGCCTGTGCGATTCGGATGGAAGTCTCTGTCGACGACCTCAGGACACCTGCGCCCGGGCCGATGCCGCGGAGGTCCGAGCGGAGTTTCGCGCCCAGATCGAGCGAGCGATCGCCTGGGGCGTCGAACCAACCCATCTCGATTCCCATATGTACTTGGTGCAAGAACGGTCGGACTTCTTCGACACCTACCTTGAGCTGGCGTGCGAGTACGAGTTGCCCGTGCGCGTCTCAGGGTCAACCAGGCAGGTGGACCACCCATTCCGAAGGCGAGCACGGGATCGCGGTGTGGTCTGCCCCGACCACCTCGTTCGCCTCGACCACGTTGGCTCCCGGGAACCACTCACCAAGGCGCTGGCGAACCTCGCACCGGGCCTCACCGAGTTCCACGTCCATCCCGCCGCGGATTCGCCGGCGCTTCGCAGTCTTGCCAGCGACTGGCCCGGCCGGGTAGACGATCGCGACCTCCTGGCCAGCCCGGCCTTCTGGAAACTCGTGGCCGACTCGAATGCGGCGATCGTGGGCTATCGCGATCTACGGGACGCGGCGCGCGCGGTCAATCGAGACGCTTCACGAACCGACTGAAAGTCCGCGTGACATTCGCGCCGCGATCGGCGAAGTAGCCGACCGGCCCCACCCAGGCGACCTCAGCGGTGGGATAGCCCAGTTGCTCAAGATCACGGCAGACAGCAGTGAGCGTCGCTGCCCCCACTCCTCGAGCGCGAAACTCGAGGTCGGTGCCCATCGGGCCAATCCAACCCATCCGCATCGTGGAGTGTGCGAAGAAGCCGATCGCGCGACCCTCGACCCAGGCCGCAAACACCGTTCCACGACTGAAGGCGAGGTCAAACTCGGTGAGCCAGATCGGCCAATTCATGGCGATGAACTCACGCACCAACGGGCCATCCGCGGAGACGACCCTGCGAACATCGACACCGGTAGGCGTCTCTGCCTGGAAGCTGGTCGGCATCGTCATGTTCACCGCACTGCCAAGCACTTGATAACCGGAATTGGCGGCCAGGAACTGCATGGGCAGATTCGTGGCATCGACACCGGGCCACAAGTACCGCGGAACTCCGCCCGCCAACCGCACCTCACGGACTCCCCCTGCACGCAACCGGTCCTCGGCTTCCAGCAGCAGCGCCCGGCCGCGGCCCTGGTTCCGAGAGTCGGGATCGACCACCAGCAGCCGGATGTTTCCTCGTTCGCGCGCCTCCTCGGCGCCTTGCGCGAACGCCACGGCCGCCAGACCGTCGGCGCTGGCAATGATGGTGCCGCCCCCGTCGACGAGCACGGTCCGCAACTCCTCGATTCTGATCGGTTCCGCAGGGCTGGCCACCGCCCATAACTCCGCGAGTTCAGCCAAGCGTTCCTCGCCGGCGTCATCCCTCGCGGACACGAGTACCTTCCTCCCACGGACAATGCACCGAACAAAACGTCGATTGGCCTGGCAGGCTAGCAGCCCAGACCCGAGGGAACTGGCGGCAATGACCGACGCTGGGGCGCAAGGGACCTCGACTCACGGACATGACGCAAGCCACGTCCTGCCAAGGTATCGACCGATTCAGTAGTGGAGACTCGGCCACGTGCACTCTTGAGAGGGGGTGCATTTCCTGCCACCTGGAGCAACGGTCGGAAGTGACGACGTCCGCGGCTTCGCTGGGTTCCCTTTGAGTGCGCATGACCCGCCGACGATGGGGCCAATCCGGTTGCGGGCACGACTCGGCCAGGGCTGCATGGGGGTCGTCTACCTGACCGTAGGGGTGTGACAGGAGGCCGTGTGATCCATCCCGCGCATGCCGACCAGTCGGAGTTCCGTGCCCGGTTCGCTCGCGAGGTCCCGGCCATGTAACACGTTCACGGACCCTTCACGGCTGCGGTTGTCCCGGCCAACGTCGTCGGCACCCCATCTGGGTCGCGATGGAGTACGTCCCCGGCCGCACCCTCGCCGATACGGTTCACTCTGCAGGTCCGCGGGACACCAGCCATGTGCCGGCGGCAACCCGATCAAAGCCCAAAGACCGAGAAGATCTCATCTCGCGACAGAGAGGTCTCCAAGTCGAGGGACACGTCGTCGACTACTTGATCGAAGAGCTGCTGCTTACTCCGCAGAATCTGATCGATTCGCTCTTCGATGGTGTTCTGGATGGTGTACCGATAGCAGGTCACGGGATTGCGCTGCCCCATCCGATGAGACCGGTCTTCTGCCTGCCGTTCAATCGCGGGATTCCACCAACGATCCATGTGGAAGACATAGCTGGCCCGCTGCAGATTCAAACCAAACGCACCCGCTCGGAGCGAAAGAATCAGCGCGTTGCTGCCCGAAGCACTGCCGAACTGCGCAGCGACCGCGTCGCGCTCCTCAACCGAGAGCGCTCCGGTGAACACCAGCGGTTGGAACTCACAGAGCCGGGCAGCAATCGCGGAGACACCGAACTGGTCACCCACGAATTGGGAGAAGATCAGTGCCCGGTGACCTTCGGCCACCAGCGCGACCAACCGACGTTGGATATCGTCCAGCTTGACGGACGCTCCGGTGACCGGGTCGAAATTGCACACTTGTTTGAGGCGCATGATCAATTCCAGGACGTTGGCGACTCGAATGTCCGGACCCATCGAACGAAGCCGTAGCAGGCCTTCTTGCTGAACGCGGTCGTATGACTCACGCTGCGGCCCTGCCATCTCCAGCGGAACGTCGATGATCCGCTTGGCCGGCAAGTCCGCCAGCACGTCGGTCTTACGGCGGCGCAACTGAAGTTCGGCGTGCCGGTCGAGCAGGTTCCACCCCCTGGGCCGAGTCGAAATCGGGTCAACGAACTCCAGGATGGATGCCAAGTCCTCGATTCGGTTCTCCAGCGGGGTTCCGGTCAGCGCCCACGACCGAGCCCGGTTCAGCTGCTTGACGCAACGGCTGATCTCACTGTCTCTGTTCTTGATCTTCTGGGCTTCATCCAGCACAACGACGCTCCAGCGCCGGGCCAGCGGCGGCGACCTCGAGCCGAGTTCCAGATCGGCCCGCAAAGTTTCGTAGCCGACGATGACCACGTGGGCATCGGATTGCCATTGCCAGGCGCGATCGCTGATAGGCCCGCGAACGATGATGGCGCTCAGTTCAGGGGCCCAGATCCGAAGTTCGCGACGCCACTGAGTCGCCAGGCTCGCCGGCACGACCACGAGCACCGGGTCAACTTCGCCGCGGACCGCCAGAATTCGCACTGCCACGATCGCCTGCACCGTCTTGCCGAGCCCCATATCATCTGCGAGCAGGAGATTCCGGTTGGTGAGCAGCGCCAACACACCGGCCACCTGATAGGGCAGCAGATCGAACTTCCAGTCATGGGCGGCCAGTACGACGTCGGCCGCCGGTGGGCCAACAACACGACCCTGCGACGTGGCCACAGCCTGGTGTGCCCGGGGGCCAGCTGGCACCGGGCACACGTCGCCGCTGAAGCTCACTGCGCTTTCGCTACCAAGGTTGGCCAGCGGAGTCGGGCGCCAACGTGGTCTCGGGGGCGGTGCCGTCGGCTGACGCCTCGACCTCAAGGTCGACGTCCTCGTTGTAGGTCGTTCGCAATTCCTCTTCCTCGAGCAGCGCGGTCGCTCCGGGATAGAGCCGGGCGATATCCCACTGATTGATCCAGCGTCGGACGAACGATCGCATCGCCCGACGAGTCGTCAGGTCGGCTGTCTCGACTTCTGGCGGAGTCCAGTCGAATGCGACTGCATGAATCTGCTTAAGGCGTTGGTAGGTCTCCTGCAGACTCGCTTGGCTGGGCGGCGCCAACTCGATGGTCTCGCGTCGAATGATCCGCATCCCCGTCTCCGCTCGAGACGCTACTGCTCGATACTCGTCGGTCCCCTTCGAGCGCAGTTTCGGAACGATGTAATCCAGGTCATTCTTCTGCTGGAGCACGGCGAGATCAAAATCGTCGGTGATCGCGGCGACGGCTACCAGGCCTGGCGTCGCCTCCGCCTCGACCTGACCCATCCACTTCGCCAATTCTCCGTAGGCCCGACCACGCTGCAGAAGGGAATAGCGGCCAATCAGCTCAACTTCGTCGATGAGGATCACCCAGCCTGCGTAGCCAGCCGCGGCGAAGAGTCGAGATAGGAACAGGAACCGCTGTCGGGCGAGCTGTTTCAGCGGAATCGTCTTGATCAGGTACGCCAGATTGCCACCGCACTCGCGCAGCGCTCGCCGGACTTCAGCGATCGGTAATGCTTCGCCCGCCCAATAGCCGACGACCTTCTCAATCAGCTCGGGGTCACCCTTGAGGCGCTCGTGAACGAACAACGTGGCGGGAAACAACTGGCCCAGCCCGTTGTCGGATCTATTGGCCCATTGGTAGAACTCGCCGTAGGTGTCCGAGTCAGGATCCAGTCGATGCGCGACCTCCACCACAGCTGCGCCCTTGAGCCCGGGAACCTGGGCGCTGTCAACGGCCGCCTTGAGCACTTTTGCCGGGTCCGACAGTGGCGTCTCCTTGCTCACCACCACCCGACTACAGACGAATCCCCTACTCAACGCGAGGTGCTCGAAGTACTCCAGGACATGGCTCTTGCCAGATCCGAAACCACCCGACACCAACGTCCCGCCGGCCTGTTCGCCGCGCTTGGCCAGTTCCGCGACCTGTCCGAGTTGGGCCAAGAAGCGCTCCTCGGCTCGCGGTTGGCTACATCCCAGCACCGATACCGCGTCGCGATTAGGAACACCGCTCCGCAGAGCCTCAAGGGCACGCCAGCAGTCCAACTTGTCCAGCGGTTCCGTCATCCGAACGACACCCTCTCAAACTGCGAATCCAGCCGCATCAACGACGCCATCGGGTTGACCAGTCGCCGATCTCTGACCTCGTCATACACGCGGAATTTCAACGCCTCGTAGGCACCCATCCCTCGGCTCCCAGCCTCAAGATCAAGGAATTCCGGGCTTGGGGCCACCACAATCAAGGCGCCGTCCAAGCGATCGGTGCTGTCGATGAATTGGCGAAGCACCTCGTAGGAGTCGAGCAAGGCCGCCTTGGTGTAGAACACACCTGATTCCGGTCTCTTGGGGACGGTCAATTGCGCTGTGTCCAGCAGCGCTATGGTCCCGTTGCAGCCTGCGGACCGCACCCACGAGAAGAGCGACTCGATCAGGAACCGTGCGTTGTTGCGGCTGATGCGGGAAAAGATGCCATACGGCTTGACGGCTCCGATTCGACGGTTCTCGCCTGTGATCCACTCGATGACGGCGGTGCGCCGGGCAGCCCCCTCCTCACCACCCAGCAGCTCCGCAATGCACAGCTGCATCATCGCGACGCGGAAATCCTTGGCCATGGATCGATCTCGGTAGACGGTTCGACTAAGGCGTCCCCGCAACTCCGTGAGCAGCATGTCTGCGTCGGTGTCGTTCTCCGCAGCAAGGCCGCGCAGCAGGGATTCGCCGAGATCCGCAGGGATCCGGTATCCCTCCTGCCGAGCCTGGTCCAGCAGGTAGTTGCCCGCCAACCACTGCCACGGGATCTGCCTGGCCATCGCGAAGAACACTTGGTCGATCATGTGAAACCGGGTGATCGACGCATCGACGCGAACTGACAGACACCCATGGCTCGACGCCACTCGGTCCAGCTGGTCGAAGGTTTCGCGACGACTCTCGTCGCCGAGCGGCACTCCGAACTTGATCGAGGATCCGCCGCCGACGATGAATCCCGCAAGGTAGGTGTGCTCCAGGAATGACACCCAGTCGGCGGGCTGCATGCCCAACGCCATCAGTCGACCTCCACGAAGCGGATACCGAAGTAGTTGATTGTCTCGCCCTCGGGAGAAACGAAGGAGAGAACTCCCCGAGTGGATTTCGTTCCGGTACTGGCGGGCAACGAATACGACAGCCCACTCCTCGTCATGCGCGCGTCACTGATGTCCAGTGAGTAGAGGTCGCGGGTGAAGTCCGGTTTCGGGTACTCCTTGCGCGCCGACGGCAGCATTGTCAGCGCGTCGTGGATCTTGCTCAAGGCGACCGTTTCCCCAACGGTGCCCTGGGTCAGTAGCCGGTACGCATTGTAGAGGATTTCGAGGAACTGCTCCGGCTTCGAGGACGGCTTCTTCTGCTGGTTGGCCAGCAGCAGCGCGACCAGCCGGGAGGGCCGCAGAATTGCCAGACGCTTGCGGTCAATCTCCATCGCACGGGCTGCAGGAAGCACGCGCAGCAACGACGGGTAGGCCACCAACCGGTCGTCCTGTCGCCGCACGACGAGTCCGACGTCCTGCGCTTGCTCGATCAGCTCCTGTTCGAAGTCGCCCGCGAGGTATTCCTGGACCTCCAACTCCGACAGGTGCCAAGACGCCTCCGTGTTGCCGACCTCCTGACGCAGCGTTGCATTGGTCTCGCCAAGGCGATCGAGGAGCCGTTCGATCTTTGCCAGATCCCCGACTTGCGACGCCTTGATCAGTTGCCGCGCCACGCCGGCCAACGCGGTGGCGGACTTCAGCGTCGCTGCAGCCGAGTCCTCGACGGTTGCGAAGGCCTGTTCGAAACGAATTGAGGTGGACATGCCAGGACCATATCCAACAGGTCCGACAGGCTACGTCCGGCCGTGCCCCATGCACGCAGCGCTTGCGAGGAGTCAGCTGGACAGCGATCCCCGGTGTGGTCCCGTCCCGACCCAGCCACACGACCTCCTTGACGACCTCATTGCCGTCGCTTCGGACCTCGTTCATTGACATCGTCTTCTGACCCGACCTATGGTGCTTGGACAGTGAGTGGTAGGGCCTTTCGCCCGAGTAGCGTTGCGGGCCCCATCCCGTGACGAGTGAAAGAGAGCCTCCCATGTCCCGCAAAGTTGCCGATTGCAGACTCATGCCAAGTGACAGCGACTGCTCCCTCACCATCAGTGGTGAGGAAGAAGAGGTAGTGCGCGCCGCAACCCAGCACGCCGTCGACGTTCATGGCCACGAAGCCGGCCCCGAACTGGAAAGCGGCATCCGCGGTATGCTCGCCGACGCCTAGGTAGCCCCAGCAACAACCGAGCGGCTACTCGCCAGGTAGAGAACCCAGCGAGGCTCTCAGCGCGCCCTCGAAGTTCGACACCGAACCCTGCATACCTTCCAGCGCCGTGCGATCCAGCACGGTGGCGAGGGTGCCGTCGTCTGTGCGCGCCAACACGACCGGCGAACCGGCTGAAGCCACCGCCTCGGAGACGTCACGGGGCAACTCGTTGAGGTGGAGCATGGTGAACGGGATGCCAAGCCTGGCGACCGTCCGATCCCATTCCGGCTTCTTCCTGACTGGTGAATGCGTGACATCGCACAGAGCGCAGTGTGCGGTGCCCAGGAGTTTGCCTATCAGGTACCTGGCTTCGCCGACGGCCCCGCCATCGGCGTGGTAGACCCCGATGAGTTCGGTGACATCCCTCGCGGCTGGCATAGTCACCTATCGTGGGGCCATCGGCTGGACCACCACAACCCCCGACCCCCAGGAGATTTCCCGTGAAGCACCGCACCGCAATCGCCCTGGCCGCCGCCTCAACCGCCGCCTTCTTGCTGACCCTCACCGGGTGCAGCGGGTCGACCAGCAGCACCGCCTCCACCAGCGCGACCGTTTCGACCGGTCCGTCGGTATCCGCCAGCAGCTCAGCCGCCACCGAACAACCCAGCGCATCGCCGGTGGCCAGCGGATCGGCCGCCGACATTGCCTTCGCCCAACTCATGATTCCGCATCACGAACAGGCCGTGGAAATGGCCGATATGGCGTTGGCACCCAAGGCCGCCGCGTCCCCGCAGGTGCAGGCGCTGGCAACCCAGATCAAAGCTGCTCAAGCACCCGAAATCGAACAGCTGCAGGGCTGGCTCCAGCAGTGGGGCGCCCCGCAACAGATGGCCAGCGCCAGCACTGATGCCGACGGCGGCATGGACGGAATGGACATGGGCGGCGTCACCGAGAACGGCATGATGACGGCCGAGCAGATGGCCACCCTGAGTGCGGCAACGGATACTGCCTTCGACCGGCAGTGGTTGGAGTTGATGATCGCTCACCATCAGGGAGCCATCACGATGGCCGAGCAGGTCAAGGCTGATAGCCAGAACCCCCAAGTGATCGCACTGGCCAATGAAATCATCAAGTCCCAGACGGCCGAAATCGTCGTGATGAAGAAGGCGCTTGGCGAGTAGGTCGTCGCGGTCGCCGTGGACGTGGCGGCACCAGGAGGATCCGGCCGCCGGCCTCACCGCCTTCAACGCCGGGGTACCCCGGGCCATCGACTACTGCACAGTGGGCTGCCGACTGTTTGTCAACCACGTCTCGCTCGGCGTCTACACCACCGTCGTGCAGGAGGACTCCCTATCGAGAGGCCGAAGCGCCGGACCCGAGGGTTCAGCTTCTCCGATCTGATGTCAGTGGCAGGGGGCGCGCACCCAGCCGGAGCGGGTCGGCCTGGCCGACGCAACAGCCGAGGAACACTGGACACCCGCCAGTATCAAAGGATATTGACCGCACGGGCGATCACCAGGATCGCGATCGTCAGCGAGATGGCCGCTTCCGCGATCAGCCACAGCTTCGACCAATGTCGGATCGCCGACACGTCGGTCGGGCTGAAAGCCGTGGCCGTGTTGAACGACAACGCGAGGTAGTCCACGAACTGGGGGTACCAGCCGTCCTCGAGGGACTCTCGGATGTCCTGCTCGGGGAAGCGGAAACCCGGACGGCTCGTGGCGACTTTGTTCGCGCGGGCGGCAGGGCCCCCGGCGTCGAGCAGCCAGAACCAAAGAGCGAACGCGATGACATTGGTGACCCAGACGATCCCGCCGACAGCCAACAGTTGCCCGGGACCGGCAAAACTGGCTCCAGTCAGCAGGCCAACCACCAGCCGGATTACCGCCGCGGCAGTAGCCAGAGTGATGATCGCGACCATCACTCCGGTGGTGATTCGAAGCCAGCGCTTGTCACGATCGATTCGGCCCGGGTCGCCGACGATCAACACGAGGAGGAGCAGGAGCAGAAAGGACGGGTAGCCGAAGTGGAGCGGTTCCCACACCCGGAACGCGGCCGGTATCAGCAAGTAGAGACCCGCAGCCGTCAGCACAGCGATCGCCATCGGCACCCGGCTCTCGCCGCGCCGGGTCTCGGTCGTGGAACTTGCTCGAGTCAGTGGACTACCTTCGCGAGTCGGGTGTCAGGTGAGATCACGTCGATGCTACTGGAGTCACACCAAGAGCCTGTCAGACAACCGGGTTGCGTCCCTGTCGATCTAGCCGGCCGACGACCGAGCCGCTGACGGCTGGGGTCTGGCCCTAGAGTCGGGCCATGGACAATCCGTCGGCGGGGCCAGCCGAACTGCGGACCCCCCGCGCTGCTGCCGTTGCCGGGATAGCTTTCGCCCTCATCCTCGGGACGGTGATCGTGCTGGCGAGGTCCTCGACCTTGGCGCAAGGCGTCGATCCGACTACCTGGCTCAACCCGCAGTCCCGGCGCACCTCGGTTGAGGTGGCACTGTATCTCGTACCGTTCGCAGGGATAGCCTTCCTCTGGTTCATCGGCGTGCTGCGCTCGCGCCTCGGAGCCGCAGAGGACCGGTTGTTCGCCACCGTCTTCCTCGGATCGGGCCTGCTGTTCGTAGCGTCGCTGTTCGTCGCCACTGCCGCACTCAGTGCCATCCTGCAACTCGCGCCCCCCGGAGGCGCCGTTCCGACCGAGTCGGTCAAACTGCTGGCAACGTTCAGCGCAGTCTTCTCCGGGGAATTCGCGACCAGAATGGCCGCGGTCTTCACGTTGGCGGTCACGACGGCGGGCCGCCGGGCGAAACTCCTGCCTGGATGGCTCGTAGCCATCGGCTACGTCTTCCCAGTTGCGCTGCTGATCAGCCCTGAGGGTATGCCCTGGATCGTGATTCTCTTCCCGACCTGGGTACTGCTGCTTAGCCTTCACATTCTGATCGCAAACGCCGGCGGCAGCACGCACCCGGAAAGTGTTGAACGCGCCGATCGCCTCTAATACAGGTCGGGGACGCGATGCACGGGCAGGTCAGGCTCCACGTAGCCGCGCGGTGACGGTTTTCTGGGCATCTTCACCTCTTGCGGCGGGATCGGCTGGTAGGGAATCTGGCTCAGCAGATGGGAGATGATATTAAGGCGACCGCGCTTCTTGTCATCGTTATCCACCACGAACCAGGGCGCCCAGGAAGTATCCGTCGCGGCCAGCATCGCGTCTCGAGCGCGGCAATAGTCATAGTGACGGCTATAGGACTTCAGATCCGTGGGCGAGAGCTTCCAGATCTTGCGAGGGTCCTCGATCCGGTTGCCGAGTCGCCGAGTCTGCTCGGCGACACTGACATTGAGCCAGTACTTGATCAGAATGATTTCGTTGTCCACCATCGCTTTCTCGACCGCGGGCGCCATGTCCAGGAACCGCTGAGTCTGCTCGGGGGTGCAGTAGCCCATGACCGGCTCGACACCAGCGCGGTTATACCAACTCCGGTCGAAGATCGCGACTTCACCGGCCGCGGGAAAATGCGCCATATACCGCTGGATGTACATCTGCGACTTCTCTCGCTCATTCGGAGCCGGCAGGGCGATGTGCTTGAACACACGCGGACTGGTCCGTTCGGTGATCCGCCTGATCGTGCCACCCTTACCTGCCGAATCCAGACCCTCAAACACGATGCAGACCTTGGCGCCGGATGCCTTCACCCACTCCTGCAAGGCAACAAGTTCACCCTGCAGCCTGCGCATCTCACGCTCATACTCCTTGGCCTTCATCTTGGGCTTCGACTTGGACACGTCGTCCTGAGCGACCGCAGCCGAAGGCGGCAGCTGCCGGGAGCGATCCTGTGACTTGCCCGACCTTTTGGCCTTCTTCGACTTCTTTCCCATAGCGGCACTCTCCTTCTCCATCAGTCCAGCGATTGAATTCGTCAACGACGGCTCGTCAGGCCACGATTAGGCGATCACGTCCCGAGGACTTGGCGGTGTACAGCGCCTCGTCGGCCAGCGCGATCAGGTCGTTTGGCTGAGTGACCCGCTGGTTGGGCAACCCCGCTCCACCCAGACTGACGGTCAGACGCACGTGCTGGCCAGCCTCGGTGACCTCCGTTTCACTGACCGCATGCCGCACTCGCTCGCCCATCTGCCCGAGGTCGTCGCGGCCAGCCCCAGGCAGCACGATCAGAAACTCCTCGCCGCCATAGCGCAACAGCACATCGCCGTCCCGCAACACCGAACGAGTCACCCGCGCCACCGTCTGCAGAACACGGTCACCGACCAGGTGTCCGTAGGTGTCATTCACCGCTTTGAAGTGGTCCAGATCAAGCATCAGCAGGCCCAGCGGATCACCCGAGCGCTGCGAACGGGCGACCTCTTCGCGCAACCGCTCCAATCCGAACCGCCGGTTATAGACCCCTGTCAACGGGTCAAGGGCTGCCACCCGCTGCAGGTCCTCGTGACTCAGCGAGTTGTTCAACGCCACGGCTAGGCTTGGCAGGATCGACTTCAGCACGGCGGCCGCCGACCGGCCGCTTGGCTGCACGAACGCCAG
>CAZJNU010000077.1:0-11990 GCA_964547485.1 uncultured Actinomycetes bacterium
TGGCACAGGGCTGCCCGGGATCGCCTGCGGCAGCGAATGGAGTGGTTCGGAATGGCCCCGCCGCCGCCGGCCGCGGCCTACCAAGCACCAACGGTTACCACCGGAAAGGAAGCGACCGCGCTGGCACAGCAAGTCGAGTTGGCGTTGGTGCCGCGATACGCAGATCTCGCGGCCGCAGAGTCCGGTGACCTGCGCGCAGCGGCCGTGACCGACGGTCAGACTTGCGCCGCGAGGGCGGTCAGTTGGGGAGCTCCGTCGCAGGCCCAGCCCGGCATCAGGACCTGACAGGCCGCACGATCTGAACGATCCGCGCAATCGCATCGGCAAGTTCAACATCGTGGCGCTCGCCGGTCGCCCGGTCCTTGATCTCTACGACACCGTCACCGAGGCGCTTGCCCACGACCACGATCGTCGGCACGCCGATCAGCTCACTGTCGTTGAACTTGACGCCCGGGGAGGGCCCCCGGCGATCGTCGTACAACACCGTGAGGCCGACCTG
This sequence comes from uncultured Actinomycetes bacterium, assembly GCA_964547485.1. Lineage (GTDB taxonomy): Bacteria > Actinomycetota > Actinomycetes > S36-B12 > UBA10799 > JACJWR01. The sequence goes on from CAZJNU010000077.1 coordinate 500, forward strand.
CGATAGGCCAGCGACCAGCACCTCACCCGCTTCGAAGACGGCGTCGTCCTTGCCGGTGGCGATCACGTGCACGTCGGCGGGCGACACCTCGCGCGGCCAGATGATGCCGCGTGCGTCGTGGTGCTGCTCGATCACCGCGGCGACGGCCCGAGACACACCGATGCCGTACGAACCCATGGTGACGACCACCTGTCGACCGTTCTCGTCGAGTACCCGCAGGTCGAGCGCCTCGGCGTACTTTCGGCCGAGTTGGAAGATGTGCCCGATCTCGATACCACGGTCAGCCCGCAGGCCAGTCCCGCAGTTGCCGCACGGGTCCCCCGGCCGTACCTCGGCCGCTTCGATGACCCCGTCGGCGGCGAAGTCCCGGCCGGCGACGAGGTCGAAAACGTGGCGGCCCGGTTCGTCGGCGCCGGTGATCCAGCGCGTGCCCGGTACAACCCTGGGGTCCAACAGGTACCGGATCCCGGTGACCGAGTCCCGCCCCAACGAGCCCGGCCCGATGTAGCCCTTGACCAGGGCGGGATGGGCGGCGAAATCGGCCTCCTCGAACGGCCGCGGCTCGGCCGGCGCGACGACTCCAGCCAACCGCTTCAGATCGACCTCCCGATCCCCTGGCAATCCGATCGCCAACGGCTCGGACGTGCCGTCGGGATGATCCAGTACCACCAGCACGTTCTTGAGGGTGTCCGCCGCAGTCCAGTCCCTGTCGCCACGGGCCAGTCCGGGACGGGAGTTGGCCACCGCCACCAACGACGCGATGGTCGGGGTATCGGGGGTGTCCTCCGGGTGCGCAGTCGGAACCTCACTGGCGTCCGGGCTGGCCGGGACAACGGTCTGCACGGCCTCGACGTTTGCCGCGAAACCGCACTCCGGGCAGCGCACGAACGTGTCCTCACCATTCTCACTCGGCGCCAGGAACTCCTCGCTGACCGACCCGCCCATCGCCCCAGCCATCGCCGAGACGATCAGGTAGTCCAGTCCGAGCCGGCTGAAGGTCCGCTCGTAGGCGCGGCGGTGTTGGGCATAGGAGATCGCGAGACCGGCGTCGGAGGTGTCGAAGGAGTAGGAGTCCTTCATCACGAATTCCCGACCGCGCAGGATCCCGGCCCGTGGTCGAGCCTCATCGCGGTATTTCGTCTGAATCTGATAGAGGCTCACCGGCAGGTCCTTGTAGGAGGAGTACTCCCCCTTGACCAGCAGCGTGAACATCTCCTCATGGGTGGGTCCGAGCAGGTAGTCCGAGCCACGACGGTCCTGCAGCCGAAAGAGTGTGTCTCCGTACTCCTGCCAACGCCCGGTCGTCTCGTAGATCTCCCTGGGCAGCAGCGCCGGGAAATGCACCTCCTGAAAACCGGCGGCGTCCATCTCCTCGCGCACGATCTGCTCCACCTTGCGCAACACCCGGTACCCAAGCGGCAGCCAACTGAACACGCCGGGAGCGACCCGCCGGACATAGCCCGCCCGCACCAACAGCCGATGGCTGGGGACCTCTGCATCCGCCGGATCATCGCGCAGGGTCCGAAGGAACAGCGACGACATCCGCAGCAACACCTGGGTCTCCTCACTAGCAGCGAAGCCCCACCCTAGCCGGGCGCAGTCAGAACAGGATGGAGGCCATCTCGTCGACTGGTGTGAATCCCGACCTGCGATAAGCCCCGAGCGCCGCAGCGTTGTACTCATTGACGTACAGGCTGACCACAGGTGCGACCGATGCGGCGGCCAGGTCCACGACTGCCGCCATGGCAGCAGACCCGAGTCCCTGACTACGACAGTCGGGCCGAACCCAGACACCTTGCACCTGGCAGACCTGCTGCGTGGCAGCCGCCACCTCCGCCTTGAAAACGACTTCGCCGTCCGTCGTCATCAGGAACACCCGGCCGGCCCGCACGAGCGCAGCCAGCCGACCTCGGTAGGCAGCCTCACTGGAGCCGACCAGCGGTGAGACGCCAACCTCCTCTGTGAACATCGCAACGGTCGGGGGGTAGAGCGCCTCGATATCGGCCACCGTCGCCGGTCGCACCCGAGAATCAGGCGCCGCCGACCGTGGACCCCCGGCGACCATCAACGGCTGATGCCAGCGGCACTCCCGGACAGGCCCCCAAGATGCTCCCAACCCGTCCCAAAGCGGCGACACGTCACGAGCCAGTCCCACCACGGACGAACCCGTGCGTTGCCGCCCGGCCAGCCACTCTGCCAGCGCCGCAATACCTTGGGCGTCGGAACCGGCCGGCACGACGTTGCCCGCCAGCATCACGGCGCTCACCAACCGGCCAGGATCCCCCTTCTGGTTGGCCCACGCTCCCCATACCTGGGCTCGCAACACGCCGACCTGCGCCACCCGAGCCAGGAAGAAGCAATTGGCCACCTCAGACCGCTGGAGCAGGGAGTCCAGAGCGCCGGAGTCGGCGTCGGTCAGTCGAGAGATCCACACGGTCAACTGGTCAGCTGACCGTAACCTGCGGCGAGCCGCCCTCCGCCGGAAGTTGCTCGGCAAGGCGCATCGCCTCAGCGATCAGCGTCTCCACGATCAGTGCCTCCGGGACCGTCTTAACGACTTCGCCCTTGACGAAGATCTGCCCCTTGCCATTACCCGACGCGACCCCGAGGTCGGCGTCTCGCGCCTCCCCGGGGCCATTCACAACACAGCCCATCACCGCGACCCGCAGCGGCACCTCCAGCCCTTCAAGTCCGGCGGTGACCTCCTCGGCAAGGGTGTAGACATCCACCTGCGCACGACCACAGGAGGGGCAGGAGACAATCTCCAGACCCCGCTCCTTGAGGTTCAGCGACTCCAGGATCTGCAACCCGACCCGCACCTCCTCAATCGGCGGTGCCGACAGCGAGACCCGGATGGTATCCCCGATTCCGCGGCTGAGCAGGGCGCCGAACGCCACCGCGGACTTGATTGTGCCCTGGAAGGTTGGGCCCGCCTCGGTCACGCCTAAGTGCAAGGGGTAGTCGCACCGCTCGGCCAGCAGTTCGTAGGCCCGAATCATCACCACCGGGTCGTGGTGCTTGACCGAGATCTTGAGCTCCCGGAAATCGTGCTCCTCAAATAGCGAGGCCTCCCACAAGGCCGACTCGACCAGTGCCTCGGGGGTGGCCCGGCCGTACTTCTTCAGCAGCCGGGGATCCAGCGACCCGGCATTGACGCCGATCCGGATCGGGGTGCCATGTTCTTTGGCGACGGCTGCGATCTCACCGATCTTGTCGTCGAACTTCTTGATATTCCCCGGGTTCACGCGGACCGCGGCACAGCCGGCCTCAATCGCGGCGAACACGTACTTGGGCTGGAAGTGGATATCGGCGATGACCGGGATGCCCGACTTGCCAGCGATCTGCGCCAGCGCCTCTGCATCGTCCTGACTCGGGACAGCGACCCGCACGATCTGGCAGCCAGCCGCCGTCAGTTCGGCAATCTGCTGCAGGGTGGCGTTGACGTCAGCCGTCACCGTGGTGGTCATCGACTGCACGCTCACCGGGGCGTCGCCGCCGACCTTGATCGGGCTGCGGGAGTGGTTCAGGTGCAGTTGCCTGCTCTTTCGGCGCGCAACCAGCGTGGCCGGTGCCGGCATACCGAGCTCGACGGTCATCGTGGCTGGCTCCTATCGAATCACCTGGCCGACCCGAACGGGACAGCCTCTTGTCTGAGTATCCCGCGGACAACAGCTGCTGACCAGCGCGGCGCGGGCTAACCCAGTTTGACCGGGTTCACCACATCCGCGTACAGCAGCAGCACACTCACCCCGATCAGGATCGCGCCGACCACATAGGCGACCGGCAGAAGCTTGGCGACATCCACCGGACCGGGATCGGGAAGTCCTCGCAATTTGGCCAACTTCCGCCGGATCCCCTCCCAGAGCGCGCCGGCGATGTGGCCGCCGTCCAGCGGCAGCAGCGGGATCATGTTGAACAGGAACAGGAACAGGTTGACCGAGGCGATGATCCCGATGAGTTGGGCGATCTTCCAGGTATTGGGCATCTCGGCGGCCGCCACGTCCCCGGAGATCCGGGAGACGCCAACCACTCCGATCGGCCCATTGGGGTCGCGCTCAGCATCAGAGAAGGCCGCCTTGGTGACTCCGACGATCTTGGCCGGAAAACCGACGAGGGCCTGCACGGAGCGCACCGTGAGGTCCCAGATCTGACCTGGCACGGTGGCGATGGGTTGCCGTTCAAGTGCAAACGCGGGACCGACGCCGAGGAATGGACGTTCCTGGAACTCCCCTGTCGGTTCCCCCTTGGCATCCAGCACCGGCCGCGGTGCAGTCTTCAACGCGACCGGGAGCACGAGTTCCTGACCGTCTCGGACGACGGTGACGGTGGTCTCCCCCGCGGTCATTGTGCGAATGGCTGTGTTGAATTCGTCCCAGCTGCTCACCTGGGTACTGCCGATGGCGCGCAACTCATCGTTCACCTTGACCCCCGCGAGCGCGGCCGGGGATTTGTCGAGGCCCGCCGCACAGTCGCCAGTCGTGGCCGCAGCGGTGGGCAGACAGGCTGTCACGGAGTCGACTTTCAGGCTCGGCTTCGGCAGCCCGAAACCGATCAGCATCACCGCGAACAGCACGATCGCGATGAACAGGTTCATGAACGGGCCGGACGCCATCACCACGAGCTTGTTCGGCACGCTCAGGTTGTAGAACGTTCGTTTCCGGTCCTCATCAGTCAGCACATCCGACTCAGACTCCTTGCGGGCCTGCTCGACCAAGGTGCCCAACCGGCCGGTGCTGCTGGCCCGGATCGTGCCGTCGGCCTTCGGCGGGAACATCCCGATCATCCGGATATAGCCACCGAACGGGAGCGCCTTGAAGCCGTATTTGGTGTCACCGGATTGACGCGACCAGACGGTCGGCCCGAACCCGACCATGTACTCGGTGACCTTCACGCCGAACTTCTTCGCGGGGATCATGTGCCCCATCTCGTGCAACCCGATGGCTGCCAAGATGCCCACAACAAAGATCAAGACCCCGATAGCTGTCAGCATGCCTACTCCATTCCGGCTTTCCCGGATCCGGTCGCATCCGTTGCGACCGTACGTGCCCAGTTCTCTGCGGTAAGGACGTGCTCGAGGGTCAATTCGGTTCCCACCACATGCGTTGCACCCGGTTGACCGCCGACAGATCCCTCGACACCGTGCAATCCGTCAACACCGTCCAGATGCCGTTCGAGCACTTGGGCAACGGTGGAAACAATCTCGGGGAACCGAATGTTCCCTGCCAGGAAGGCCGCGACGCACTCCTCGTTTGCGGCATTGAAGACCGCAGGCGCGGTCCCGCCCGCGGCGCCGGCAGTCATCGCCAACCCGACCGCCGGAAATCTGACCGGATCCAACGGCTGGAAGTCCCAACTGGTCGGCACGGTCCAATCGCAGGGGTTGGCGACCCCCGGCAGTCGCTCCGGCCAGACCAGCCCTAGTGCTATCGGGATCCGCATATCGGGCGGGCTCGCCTGCGCGATCGTGGAACCGTCGGTGAACCTGACCATCGAGTGCACCACCGACTGCGGGTGGACCACCACTTCGATGTCTGCAAACGGGACATCGAAAAGCAGGTGCGCCTCGATCACCTCGAGACCCTTGTTCACCATCGTGGCGGAGTTGATGGTGACCACCGGGCCCATCGCCCAGGTGGGATGCGCCAGCGCCTGGGCCGGCGTCACATCGGCCAACGCGTCAGCGGGCAGGTCACGAAAGGGTCCACCGGAGGCGGTCAGCACCAACGCGGCCACCTCCACACGGCTGCCCGCCAGCAGGCATTGCGCCAACGCCGAATGCTCGGAGTCGACCGGCACGATCTGACCGGGTGCCGCCACCGATTTCACCAGCGGCCCGCCGACGATCAGAGACTCCTTGTTGGCCAGCGCCAACGTCCGGCCGGCCGCCAGCGCTGCCAACGTGGGGCCGAGCCCGACCGAGCCGGTCATCCCGTTCAGCACGACATCGCAGTCGATGCCGGCCAGTTCGGTGGCCGCCTCGGGGCCGGCGAGCAGTTGCGGCAGCGAATGCCGACCCTGCGGGTAGCCTCGCTCGGCTGCGGCCGCATACAGCGCCAACTGCAGATCCTGCAGGGCGGAAGCTCGGGCCACCGCCACGACTTCCGGGCGCCAGGTCATCACTTGCTCGGCCAGCAACGCCGGGTTCGCCCCGCCTGCGGCCAGTCCGACTACTTCGAACCGACCGGGTTGGTCAGCCATCACCGACAGGGCCTGGGTCCCGATGGACCCGGTAGAGCCGAGGATGACGACCCGGGTCGGCCCTGTCACAGGTCGATGCCGACCAGGACCATCACCTTGACGTCGGTGTAGTCCATCATCGCCGACGCCAACCCCTCACGGCCGTCACCGGAGTTCTTCACGCCGCCATAGGGCATCTGGTCGGCCCGGAAACTGGGAATGTCACCGACCACCACACCACCCACATCGAGTTCGGCGTGGGCTCGGAAGGCCACCTGCAGGTCATGGGTGAAGATGCCTGCCTGCAACCCGAACCGGGAGTTGTTGACTTCGGCGAGCCCGGCGGCGACGCCACTGAACTTCCCGACCGTCATCACCGGGCCGAACACCTCCTCGGCGTAGCAGTTGGCATCCTCGGGCACATCTGCGAGCAGGGTGGGCGGGTACTGCGAGCCTGACCGGTCACCGCCGACCAGCACCGAGCCACCGCCGGCCACAGCCTCACCGACCCACCTTTCGACCCGCTCGGCGGCCGCCTCATTGATCATCGGACCCACCACGGTGGCCGGGTCGTTGGGATCACCGGTCGCCAGATCGGCCACCTTTGCCGCGAGGATCGGGACGAAACGCTGGTAGACGGCCTCGTCGACGAGGACCCGCTGCACCGAGATGCACGACTGGCCCGCCTGATAGTTGCCGAAAGTCGCGATTCGGGACGCCGCGAAGTCCAGATCCGCATCACTGGCCCAATCCGACATCACCAACGCGGCGGCATTCCCACCGAGTTCCAGGGTGACGTGCTTGCCCGGCACGGCCGCCGCGATGATCCCGCCGACGTGTTCGGAACCGGTGAAACTGATGACGGGCAGGCGCGGGTCAGTGACAAGTTCGGCAGAGGTCTCATCGGCCACCGGCAGCACCGACCAGGAACCTTCAGGTAGGTCGGTCTCGGCCATGATCTCCCCCAGTAGCAGCGCCGAGAGCGGGGTCTTCGGCGCGGGCTTGAGGATGATCGGGGCGCCACAGGCGATCGCCGGGGCGACCTTGTGGGCGGCCAGGTTGAGCGGGAAGTTGAACGGCGAAATCCCCAACACCGGACCCCGCGCGAACCGCCTGATCACCGCCATCCGACCGGCCGCCGCCGCATCGGTGTCGAGCCTCATCAACTCTCCGGAGAATCGCCGCGCCTCCTCGGCCGCCCACCTGAAGGTCGAGACGGCTCGGTTGGCCTCCGCTCGCGCCCACATGATCGGCTTACCGTTCTCCGCGGTGATGAGTTCTGCGACCTCATCGAGCCGCTCGGCCAACCGGGCGGAGATGTGGTCCAGAGCGGCGGCCCGACTGGCCGCCGACAGCGCTCGGCTCTCCACCAGCACGTCGGCTGCCGCCTGCACCGCACGGTCCACCTGCTCAGCTGTCGGCACCGAATAGGTGCCGGCGACGGCACCGTCGAACGGGCTCGTCACGGTCAGGGACTCGGCGCCTCGCTCAGCGCGACCGGCGATGAAAAACGGGAAGTCAGTAGACATGCCGCCAGCCTATCGACGAGTGCAACCGGATAGACCTCCCGCAGCCGGAACGTCGCGGCGGTGCTGCCGGGCCATTCGGCAGCGGCTGGCCTACCCTGGCCTCATGACGCAGATTCAAGGCGGACCTTCGCTGCCACAGGAGCGGCGGATGGTCACCAGCATCCCGGGCCCGAAGTCGATCGAATTGCTCGCCCGCAAGACGGCGGCGGTGAGTGCCGGGATCGGTGCCGCCCTGCCGATCTTCGTGGTCGCCGGTGGCGGCGGGGTGCTCGTCGATGCGGACGGCAACTCGTTGATCGACCTTGGCTCGGGGATCGCGGTCACCAACGTCGGGAACGCGGCGCCGGCAGTGGTCGCGAATGTCCGCGAGCAGGTCGGCGCCTTCACCCACACCTGCTTCATGGTCACCCCGTATGAGCTGTATGTGGACGTCTGCGAACGTTTGAACGCGCTCACCCCGGGTGATTTCGAGAAGCGCACCGCGCTGTTCAACTCCGGCGCCGAGGCCGTCGAGAACGCCGTCAAGATCGCCCGGCATGCGACCCGCCGCACCGCGGTCGTCGCCTTCGAGCATGCTTACCACGGGCGCACCAACCTGACGATGGCGATGACCAGCAAGAACATGCCCTACAAGGACGGTTTCGGCCCGTTCGCGCCAGAGATCTACCGGGTCGCACCGTCCTACCCGCTTCGGGACGGCCGGGACGGCCCCGAGGCCGCCGCCCATGCGATCCGCCGGATCGATCGGGAGATCGGCCCAGAAAACGTGGCGGCGCTGATCATCGAGCCGATCGCGGGCGAAGGCGGATTCATCGTGCCGGCGCCGGGCTTCCTGGCCACGCTGTCGCAGTTCTGCACCGACAACGGCATCGTCTTCATCGCCGACGAGGTGCAGACGGGCTTCTGTCGGACCGGCACCACCTTCGCCTGCGACCAGGAGGGCATCGTGCCGGACCTGGTGACGATGGCGAAGGGGATGGCCGGCGGAATGCCGTTGGCCGCGGTCACCGGCCGGGCGGAGATGATGGATTCGGTCCATCCCGGCGGTCTCGGTGGCACCTATGGCGGGAACCCGGTCGCCTGCGCGGCGGCGATCGGCGCGCTGACTGAGTTGGCTGCCGGCCACCTCAACGGTCGGGCTCGCGAGATCGAGGCCATTTTCCATGACCGGCTCGGCCCGCTCGCAGACAAGTACCCGCAGATCGGCGAGATCCGAGGTCGCGGCGCCATGATCGCGATCGAACTCGTCGATCCGGCGACCGGCCATCCGGATCCGGAGCTGACCGCCAACCTGGCCAAGTACGCCCATTCCCAAGCCGTGGTGATGTTGACGGCGGGCACCTACGGCAATGTCATCCGATTCCTGCCGCCGCTGGTGATCTCCGACGAACTGCTGAACGAGGGCCTCGACGTGCTGTCCGACGCCCTCGCGGAGTGCCTCGACTGAGACGGCCCCGCCGGGCACGGCACGATGGCCGACGGGCGATGAATTGCTAGAGGCCGGCCATCGCCATCCCCTCGGTCACCACCGCCTGCAGTGGCGTGAACAGCGCCGGGTTGGCGGCGATCGTCATTCGGGCACCGACCGGTTCACCTGGTAGACCGCCCACCACGCCGCCGGCCTCGGTCACCACCAACGCCGCCGCAGCGTGGTCCCAGGGATTCAGGCCCATCTCGAAATAGCCGTCGTATCGACCCTCGGCAACCCGGCACAGGTCGATCGCAGCCGAGCCCGCGCGCCGGATATCGCGCACCTGCGGCAGGATGTGAGTCAGTGCCACCGCCTGCCGCCGACGCCGCTCAGCGTCGTAGCCGAACCCCGTTCCGACCAATGCGTGGGCCAACCGGGTCTCCGTGCCGAGGGTCGGCGGATGCGAGGACGAGCCATCCAAGGCCGCACATTGCGCCCCACAACCCCGCGCAGCGCTGAACACGACACCCAGCGCCGGAGCGTGGACAACCCCCGCGACGACCTCGCCATCGACTTCAGCAGCCACGCAGACGGACCATTCGGGGATCCCGTACAGGTAGTTGACGGTGCCATCGAGCGGATCGATGACCCACCTCACCCCGGAGCTGCCTGCCCGGTCGGCGCCCTCCTCACCCAGCACGCCATCTTCAGCCCCGCCTGCCAGCAACAGGCGCACCAGCAGCGCCTCGCTGCCGCGGTCCATCGCCGTGACCGCGTCCGTGGCGGTGCTCTTGGCATCCACCCGTAGGTCGCGCGGGCGTTGGGTAAGGAGATAGTCGGCAGCTTCGCCCGCTGACACCAGTGCCCTCGCCAGCAACGCCCGCGGATCCCGGTCCGGCAGATCAGGCATGACGATCACTCGCCGGGGGGCTCTGACCGGCAGTGCTCGCCGGGGCCTGCGGATCCGAGCCACAGAGGGCGGAAACCGGTCCGCGCGGGTTGGCACAGCACCCGACCGGGCAGACATCAGGATTGGGACCGAGCGGTGTCATCGCTGGCCGGTCGGCCACCGGGGTGTCCATCAACCGCTCCTCAACCAGATCCGCCAGACCCGCAACGAACAACGGGTCGGTACCCGCCGTCGCCGCCCGAGCCACCGGCAGCCCCAGGCGTTCGGCGTCGGCAACCGCTACCGTGTCCAGATCCCAGACCACTTCCATGTGATCGCTGACGAAGCCGATCGGGACGATCACGGCCCCGCTCGCCCCGGCTGCGCTGAGCTGCTCAAGATGTTGCGAGATGTCAGGCTCCAGCCAGGGCACCTGCGGTGGACCCGAACGCGATTGATACACCAGCGCCCAGTCGAATTCCCTTGCGAGTCGGACCCCGACAGTATCGGCGATGAGTTCCGCCACCGCCAGGTGTTGGGCGACGTAGGCGCCGCCGGTGGCCGGGTCGTAGGCACCCGGTGGACCACTACCGGCAGCGGAAGTGACCGGGATGGAGTGGGTGCTGAACACCAGCCGCGTCGCGTCGTCGACCGAGGGCAGTTCCGCCAACGCTGCCAACGTGTGTTCGACCATCGGTTCGACGAAGCCGGGATGGTCGAAGTACGCGCGGACCTTGTCCAGTTCCAGTCGTCCGGCCAGTCCGCCTTCGGCGACCGCCGCCGCCAGGTTCTCTCGGTACTGCCGGCAGCCGGAGTAGCAGGAGTAGGCGCTGGTGAGGATGACGAGTGCCCGGCCAACACCATCGGCAGCCATGTCGACCAACGTTTCGGCCAGCATCGGATGCCAGTTTCGGTTGCCGAAATAGATAGGCAGGGAGTGACCGCGTGCGCCCAACTCCGCCTTCAGCGCGGCAATCAGCGCCCGGTTCTGGGCGTTGATCGGCGACACGCCTCCGAAATGCTGGTAGTGCGTGCCGACCTCGGCCAACCGTTCTCGGGGAATCCCCCGGCCGCGGGTGACGTTGGCCAGAAAGTCGACCACCTCGTCGGGCCCTTCCGGGCCACCGAACGACAGCAACAGCAACGCGTCGTAGGACGTCATGGGATGATCCTGCCGTGCGGTCACCGGCTGCGCACCCGCGGCACGCCATTGCTGGCCGGACGGCGCCAGCACAGCCGAACGCGGCCAACGACACCGCGGAGGGCACGGCTTCCGCACTCGACTCGAGACTCGGAGGGGCGACCATGGCGCACTGGCGCAACCGGGCCGGAAATGTGGAGTCCCGACCGACCCGGATCCTTCGCCCGACCTCGGTCGACGAGGTCGTTTCGGCTGTCGAGGCCGCTGCTGCCCGCGAGCTGCCGGTCCGAATGGCTGGCGCCGGTCACGCCTGCTCCCCGGCGGCGGCCACGTCCGGGGTGATG
>CAZJNU010000078.1:0-6189 GCA_964547485.1 uncultured Actinomycetes bacterium
TGACCGGGCCGCAGGGCGATCGGGATACCGATCAGGGCGCCTTGACCTTGATCACGGTGACGGCGTTGGCGCTGATGAGTGCGCTGCGCGACCCCGGACTGGCGCAGGTGGGGGAGGCGGTTCACTCCGACGAGGTGGCCTGGTCACTGCCCCGCATCTCCGGTCTGCTGGCGATATCCACTCTCGCGGTGGTGGCCGCTGTCGCCCGCGTCTTCACCACCAGTCCGCGCGGGGTGTTCGTCCTCGTCTGTCTCTTCCTGATCATCCTGCTGCTGCTGACACGGTCGTCATTGGCAATCCTTGCCCAGCGGCGCCTGCTGCGGAGTCAGCGGCAGAAAATGACGACCGACGACACCACCGGACTTCCCAATAGCCTCGGGCTGCTGGCTGCGGTCAAACGTCAGGTCGGCGACGAGGACGAACGGGTGCTGGTCCGGGTCTGGTTGGCTGATCTCGACGATATCCGGGACACCGCCGGGCGATCGTTCGCCGACAGTGTCGAGCTCAGTTGGTCGACGGATTTGGCCGGACGGTTGCCGAACACGGCGAACATCTGCCGGGTGGCCGCCGGCGACTATGCGTTGATCGTCAAGGGGGATGCGGATCAGTCGGTTGTCGATCCGAGCACCGTGCGCGAGCGGATCGGCTCGATGGCACCGGAAACCGTGACCGTTTCTGCGCTGGCAGATCCGTTCCATATCCGCACGGTGACTGCCGCGGCGCCTCTCTCGGGACTGACCCGCGAAGAGTTCGATGACGCGCTGGCACTCGCGGCACTGGCCCTTCGCGACCCGGCCCACAGCGGCGGAATCGGGTCGACAGACCTCCGGCAGGCGTGGGCGGTGCGCACGGAGTTGGGTCAGCAGATGCTCGCGGACCGCCGTTGGGGCGGGCTCTCGCTGCGGGTGCAGCCGTTCGTCCGGATCGATGATGAGTCGGTCATCGGCTACGAGTGCCTGGCGCGCTGGGAGTCCCCTACCCGCGGGCTGATCATGCCCGGGCAGTTCCTGCCGGTCGCGGAGGCGCTGTCGCTGATGGGCTCGCTGGACTGTGCAGTCATCGCCGCCGGGCTCTCCTGGCGAGGGCCCGCCGGGGGTGCCCCCGGGATCCTGTCGCTGAACGTCGAACCGCAATCCCTGTTGGACGATCGTGTTGTCTCCACCCTGCTCGCCCGTGCCAGCGCCCCCGGCTGGACGGAAGCCGAATTGTGGCTGGAAATATTGGAGAACGACGTGGACATGCTGCCGGACGAAATCGCCGAGCGGCTGGCTGTCATGACCGACGCCGGCTACCGAATCGCGATCGACGACTTCGCCGCGGGTGCCAGCACCCTCAGCCGACTGGACCGACTGCAAGCCTCCGTGCTCAAGCTCGACCGGGCCTTGATCGACGGGATTCACCTCGACCGGAGAAAGCGAGCGATCGTGGCCGGTGTGGTCGGAATCGCCGAGGACCTTGGCGTGCTGCTGGTCGCCGAGGGAATCGAACAGGTCGGCGAACGGGATGTGCTGCGGGATCTGGGTTGCCCATTGGGCCAGGGCTACCTGTGGGCGCGCCCGGGACCGATGCTGGAGGCGCCACCGCCGGGCCGTCGACTCACCCCCGACCGGCGAGCCGAAAAGGATTGAGCCTGACTACCCGCGTGCCGCACGATGTTGGCCGCACCTGTCCGGTCGAACCGAGGCTCGTCGCGACTGCAGGTCAGGCGGTCCAAGGATTGACGAGGTGGACGCCAAGTTCGTCGAACCCGCCGACATCGCGAGTGGCAATCGCGGCGTCGTGAGCGCGGGCGATCGCCGCGATTTGGGCGTCGAAACCGCTCATCGGACGCCCCGAAGCAGCGCGGACGGCCAGGATGTCGCAGAAGTGGGCCGCCGCCCGCAAGTCGAAAGGCAACACCTCGCGGGCATGGTTGGCGAAGATCCGTGCTGCTCTATCCGCCAGCGAGGTGCGACGGCCTCCGAGTGGGAGTCGAGCGATACCCGCGCCGATCTCTGCAACAGCCACCGCGGTGATCGCAACCCTTGATGGACGTTGTTGCCGAGCCCAGGACACGACCTGCGGATCTGGTCGTGGACGCATCAGCTCGGACACAACGTTCGTGTCCAGGATAATCACGCCTCGAGATCGACTTCGCGAGCTGGCGTGCGCGGAGGAAGCTCCAGCTCGACTCCCGATTCGCCACCGAACGCGGCAAGGAGGTCCGACACCAGCCCGGCCGGATTGGGATCTTCCCGCACCGCCGATTCCAGGATGGTGCGCACTTCCGCCTCCACAGATAGGCCGTGAGCGGCGGCGCGTTCCCGCAGACGCTGTCTCACGGATTCGTCAACGTTGCGGATCGTGAGAACGGCCATTGTCAACTCCTTCACCGAGACGTGCTGTCAATGATGTCATTGCTGGCAAGTGAAGGCAAGCTGCGGTTCAGAAGAGCGGGCGGATACGCGACGCATCAATGCTGCCCGAGATACCCCAGGCCGGTGGCGGCAAGCATGGGCTCCCGCCCTCCGGCCCCGGCCATGCTGTCAGGAGTAGATGTCCTCGATGGTGTCGCTGAAGTTGGCTTCGACGACCGTTCGCTTGACCTTCATGGTCGGTGTCAGCTCGCCTGATTCGATGCTCAAGTCGCGGGGGAGAATCCGGTACTCGCGGATTCGCGACACCCTCGCGAGTTTGGTGTTCGCCTCGGCGACCTCGGCGTCCATCAGGTCGCGCACCTGCTCGGATTCGACAAGTTCGGACATCGAGAGTTCGCCGAGACCATGATCCTGCGCCCAGGGGGTGATCGCTTCCTCAGAGATCGTCAAGAGGGCTGACACAAACTTGCGACGGTCGCCGATGACGATTGCCTGACTGATGTAGTGGGAGCCAGTCAGCAGCAATTGAATGTTGCCTGGTGCGATGTTCTCGCCACCCGCGGTGATGATCAGGTCCTTCTTGCGGCCCGTGATCGTCAGGTAGCCCTCGTCATCGAGTGAGCCAAGGTCCCCTGAATGGACCCAACCTCCCCGCAGAGCCTCGGCCGTCGCATCCGGGTGGGCCGCGCCTTGGCCAGGTCAGCCGCGAGAGAGTCCACGGTGCCAAACCAGATCTCGCCGCCGTATCCAACATTCCGTAGATCGATAGCAGTCGTTCGGCGATGTGGGCCATCGGCAGGTAGGACAAGACCCGGTACTCGCCGGGTTGCGGCACCGCGGCTTGCAGACCAGTCATCTCGGTGACCAGCGCCCCTTGAGACAACACCGCACCCTTGGGTGCTCCGGTGGTGCCTGAGTTGTAGATGATGCAGCCGGGATCGGCGGGCGTAAGTGCGGCACACAGTTCCTCGTAGCGTTGCGGCCGCGACTCGACCAGTGCCCGACCCTGCGCGAGCAGTTCCTCGCGGATCCGTTCGCCAGGATCGCGACGCTGCTGCCACGCCCGATTCCCCGGGAATCAAGAGCCAGCGCGATCGCGGCGATGTCGTTTCCGTACTGCGCCCAGGTCATCTGCTTCGGCTCGTCGCCAGTGCCGTATCGAAAGGCGACCTTGGTGCCCAGGGTGCGGGTCTGGTTGTTCAGCAAGTCGACGAGGGTCGTCATGAAACGCTCTCCAGTGCTCGGTGAGGATTTACCCTCCCCGTCTGTCGAGCCGTTCAACCGGGCGGTGGATCAAGCCACGTGTGCGGCTTGGGTGATTGTTTCTGTTTTTCACGGTCTTTGCCTGTCGTCGGCATCTTCCCCGATGAAGTTGGCAATCAAGGGACCGCCTCAACCATCCTTCGAGGAGCCGCGCGAGATAGTTTCCCTCAAAGACGCTCGTCGACATCGAAGACGGCGACGTTCCTAGACCGGAGGTCCCTGATCGTGTCGAATGACGACCGCGTGACTGCACCAAGCAGTGCTGCGGGCAAGGACAGTCAAGGAAACCGGAAGTCGATCCGGATCTCTGGTTGGGACTTCGCCACCTGGCGGACGTCGAGTCAGCACCAACTGCTGCGGTCGACGATGATGGCCATCTATGTCTTGGATCGCGCGCCGGACTGGGACCGGCTAGTCGATCGATTCGACCGGGCGAGCAGGTTGGTTCCGGTGCTTCGTATGAAGGTCGTAGAAGGTCCGATCCGGTTCTCCAATCCTCGCCTTATCGTCGATGAACACTTCGACCTGTCATTTCACCTCAGGCGCTACCAACTGCCGCAGGGTTCGACCTGGGATGACGTCCTAGATGACGCTCGCAGACAAGGAATGGCGGACTTTGATAGCGATCGCTCGCTGTGGCAGATCAGCATCCTTGAGGGTTTGCCCGGCGGCAAGGCTGCCATGATCTTCAAACTCCACCATGCGATCGCGGATGGTCAAGGCGCTCTTCATATTGGCGAATCGCTCGTTGACCTCTCACCCGAGGGGGCCGATCTAGGTCCCGTGCCAGTTGCCCCCGAACCCGGCGACCTGTCCTCCAAGAGGGATTTCGGCAAGATCATGATTCGGGATAACGCTCGGTGGGCGAAGCAGACGGCCGGCGAGATCGCCAGGGGGACCCCAGGGGTCGCCAAGTACGCAATCTCGGACCCGCTGGGTGCGGTGGGGAAGGTCGCGGAAATTGCGAAGTCCCTCGTTCGATTTGCGGACGTTCCCTCCCACCCGGCCTCGCCAATAATGGGCAACCGCAGTGTCAACTTCCACACCGAGGCGTTCAGTCTCCCGTTCGAGAACATCCGTGCTACCGCGAAGGCAACCGGGCACACGGCGAATGACGTGTTTCTCGCATCCATCGCGCGGGGCATGGCCAAGTACCACGACCATCACGATGCCTCGGTCGATCACCTGAACATCAGCACTCCGATCAGCACCCGGAAGTCAGCCGCCGATGACGGCAACTCCGTCGGGATCGCCCACTTTGAACTGCCCCTCAACGAACCCGACGCCAATAGGTTGATGGACGACCTCCATCGGATTGTGAAGCAGTGGCGTGGCGAGCCAGTAATCGGGTACTCGTTCGGAATTGGGGAAGTCAGTCGCTTCCTGCCCTCAGAGATGGTCATCTCCGGCGCAACCAGCAGCGACCTGACCGCCTCCAACGTTCCCGGACCTCCGGTGGAGTTGTGGCTGGCCGGAGCGAAGATCGAGTACATCGTGCCTTTTCCACCGCTCATCGGCGCAGCCGTCTTCATCGCAATGCTCACGTATAACAAACGCGCCTGTATTGGCATCACGATTGACGACGCCGCCGTGCCCGACCGCGAGGTCCTCGTACAGTGCATCGCGGATGGTTTCGCTCAGATCACCGGCAGACCTGTGGCCCTCGGCGGGTTCGTCCCCTCGCCCGGGAGCGCCTAAGCAAGGCAGCCGTGACGCTCCTGGAGTGACCAGTCCGGAGACCGGGTCGGGCTGAGGTAGCGCGCGGCTCTGTGGCTTGTTGTCAGTAGGCCCAGAAGGCTTGTTGTCAGTAGGTCCAGAACTCCCTGACACGGGCGATGTCCAACGTGGCCTGGCGGGTGCCAAGGGCAAGCCCCCGCGGTAACGTCGTGGCGTCCATCGGATCGCCCAGATCCTCGGCAGGCAATCTGACGTAGGTGTGCGTTCCAGCCGCAGCCAGCGCTGCGACTTCCTCATCCCATTGGTCGGGTCGATTAGCCCACTTTTCCAAAGTTGGGTCATTGACCAGTCCGATAACCAATGCCCGCTCGGCGCCAATTGCCAGGTCGGAGTTGGCGCCTGAAACCAGCCCGCCCTCCATCAGCCGGTGCGGACCCAGTTGGACTGGCTGCATAAGGCCAGGGACCGATGCGCTAGCTGCCACGGCCTTCACCAGTGGCACGCCGCAACGGCTCGAATACACGTGGCGCTCCCCGGTGTAGGTGTCGTAGGAAGTCGTCCGCAACGACGCCGACGGCCAACGCAAGTGCCTGGTCAAGGCAATCACCTGCGCGAACAGGGCGTATTGAGAGGGGGCCTGTGCAGCGAGGGCCGCATGACCGATTCCGAGGACAGTATCCTTACCACCTTCGGCCGCATCCTCGAACAAAGCCCGGGCACGATCAGCGGTGGGCTTGGGCTTCGCATCGTTTCGGAGGTACTCGAAAAGCCGTGTCCGGACGGCGAACCTCATCAATGCGGCGAACTTGGGCAAGTTGTCTGAGCAGACCTGCGCGCCCAGGATCGAGCCCGCAGAGGTACCAACCACCAGATCCGCGCCAGCAAGGTCGAT
>CAZJNU010000078.1:6289-11648 GCA_964547485.1 uncultured Actinomycetes bacterium
TACGGTAATATTCGTTCGAGACCGGCACTGCCGATCAACACCTGTCCAGCCAACCGATGCCTGTCGAACACCCGGGAGTAACCATGACTGAACTGCCCGTCACCCCTTTGCCCATGGCCCACGGCCACTCCAGTTGCGGCTGCGGTGGTGTCGATGGGGCGGAGGATCCGGTAATCGACGCCCGGACGATCCCGCACGCAATCCGACATGCGGCAATCTTCGGTGCCCTTGACTCCATCGCCCCCGGTGATGCCCTGGTGCTGATCGCTCCGCACGATCCGATCCCGTTGCTGGCTCAGGCGCGTGACCGCTACCCAGCCGGTGTCGGGGTCGAGTACCTTCAGTCAGGCCCGGATTCCTGGCATATTCGATTGCAGCGCGGCTGACCTCACCCACCGCAGCTTGGTGGGGGAGACTATGCAAATGGCTGACTCATCGGAGCGACCAGGTGCGGTTCACCCGGCCGACACTCACGATCTGATCCAGGTGCAGGGCGCCCGGGTGAACAACCTGAAAGACATCACGGTCGCTCTACCCAAACGCAGACTGACCGTCTTCACCGGCCTGTCCGGTTCGGGCAAATCCTCGCTGGTGTTCGGCACAATCGCCGCCGAGTCGCAGCGCCTCATCAACGAGACCTACAGCGCCTTCGTGCAGGGGTTCATGCCGACCCAGTCTCGGCCGGAGGTGGATCTGCTGGAGGGTCTGACGACCGCGATCATCGTTGACCAGGAACGCATCGGCGCCAACCCCCGCTCCACGGTCGGCACGGTTACCGATGCCAACGCGATGCTCCGGATCGTCTTCAGTCGGCTGGGCCAACCACACATCGGTTCGCCGCAGGCCTACTCCTTCAACACCCCGTCGGTGAAAGCCTCCGGCGCCATCACGGTCGACCGTGGGGCGGGCAAGACGAAGACCGAGAAGGCAGTGTTCACTCGCACCGGCGGAATGTGTCCTCGCTGCGAGGGGATGGGATCGGTCACGGACTTCGACCTGACGGCGCTGTATGACGACAGCAAGACCCTCAACGGCGGCGCGCTGACCATTCCCGGCTACAGCGTCGACGGCTGGTTCGGTCGCATCTTCAGCGGTTGTGGCTTCTTCGACCCCGACAAGCCGATCGCGAAGTTCAACAAGCGCGAACTCCATGACCTGCTCTACCGGGAGCCGACCAAGATCAAGGTCGACAACATCAACCTGACCTACGAGGGATTGATCCCAAAGCTTCAGAAGTCGATGTTGGCCAAGGACAGGGAGGCGATGCAGCCGCATATCCGGGCGTTCGTCGACCGGGCAGTCACCTTCACCGTCTGTCCCGAGTGCGACGGCACCCGACTCGCCGAGGGTGCTCGCTCCTCGAAAATCCACGGCATCAACATCGCCGACGCCTGTGAGATGCAGATCAGCGACCTGGCCAACTGGGTGCGTGGCCTCGACGAACCGTCGGTGGCGCCGCTGCTCGAGGCGTTGCAGCAGAATCTCGACTCCTTCGTCGAGATCGGGCTCGGCTACCTCTCACTCGCTCGACCATCGGGCACCCTGTCGGGCGGTGAGGCGCAGCGCACCAAGATGATCCGTCAGCTCGGGTCGTCACTGACGGATGTCACCTACGTGTTCGACGAGCCGACGGTCGGTCTCCATCCGCACGACATCGTCCGAATGAACGACCTGCTGCTGCGATTGCGGGACAAGGGCAACACCGTGCTGGTCGTCGAGCACAAACCCGAAACGATCGCGATCGCCGACCATGTGGTTGACCTGGGTCCGGGGGCGGGCGTCGACGGTGGCGAGGTGATGTTCGAGGGTACGGTCGACGGACTGCGGGGCAGCGGCACCCTCACCGGACGGCACCTCGACGATCGGGCACAACTCAAGGAATCCCTACGCGAGCCGACCGGTGCACTGGCGGTGCGAGCGGCCACCGCCAACAACCTGCAGTCGGTGGATGTGGACATTCCGCTGGGGGTGTTGGTCGTGGTCACCGGCGTGGCAGGGTCGGGCAAGAGCTCCCTGATCGACGGGTCGCTGTCGGGGCGGGACGGGGTGGTGACGGTGGACCAGGGCGCTATCCGCGGCTCGCGGCGCAGTAACCCAGCGACCTACACAGGGTTGCTCGACCCGGTCCGGAAGGCCTTCGCAAAGGCGAACGGAGTGAAGCCTGCCCTCTTCAGCGCCAACTCCGAGGGTGCCTGTCCCAGCTGCAACGGGGCCGGCGTGATCTACACCGACCTGGCCATCATGGCTGGCGTTGCGACCATCTGCGAGGAATGTGGTGGTAAGCGGTTCCAGGCCAGCGTCTTGGAATACCGCTTCGGCGGCAAGAACATCAGTGAGGTGCTGGCGATGTCGGTCGCCGAGGCCGAGGCCTTCTTCAGCGAGGGCGAGGCCCGGTTGCCGGCCGCGCACAAGGTCCTGGATCGACTCGCCGACGTCGGCCTCGGTTACATCAGTCTCGGACAACCATTGACAACCCTGTCCGGCGGCGAGCGGCAGCGGCTCAAGTTGGCGACCCAGATGGCGGACAAGGGCGATGTCTACATCCTCGACGAACCCACGAGCGGACTGCACCTCGCCGATGTCGAACGGTTGCTCGCGCTGCTCGATCGACTGGTAGACGGCGGGAAGTCGGTGATCGTCATCGAGCACCACCAGGCCGTGATGGCCCACGCGGACTGGATCATCGACCTAGGCCCGGGCGCGGGCCACGATGGCGGCCGGATCGTGTTCGAAGGCGCACCCGCCGAACTGGTGGCGGCACGGTCCACCCTCACCGGCGAACACCTCGCGGCCTACGTCGGAGCCTGCTGATAATCACACGGTCCGGAAGTCAGTAATAAACACGGATAGACAAATATGCACCGGTCTATTGCCAAAGCATCGGGAATAACTTAACGTGTGGGCACATCTACGGGAGAGCCAACTTGAAGAAGTCACACGTTTCCGGTCGCACTCGTGAGTACCCGACTGCCGACTGGGGAGGTCGGCTGGCAGCGAGCGGGCAGCGAATGCTTCGGCTGGTGGCGATCCTGTCCTCGCTGATCGTCGCGCTCGCCTGGTCGGGGCTCACGGCCGCATCCGCTCAGCCGGCAGTCCCGGCGGAGGCGACGAGTGCGTTTTCCGAGACGGATGGCCCCAGTGCCAGTCAAGTCGCAGGGGGATCGGTGGGAACCCGCGGGGAACTGCGGGCGAAGCGGACGCCGATGCCCATCCTGGCCCTGGTTGCTCCGGCCGCAGATCCGATTGCGTTGAGCGGTGCCCGGGTGGTGGTGTACGAGTTGCTGTCGTCAGGCGGCACCGGCCGTCGGTTGGGCACGGGAATCACGGGGAATCGCGGCGCCGTCTCGGTTGGGTTGCTGGCCGTCCCCGCGCGAGTCTTGGTGAAGGTCACCGGTGGCCGCACGACCCGCAACGGCAAGGCGTTTGGGGCCCCGTTCAAGGGCTCCTTGACAGCGGTGTCGGTGTCAGTGACGAAGCGCACCCAAAAGGGTATTCAGCGCTTCTTCCCCGGTACAACCGTCAGCCTTCCGTCGACGCTGCTCGCCGCCTACGCATCACCCAAGCCGTTGCCTCAGTGGAACTCCGCCGCCAGATCGGTGCGCAAGTTCCTCGGGCTGCCATACCGCACGACGGCCTTCGCTTACAGCTTCGACTTCAACATCTACGACCAGCAACTGTTCAACAGCGCGAACTTCCTCGC
This sequence comes from uncultured Actinomycetes bacterium, assembly GCA_964547485.1. Classification (GTDB taxonomy): domain Bacteria; phylum Actinomycetota; class Actinomycetes; order S36-B12; family UBA10799; genus JACJWR01. Next base: position 9,990 of record CAZJNU010000078.1, read on the forward strand.
GCAGGCTGCACGAGCTGGCGGTGTCGACAAGTTCGTGGCGCAATTGTCCCGTGCAATATCTTGGGGAGCTGCGCCGCACCCCTTCCCTCCGATCGGAACCCACGCAGTGCGAAGTTCCGTCGTTCACGCGAAGGGCGGCCTGCTGTCGGCCATCGGTCCGATCGCGTCAGCGGCCAGCGGTGTGGCGAAACTGGGCTTCTCGCTCTACGACGTCTTCTCAGGACAGAGTAAGAACGATGACGTCGGTGAACTCACCAAGTCCCTGCAGCAGATCAACGCGCAGTTGGCGTCGATCGTCCTCCAGATAGGTGGCGTCCAGACGACGCTTGACTCGACAGACAAGGCAATTGCCAACAATGCGTTCAACGCGGCCACGACCAATGCCTTGCCCTACGTCACCGCGATCGGAACGGATTGGACGGCATTGACGGCGGTCAACACGGCCGCGCAGCAAGTCTGTGACGCCGTCCCGTCAGCATGCGTGAACAAGACGACCGTGGTTTCCGGAATTGCAGGCGCGTGCAGCGGGGTACCCGCCGAGACGCCGCTTTGGACCACCTGCGCGACCTTCAACGACAGCGTCGGGTCGTTCGTCCTTGTCTGTGAGACGCCGGCAGGAGGAGTCGGCGGCATCGCCTATGACACCACCAACCTGGCCGCTGCGACCGGCGGAGGAGCGGTGATACCCGGATCCAGCGTGCAGGGAATCGTGAATCTGGCTGGCCAGATGGTCGCCGCCTCAAACTTCGGCGTCATCAGCCCGACCGGTCTGGTGCAGATCAACCAGAACTACGCCTACTACTTCTTGACCACCTCCCTGGGTGATGCGATCTATGCGGGCTACCTCAGCGCGTTGGTCGGCAAACCGTTGCCCAATGTGCCAGGCACCACGGTGACGCCCGGCTACATCGTCAGCCAGATCAACACCGCGATGGCACCCACCATGAACAAGCTGGCTGGCGCTTTCCCTGCGATGCCGACCGACACCGCATTGTCATCTGACGGGTCGACCGGCGGCACGGCCTACCTGTGGCCGACCCAGATTGCGGCAAATATGCCGAACACCTATGCCAACAACATCCAGGGCTCCAGCAGTAGCGGCAGCCCCTGGGCGTTGGTCAACGGTCCGGACGGTAACGCAGTGGTGTCCAACACCAACTGCTCCTGGTGCACTGTCGGCACCAACGTGACGGCTCCGGCGCCCCAAGTCGCCACCATGTTGCCGACGACGGCAGGCAACTACGCCGCCTTCATGATCGGTCAGAACTCCAGCGGGACCTACATCAACAAGTCCACGTTCGCCGTCACGACCGGGAACATTCCCGCTTGGCAAGTCGCCACCGACAACTCGCTCGGGCAGCTGTTCGACCCGTTCATCGCGGCCAATACCAAAGGGGTGAACCCCGCGGGACAGACGGCGGGCCAGTCCCTGGTGGCCAACAGTGGGTTTGACACAGAGATCATCTCTCAAGGGGGAGGGTTCTACGCGGCCAGTGGCCTGACGGCGTTCACGGGATCCAAGACCGGGCTCGTGGGCTACTTCGGCAACTGCACACCGGCCGGGGCCACTTACTGCCACCTGTTGACATGGGACCCGAGCAACAGCACGACCGGGTTGTTCGACTTGAACAACGGCTGGGACATCGGCTCCCAGTCGGG
>CAZJNU010000079.1:0-3402 GCA_964547485.1 uncultured Actinomycetes bacterium
GGCAGCCACCCTCTACACCACCCGGGTGAGCGTGGCAGTCATCCAGCCGATCGGTGCAGACAACCGGTAAGTCACAACCACTTCCTCACCGCCCACAAGTCGATGCGGCAGCCGTACCGCGGTCCACTTCGGCGACGTTGTCACCTCAACCGGTCTTGCGCGGCCCTGCTTCACCGACACCCGGAGGCCATTGACCAGCGGACTGCGAATCGAAACAGACGCAGAACCGGCAGATGTCGGGCCGAGCGCGACAACCTTGTAGTAGGGGGTGTCGCGGGCCGAGATGGTCAGCGTCGCGGTACTGGAGATCACCTGCGATTGTTCACAGGAAGCGTCCTCGACCGGCGGGGTCTCACAACTCGAGACCCGCACTTGGTACACGCCCGGGATGAACGCTCCGATCGGTTCTCGTGGTGACGGACGGCGATACAGATCGAGCATCCACGGATCCACCTGAGTGCTGCCGCGCACCCACGAGTGCGTGGGTCGACTGAACTGCTCCGTCCAGCGTCCGCGCACCTTCAAGGACACCATCAGATAGTGGGTCGCCGGGTGCAGATTCGTCCGAAGCATCAGCGACTGCGCCCACCCGGGCGCTCCAACTGCATTTGAAAGCGCGAGCTGGGGTTTGGGCGGGACCCCAAGGGCATTCCGCGGCGCGGTCGCGACGGCCGGACTCACGCCACCTGCTGCAAGCGAAAGAACTCCGGCAACTACCAACGCCCCCGCGATCCCCCGGAACCGGCTCACAGCTCTCCTCCCTCACCCCGTGGACGCAATAACCTTGCCCAAGCCAAGCCTGGCACGCGTCGCCGGACCGTGTCTGTCCCCTGCCCGGGGGACAGACACGCCGGAGCACGCCCTGAAACTATGCGAGAGGCCGATAGGTGAGGTCGTACCGATCCAATCGAGCCGCCAACGACGCAGGAAGATGAAGGGATTGCCGGGATGTGGACGAGAGCGCGGAGCTGGACACCAGGCCCAACCGCTGAACACCGGGACCAACCGAGCGGCAATGCGACAGAAGGCGCAACGTGGCGACTGTTGGGCGTCGGGCTAGCCGCGGTCGGCATCATGTCGGCTGTCGCGGTTCCGGCGCAAGCAGTTGCGCCGTCATCCGCGGAGGCCGTGGTTCGTGGCTCGCAAGATACCTCCCTAACGGGGACCACTGCATCGGACGGCGCGCAGTTGCGAGCGGCCGCCGCAGTGCCCGCCGCACCGCCCATTGGAGTTTTGTTCGTTCCTCGTCTGCGTACCCACTACACCGCCAGAGACTGCCCTCCGAATGCATGGGGCTGGCGTGCGGCGACGATGGCCCTGACTGCGAGGTGGCTGCCCAAGGCATGGGACGTCGAAATCCAGACGCGAACTCCCGGAAAGACCTGGGGTACTCCCGGACGAGTCGCAGGTCCGGCCTACGGATACCGGGCCGTGGTCGGCGACCCGCGCGGCACCTTCTGGACCTTCCGCGCAGGTAAGGCTGGCAAGTACCTGGTCAGGGCGCGGTTGCGAAGTCCGATCGGGGGCCCACTGGTCGACGGCGATCCGGCGCCGGTGGATCGTGTTGGCGCATGGTCCGTCGTTCGGTCAGTCACGGTGCGAGCCGCTGATCTGCGCAAGGTCGTCTCTGTCACGGACCCGCGGATCGACGGCTGCTGGCTCTAGTTGCCCCGCCCACGATCACCCGCCCAACGTCCGCCTACCGCCCACCAGCGACCGCGTCACTGAGCCGACGCCGGAACTCATCAGTTAGCGCCTCCGTGACCGTCGCCTCGGCCATCGGCTGTGGATCCCCGGCGACGTGGGCGAACAGCGCACCCAGCCCCGGCAGCGGCTCGCCGGCCACCTCGGGGAACGTCCACGCGGGGCGCCCGGTCTTGGTCGCGGCGTCGTGGCACTCAGCGGCGAGCGTGCTGCAGGTCTTGGCCCACATGGCGTCGACTTCGTGCCGGGTCGGCACGGAGAAGAAGTGTCCGACGGGACTGCCGTGGCGCGCCAGGACGATGTCGGAGCGGGAGAAGAACTGAGCGAGGGCGGTCCGTTCAGCCAGGGTGTTGGTGGCCGCCCGATCCCCGGCCGCCAGCGTCGTCGCGGGCACGCCACAGGGCCGGGTGCAGCGCTGCAAACCACCGGGGCTGAATCCGCCTGTCGGGCTGCACTCGATGATCATTGCCGCGGCCCGACTGTTGAGCACCTGCAGGACCGCGATCAGCGGTTTCGGCGACCGAGGGTTGACGCCCTTGACCACCTGCCGCACGCGGTTCAATTGCGGACATTTCACCTTCCCCACCGCCGTGCCCCAGATGGCTTCGTGCGACGCAACGACGCCCGCCAGCGTCGCAGGATGCAGGTCGCCGAGGCTATCCCGCCAGGCGAGCAGGCCCAAGTGGTCGCTGGCCAGGTGAAGTAGCGACAGGACTCCCGCCATGTCGTGGCGTTGATAGTAAACGCGGACGAGTTCGAGCAGCAGCCCATAAGTGGGACGCAGGTCGTGCATCGCCCCGGTGGCCCGCACGGTCTGGTCCTGCGTGACTGACCGTGTGGGCCAGGCGCAGGCCGTCAGGGTGGACTGGACCCGGGTCGGGACGTCAGGCCATCTGTTCACGCGGTGGAAGTCCTCGGCATCGAGGTCCATCGTCAACGCGCCGGCCAGCGCGAGCTGGTACAAAGCGGCGACGTCACCGGCCACCCCGCGCGACCCGACGATCGGTCCGACCAACGTCGCGAACCCGATGTCGTCAGTCGCGGTCTCCGGGGAGACGACAGCGGCCAGCTCAGCACGGCGCAGAAAGCGGATGATCTTCGCCAACGCCCACACCGTCTCAGAGAAGTCGAGGCGGTCGACCTGGGTGAGCAGGTAGTCGCCTTCGTCGGCCAGCACCTTCCTGGCCTCGGCGGCATCAATCGGCATGACGACTCCCCCAACTTTCCTTCGATCCTCAGCGGTGCTCTAGGTTTTCATCATCGGTCGTTACGAGTGGCGACTGCAGCGCCGGCGGCTATCGACAGTGCCGTACCGGCTAGCCGAAGTCGGGCCCATCGGGGCCGTGACCGCGCCTACGCCCAGTTTTGAGAAGTGCAATCCGCGCACGCAGCCGCTTGTCCACCACATTCAACACCTCATGGGCGTCTTTCCGTGCCGGCGTGGGGGATTGCACAGCGAGCTGTCCGCGCACTTCTCCGGTCTCAACAATTAGTTGCTCACAAGCCTCCACCGACAGCCACCGCCCTATGCGCAGGGCGTCAGCTGCTGTCTCCTGATCAACCGGGTAGATCTGCCGTAGCTCCCTGTTCACGATGCGCAAGGTGATACCGGGCACGGCCGCGGGCAGGCGTTCCAGTAACGGAAGGGCCGCTTTGAACGGCTCGTCGTGACCCGACAGGCTCACACTGCGACCCGCC
>CAZJNU010000079.1:3502-11143 GCA_964547485.1 uncultured Actinomycetes bacterium
CGACTTGACTGCAGTAGCGCCGAACGGTTCCTAACAACGAAACCTGTCCCGGGACGGCGAGTGCCGTCACGGTAACCGAGTAGCTGGCGGCACGGAACATGAGCGTGTCGCGGATCAAGGCATCACCTGAACGAAACGTTGTCTCCCACGCGACATTGCGACGCTGAGCCGCGGCCCAGGCCAAGGACATCTGGATCCAGGTGCCCGCACAGGAGGCAGTGGCGTCGGGCATGAGGTTTGGCTGCACATCCATCAGCTCGTCATACTGGGGATGGAAAGCACGCAAGTCGTCACCGTTGACCACCACAAAATCAGTGGGTGGTGCGATTTGCGCCAGAGCGCGCGTCTTACCCGCCCCTGGCTGCCCTCCAACGACTAACGCTCGCGGGGGTCTCGACGAGGCCCGGGCCGGCTCCAGAACCATCGGCACGATCCTGTCGGTGAAAATCTGCCGACGAACTCCGTCGGAAACAGCGAAGGGATTGTGCTCCGGGGTCACGCGCTGATAGCTGCTTCCCCACCACGAATCTGTTCGCTCCACTTGGCCATGCAGTCTCGCATTTGCTGTTCGTCATCGGGGTTGATCGAGTGTAGGTCGGCACTCACCTTGGCGAACTGCCTCTTGAGTTCCTGTGTTCTCGCAGTGTCGCCTCGGGCCTCAGCTTCGCTGAGAAGCCTGAGGAGCCTTCCGCGCAGTCGAGTCGCAATGTCGTGACAGCTGTCGTACAACGCGATGGCTTCACTCAGCGTCATGGTGATGCCACCCTTCGGTTGACGGTTGCGTCGTGATGTCTCGCAGCAACCACTGTGCCTGCTGTGCCGCTCGGTACCACCATGGTAGTCCGAACGGGCTTGCCGCCACGAGTTTGAGATCGCCGAACCTCGTCGCCTGGACACCTCTCCTTGTCTCCTCAGTCTGCAGTCACTCAGCCCTGACCGCGGAATCCAGCGTGGCCGCAGAACGGACGGCATCGGAGCGACAGCCGTCACACCCGCGCCAACCGCTCGTACGCGCGCTGAACATGCTGGAACGCCTCGGCGTCCCCGCCCTTGTCCGGGTGGTGGAGCTTCGCAAGCCGCCGGTATGCGGATCTCACCTCTGCGGCGGAGGCCCCCGCGGATAGGCCCAACGTGCGGCGCGCGACATCCGCTTCACTTGGCGGCGCGGTGACCGGACGACTCGTTGGCGGCGTCTGACCACCCGGAGTCCCTTCCGACCCGCCGTGACGTCCCGTCGACGTCGGAGTCGACGTCGACCCAGTGGCTTCCTGCCTGCTCTGACCGCCGGAGGGAGCCGAAGCCGAGGCCGGCCGAGCGGCGCGCGCTGCCTCCGGGGTCTGGACGAGACTCGCGAACATCGGCGCGGAGAGTAGGACGCACAGCCCTGCCGGGAGAGTGGACGCCATCACCACAAGACCCGTCGATAGGACTGGTGGCGTCCCCACGGCACCAAGAACTGCGCACAGACCCGCCGCCACCGGTTGCAAGACCACGGTAGTGAGGACGAAGGTGAGCCACCCGCCGAGACGGCCACGGAACAGTCGAACCCGGTCCAATCGCACCCGAACCACGACAATCGCGACACCCACTGCCAGGAGGGCCAACCCGTAGCCCACGACCATGAGTTCCGGGAGTCCATTCGCCCGCATCTGCTCGGCCTCCCGCGCCAGAGATGCGGATGGCTGACCCACCAACGCCACCAATGCGACCGGTGCCATCCACGCGAGAAGGACCTTCTCCTTGAACGGCATCCCCATGTCCGAATCCTTCCCTCACCCGTGCGCATCTTCCGACACCTACTACTGACGGACGGGCCCGTGACGGACGAGGCCCTTGACGAACGAGGGGACGGGCAGCCCCGTGCCCGACAGGCCCCTGCCGGCCCCGATTCCGCAACACCCACCAGCAGTCCTCGAGCCAGCACGGCGTCTCAACCGCGCAGGCACCGCTACTGGCCCGGGTGGCAGGTCGATAACCTCCACCGCCGAGCCTCTCGTGTCCGAGCAGGTGGCTATCCACAGTTGCGCCGGGGAGGTGTTCACAGGGTCGTCCACATTCTTCTCGAATGCAACGTCGGCGTTGAGGTCGATTTCGACGGGCCTGGCGCGAACGATGTTGACGTGAGCCCGCTACTCCGCACGCCGGTGTGCAGCAGCGTCTTGGTCAAATCGATGTCCGGTCCTCGCCGGCCTCGCCCGAAGGTCTCGTGGAAGTGGCGGATCACCTCTTTGAGGCAACTGCGGGCCGCATCTTCGACCCCGCCTCCTACTTGGCCTGGGCCAGTTGGCCAGCTCGCGCAGCGCTGATCCCGGCGATGACGGCGGCGTCTCGCACGGAGTAGCCCTGTGCGCGAAGTTGTTGGACGAGGATGTCGGTGGCGGAGGTGAGTTCGGCGGTTGCGCTGACTATTTCCCGCCGTCGCTCGCGAAGATTCCTCGCCTCGCCGTCGAGCGTGGGGTCCCCTGTCACGTATTCCCAGTCAAGGTCGAACGAGTCTTCGTCGATGTCCTCGGCCAAGGCGATGGCCTCGCGCACTGATTGGTGCAGGTGTCGCAGTCCCTGGCCCCAGGTGTGGACACCATCGGCGTTGGTCACCGTGGCGGTCCACGTATCGCCCTCACGCCGCGCGAGTACGTGGTAGGTCTTCACGCCAACCTTCCCCTTCCGAATGCCGGGTCCATCGGCGGCCCTGCCAGCGGGGCTCGAAGAAGCGGCGGAGCTCCTCAACTGTGGGCATGGAGGGCGGCTTGTTCGGGGCGGATTCACGACACCTAACACGGCACCTGGACGTCAAGTTGAGTGCGCAGGAAGGTGACGGTCCAAGTTCAGCATCGACTCCACGAGGATAATGTGTGCCACAATAGGCGCATGGACGAGCGGCCCGTGAACTTCCGCAAGTCAACTCGCAGGCACAGGATCGGACGGGTGCACGCGATCTACGTGATGAACAACTACCCGCCGGTCTTCGAAACCCGCGACCGCCGCTACTGGCTTGATCGGGATGCACGAGGCCGACTTCTGGAAGTCATCGCCATATTCGAGGCACACCAGATCACGGTCATCCATGTGATGCCATACGCATTGCGGAAGAAGGGAAACGACGATGGCTAAGTACCGCGCCGGAGAGTACGTCGATCTTGACGAGCATGAAGTGCTCGAAGCGGACGGGACGCGCGTCACCGAAGCGCGCGCCGACGAGATTGTGGAGGAAGTTTTGGCCGACGTCCGCACGGCGGGCCGTCCGTCCCTGACCGGGCGCAGTAAGGAATCTCCGCACATTTCCTTCCGCATCACTCCGGAAGTCAAGAAGCTGGCCGAAGATCGGGCAGCACGCGAAGGAACGACAGTTTCACAGCTTGCGCGGACCATATTTGAGCAAGCACTGTCCGCGTGACCAATCGTGTGCCCGCTACCTTGACCGGGATGAGCTCACCCGGTCAGGCGCTCAGTGCCTTGCGTCTCACGGCCGCAAGATCGGTTTCAAGGCGGTCGAGCGCAGAGCGTAAGTCATCGACCGGGGCGATGGCCTTGAGCACGAGCAATCGCACCACGGTCGAGATGGGCAGGCCTTGCTCAGCTGCGTAGGCCGTCAGAGCGTCGAACTCGTCCTGGCGAAAGCGCACCTGCAAGTTCTTGGTCCGTGGGTAGCCACGGGTGATCGAAGTCCCTGCAGGCAGCGGGGTATTGGGATCTACGTCGGCCTCCGCCTCTTCAGCCGCGGCGTCCTCAGCGTCGAGGATATCTTCAATTCCGTCCATTTCCCTCTGCCTCCCGGTAGATCCGTTGATCTCTCGCATTCGACAACCAGCCGTTCACCCCGTAGTCGATCCCGTCATCGGACAGCACGATCAGTGAGACGAGGGCATCCGCGAGGACCGAGTAGCCAATGATGCGCACTCCACGCCCGCTGGTGCTGTTGTAGTCGGGTTCGATGACGACCCTGTTCGGGTCCGCCAGCGCATCGTCGGCCATCGCAACGCTGATGCGTGACTGAGGCGCATGTAGTCGCCCCGGTGGGTCCAATCGACAACCTCGAACACTGCCTGATCGTAATGCATGTCATTACGATCCTCAAGGGCCCGACGAGTCTCACCAAGAACTGCCCGCGAAACGTTCTCCGTGCCTGGCACGAAGGAATGCCCGCGAAACGATGCGCGTACCGGTGGCATGGGAAGTGAGATGTCGATGAAGGCTCGTGCCTAGGTCGCTACGAGGTATGCGAGGGCATGTGTGAAGGCGAGCAAGAAGGACAAGGTCGGATCCTGGATGCGGTCGTCTCGGCGACGTGGTGGTCGCGGGACAAAGCCCGGCGTTGATGCGGCTCCAGCTCGACGGGTTGGAACGCCACGGTGAACTCGTCGACGGCGTTGATCGGTACAGCCCCGACGTGCGCGCAGAGTTGTTGTCGATGATTGCCAGACACCGGTTCCGATGCCCACCGCGCAGTAACCTGCGGTAGCCAGCGCACCGGCGCTGCTGTCCACTAGCGAGTTGGTCTGGCGACCACTGTCACCGGCGTAGACCCGCCCTGACTGTTGACTGCCACGATTTGCAGTCGGTAGGTCGAACCTCTGGTCAACCCAGCGACCGTGCGGGTCAGCCCGGGGCCGCGCGTCCAGGGCCCGAAGCGGGTTGCCGAATTCGGCGCCGACACCCTCACCTGATACTGCAACGCAGTGCCCCCGGTGGACGCAGGTGGCGCCCAGGAGAGGGTCACTTGACCTGCCCGTGGATAGCCGACCACGCGCGCGGAGCGCACCGGGGACGGGACCGATGCCTGCCGGAACGTGAACGTCGTCGGCGTGGACCAACCGGCCGCATTCCCCGCGCTGACCTGCACCCGATAGCTGGCGCCGAGCGTCAGCCCATTCAGGGTACGCGCGGCGATAGCGGAGTCAACCCAGCCGCCGAAGGCCGTCGCCGACTTCGGGTTCGGCGGCGACACCCGCACCCGGTACCGGTTCACCGGAGAGCCACCGCTGGAAATCGGCGGAGCCCACACCACGACCGCCTGACCTCGGCCCGGGAACCCTGACACATGCCCCGAACGTGGCGGGCCCGGGGCCACCGGAGCGGCCTTCGGCGTTCCCGGTACCGGCGGGATACTCGCCAGGGACGTACCCGCCCGGTTAGTGGCTTTCACCGTGACGGTGTACAGCGATCCGTTGGTCAGGCCGACAATGTCGCAGCGCAACGCGGTAGTCGTGCACGATCGCCCACCGGGAGCCGCAGTGGCGGTGTAGCCGGTGATCGGCGAGCCGCCGCCTTCGGCGGGCGCTCGCCACCCGACCGTGACGCGTCGATCCCCGGCAGACACCGTCACCCCGGTAGGCCGACCGGGTGCGACCACAGGTGTCACGGCCGGTGTCGGCACGAACGGCACAGACGATACTTCGGCTATCCGCATGTTCACAGTTGGGCCGTAATGCTGACCGGCGGTGCTGGCTCCAGTTGTGGGATCAACCACGTCATGAGCGGAACGTCGCGTGTCTGAACATGCAGCAACCCACAGTTGCCTAGGGGACGTGTCGAAGGTGCCGTCAGGGTTTTTACCCAAAGCAACATCAGTGTTGATGTCGATTCCGGCGGGCCCGGGGCGAACAATGTTGGACGCACACGGGTTGGGTGCATACATCCCGTCCTCGTCAGTGTTCCACTGCTGGCCTTCCCCGACTAACGTCCAGCCGTAATGGTCCGCTTTGGGATCTAGGTTGGCGATGTGGGCCCGGACGCGCACCGTCCCGGCTGTACTGCCCGGCCCCGTGATGAGATCGCCGATGGTCGGTGTGCCGAGATCAGGGTCGGCCGGCACAGACACGTATACATCGAACAGTTCAGTGACCCGCACCGGCCTGTCCCCGGCCACCCCGGTGCGGTAGCCCAACCCGACGGTGCAGTGCGACAACACTCCGGGCGGGCCATGCAACGCAAACTGGACCAGCCCAGGCACAACGGGAAACCCGTCGGTACCCACCACACGACTAGTCACAGCGGTGTCGTCACACCATGCGTCCACCGTTGTGACCGGATTTTGTGCTACAGAGGGCCGATCCAGTTGAACAGTGTAAAGTCCCCCATCGGCTAACTGTGTGCTTCCCAGCACTTCCACACCGGTCGCGTCCGGTGGTGCAACCCTGGCCGGTGCATCGGCGGTGAACGTCCCCGTGTAACTTTCCACCGTTGAATGTTCCATAAGCAAGTTGGTTACTTCAGCGGTGAAAGTAAACGTTGGTGCAGTTCTGGTGGCCAGATAGCATCCCGAATAGGATCCTTTAGCGTGCGGCGGGTGGGTACCTAGAGTGTAGCCGGGTTGGTCGGGTAGTGTATATGGTGGGGCTGGTTCTTCCCCTTCCGGATTATCCCCCCACGTTATCTTCGCCACATCGTCTAAATTGTTCCCAACCGCACTTACCGGAACCTGTGACCATACTCCGTCAGCCAATCCGTAGCGGGATACGGCTACGTAACGGCCCTTATAGTACGTGTCAAACTCGCACCCTGTTGGGGTGTAATGCATGGGACTAAACTTTACAGAGGTAGGCTGCGGACCTGGGTTGGTGATGGACAGGTCGTTGCTGCGAGCATATTCACCTGCAGATTGCCAGTAGGTGTCAGGTCCCGGTTCTGTCCTCGAATCGAAACCTCCAAGGCTGGCAATCGGCGCGGCCACAAAATATGCGGGAGTGCTAGGACTGTACGAGTGCAGGCCGCGGACGATTACAGTGGACCCTTCAACATCAACATGTGCAAAACGTGGCCCGCATCTAGCGCCAGTGACATGACTGTAGCATTCGATAAAGATGCGTGTATATTTGCTCCGCGCCGGCCAGTTTAGCCGGTAGGCTCCTTCGTAGAGTTTTGTCACAGTGATCGTGTAAGGCAAATACACGTCACCTACTCTGCCCGGGTCGGTAACGGCACTGGCAGACCCGGCACCCACAATCGAGAGCAGCACACCAGCCAGCGCAACTACCACCCCGCGCCTGAACCAGCCGTCTCCTCGTCTCACCCACATCGCATAGCCCCCACCATTCGGACACACCTCAGTCTTGATCCAGATACTCATTCTAGACCCCTCCGAGCGGCCGCGACAGTGTCGGCCAGCCGGATGGTGGACAGCTCAGCGATGTCCACACCGTCGTCCGCGGCGTCTCCGTCACCCAGCAGCCGCAGCGCGTGGGCCCGCATCGTCGCTTCGAAGAGGCTTCGGGCATAGCGGGCGTTACCGAATGCGCGGCCCCGCTCAGCAGCCGCGACCGCCTGCCGGATCGGGTGCAGGGCGTCAGGTGCCAGCGTCATCCCCGCTTCGGTGGCCATCGAGGTGTAGATCGTGACCAGTTCCTGGTCGCTGTAGTCGCTGAAGTGCAGGTGTTGACCGATGCGGGAGGCCAAACCGGTGTTCATCGAGATCAGCCGCGCCATCTCTTCTGGGTAGCCGGCAAGGATGACGACGAGGTCGTCGCGGTCGTCCTCCATGGACTTCACGAGGGTGTCCAACGCCTCCTGGGCGAACCGGTCGCCGTGGGAATCCTCGTTCCCGGCCAGGGAGTAGGCCTCGTCGATGAACAGCACCCCGCCGAGGGCGCAGTCGATCATCTTGCGGGTCTTCAACGCGCTGCTGCCGAGGAACTCCCCCACCAA
>CAZJNU010000080.1:0-10909 GCA_964547485.1 uncultured Actinomycetes bacterium
AGAGCAAGCGGCTCATAATCGCTGTGTCGCCGGTTCAAGTCCGGCCTCCGCTACTTTTTCTCTCGACACCGAAAGGCACTGCCGTGGCCAAGGCCTCAGATGTTCGCCCGAAGATCACTCTCGCGTGTGGGGAGTGCAAGGAGCGCAACTACATCACTAAGAAGAATCGACGCAACAACCCCGACCGGCTTGAAATGAAGAAGTACTGCCCGCGCTGCAACCACCACACCGAGCACAAGGAAACCCGCTAGCAACCTGCGGCAATGAACCACCCGGCTTCTGTCGCAGGCTGCCGGTAGCATCGCCGACAAGAACGAGCGTTGTGAGTCCAACGGCGAAGGGTGGCAGGTCATGGGTCGGCTGCAGGGCAAGGTAGCGATCGTCACGGGGGGCGGTCGAGGGATTGGTGCAGCCACGGCGGCACGACTGGCCGCCGACGGTGCCCGGGTCGTCGTGAACGACATTGATCCGATTCCCGCCGAGGAGACGGTCGCCGCGATTACCGCCAACGGCGGTGCGGCCTTCCCCTGCGTCGCCAACACCGTCGAGCTGGCGGAGGCCGAACGGTTGGTCGCGACCGCGGTGGAGCAGTTCGGCGCCGTCGATATCCTCATTAACAACGCAGGCGCGACCCGGGACAAGATGTTCCACCTGATGGACGACGAGTTGTTCGATTTCGTCCTCGACGCCAATCTGCGCACCGCGATACATACCTCGCGGGCGGCCGTGCCGGTGATGCGTGATGCGGCAAAAGCGGAGATCGCCGCATCGGGCAGACCAGCCCATCACCGCAAGATCGTGTTCACCTCGTCGGTCGCGGCGCTGATGGGCAACCCTGGGCAGGTCAACTACACGGCAGCCAAGGGCGGATTGATCGCCGTCACCAAGACTCTGGCCCGGGAACTTGGCGCGTTCGCCATCAATGTGAACGCGGTGGCGCCCGGATTCATCGAGACCCGGATGACGGCGGCAAAGAAGCCGGGCGAGGCCACGGGTGTGCCGGAGGAGATGCGGCAGATGGCTCGGATGATGATTTCGTTGGGCCGGTTCGGCGAGCCGGAGGAGATCGCGGCGGTGCACGCGTTCCTGGCGTCGCCGGATTCGGATTACGTTTCAGGAGTCACAATTCCGGTCACCGGCGGACAGATTGGCGGTATGTAGATGTCATTGAACATGGCCTGTGAGGGAAAGGTCTATCCGACCACCCCGCCCTACCAGGTGGGCAGGGAGAAGATCCGCGAGTTTGCGACCGCGATCGGCGACTTCAACCCGGCCTACCATGACGTCGAGGCCGCGGCAGCTCTGGGCTACCCCGATGTGATTGCCCCGCCCACGTTCCCATTCGTGCTGACCATTCGGGCGATGGCTGCGGCGATGTTCGACCAGGAGCTGGGCATTGACTACGCCCGGATTGTTCACGGCGAACAGTCGTTCGAGTTCGCGCGGCCACTGAATGCCGGCGATGAGGTCGTGGTGAAGGCGAGCTTGGAGAAGATGTTCGCCGCGGGTCGAAACGAGTTCGTGATCTGCAAGGCCGACGTCGAGACCGTCGAGGGTGAGCATCTGGTGACAACGAGGTCGGTGCTGGTGTCGAGGGGGACGGCGCCGATCGTCGCAGACTCATCGACCAGTGAGGAGGCGGGACGATGACGTACGCGGGTGAGGATCTCGAGGTTGGGCAGGTCGTCGCGACGGGCCGGTTCGGTGTTCAACGAATGAACCTGCTGATGTACGCGGGCGCCTCAGGCGACTTCAACGTGATCCACTGGAATGAAAGGTTGGCGACCGCTGTCGGCCTTCCCAACGTGATCGCGCACGGAATGTTCACGATGTCCCAGGCAGGGCGCGTCGTCACCGACTGGGTTGGCGACCCAGGCCGGGTCGAGTCGTTCGGGGTGCGGTTCACCAAGCCGGTGGTTGTGCCGGACGACGACCACGGCGCCCACATTGATGTCACGGCAACAGTGGCGGAACTGCTCGGTGACGGCCGAGTCCGACTCGACCTCATCGCGGAGGTCGACGGCGTGGGCGTGCTCGGTAACGCGACCGCGGTTGTCCGACTGCCCGTCTGACCCAGTCGGAATGCAGCTGGCGTGGACGCCATGAACGGCGTTGAGTCGGCGTCAGCCGATGCGCCCGTTCGACTCCGTGAGTTGACGACCCTCCGGCTCGGCGGCCCCTGTGGTGAGGTCGCGGTGGCCGAGTCGGAGGACGCTCTGATCGCGGCGGTGGCCGGGGCAGATGCTTGCGGCACGCCGGTGTTGGTGCTGTCCGGCGGCAGCAACGTCGTGGTGGCCGATGCGGGTTTCGATGGCCGCGTGGTGTTGGTGCGGACTCGAGGCATTTCGACCGGCGTCTGCAACGACAGCGAATTGGTCGAGGTGGCGGCGGGGGAACCATGGCCGGACTTTGTGGCGCAGATGGTCGCCAGCGGTCGGTCTGGGGTGGAGGCGCTCGCCGGCATCCCCGGCTGCGTTGGATCGACGCCAATCCAGAATGTCGGCGCCTACGGGCAGGAAGTGGCGGACACGATCGTCGGCGTTCGAGTGTGGGATAGGGCCGCGGGCGCGGTTGTGAAGCTCGACTCGGCGAGTTGCCGGTTCAGCTACCGAAGTAGCACCTTCAAAGTCAATCCCGATAGGTATGTGGTGCTCTCGGTCAGATTCCGACTGCCATTGCAGTCCGCCGCGGCCGCCATCCGGTATCCCGAGCTGGCCATCCGACTGGGTGTCGGACTGGACCAGCCGGCGGACCTCGCAGATGTCAGCCGGACCGTGCTGGAACTGCGGCGCGGCAAGGGGATGGTGCTCGATGCCGAGGACCACGACACCTGGAGTGCCGGTTCCTTCTTCACGAATCCGATTCTGACTCCGGACGAGGCCGCGTCCTTGGCCCCGGCCGCCCCGCGCTTCGAGGCCGGTGGTGGCCGGGTGAAGACCAGCGCAGCGTGGTTGATTGATCAGGCCGGCTTCAGCAAGGGCTATGGGCTACGACCCGACGCGACGGTGACAATCAGTACCAAGCACACCCTGGCTCTGACCAACAGGGGAGGTGCCAGCACCGAGGAGTTGCTGGAACTTGCCCGCGCAGTGAGGACGGGAGTGCGCGCGAAGTTCGGGGTCACGTTGATGCCGGAACCGGTGTTGGTCGGCTGCGCGCTCTAACGTCTGGCCGCACCGAGGGGGAGTTACTCCGCGAGCAGCGTCGCGATCCGCCCGATACCTTCACGTAGGTCGTCGTCGCTGAGGGCGTAGGAGAGGCGAAGGTAGCCAGGAGCGCCGAACGCCTCGCCGGGCACCACTGCCACCTCGGCCTCGTCGAGGATCACCTCGGCCAGCTCCGCAGATGTCGTTGGCACCCGCCCGCGCAGTTTTCGCCCCAGCACCCCCTCGACACTCGGGTAGGCGTAGAACGCCCCTTCGGGTTCAGGGCAGGCAACTCCGGGGATCCCGTTCAGCAGCTCCACTATCGTTCGACGGCGACGGTCGAACGCGACCTTCATCACCTCGACCGCCTCCAGGCCACCGCTGACGGCCGCTAACGCTGCCATCTGCGACACGTTTGCGACATTGCTGGTCGCGTGCGACTGCAGGTTGGTCGCGGCCTTGGTGATATCGGCCGGCGCGATCATCCAGCCCACCCGCCAACCAGTCATCGCGTAGGTCTTGGCTACCCCGTTCACGACAATGCAGCGGTCGGCGAGTTCCGGGACCAGCACCGGCATCGAACTGAACTCGGCGTCGCCGTAGACCAGGTGCTCATAGATCTCGTCGGTCACCACCCACAACCCGCGGGCCGCTGCCCAGCGCCCGATCTCGGCAACCTGCTCCGGCGAGTAGACCGCGCCGGTCGGATTGGAGGGCGACACGAACACCAGCGCCTTGGTGGCGTCGGTGACAGCCTGGTCCAGCTGCTCCACCGTTGCCCGGTAGCCGCTGCTGGCGTCGGTCGGCACGACAACAGGCACGCCACCCGCCAGTTGGATGGACTCCGGGTAGGTGGTCCAGTAGGGCGCCGGCAGCAGCACCTCGTCGCCTGGATCGAGTAACGCGGCGAAAGCGTTGTACAGGGCCTGCTTGCCACCGTTGGTGACCAGCACCTGGTTAGCCTCGACAACGTACCCGGAATCCCTGGCAGTCTTGGCCACGATCGCGGCTTTCAGCTTCGGCAACCCGCCGGCGGGGGTGTAGCGGTGCATTGCCGGGTCACTGCAGGCGGCGACTGCTGCGGCCACGATGTAGTCGGGCGTCGGGAAGTCGGGTTCCCCGGCGCCGAATCCGATCACCGGTCTGCCGGCGGCCTTCAGTGCTTTCGCCTTTGCATCGACCGCCAACGTTGCGGACTCTGCGATGGATCCGATCCGGGTGGACACTCGCTTCGATCTGGGCATGGCAGACATTGTTCCGCACGACTACCCGAATCGCACCGCCCCGGGTAGTCGCAGCGCGTCGCGACTCGCGTATGGTGGTCGCCGGTACCCCCGGTGCCGTGCGTGAGCCTGCCCTGAGCCTTGGGCGGGTTCGGTGCTACCGAGGATACGTAGGGTCGTAGCTCAATTGGCAGAGCACCGGTCTCCAAAACCGGGGGTTGTGGGTTCAAGTCCCTCCGACCCTGCGACGCGACCTGCATGGCTGCTGTGGCGCCCGCCGCAGTTTTCGTCCCCGGCCCCGGCCGGACATACGGAGGTTCTACGTGAGCGAAGACGACGGCGACCAGTCGCCGCCTGACGCTGCCGGGAACGAGCAGGACGCCGGACAGGATTCGAGTGCCGCCGACAAGAAGGCAGCCAAGTCGGAAGTAGCACCGCAGAGCAGCAAGAAGGAGGCGGTCAGCAAGGGCAAGGCGAAAGCCAAGCCGAAGAAAGAGCCCAAGCCCGGCATGATCGCGCGCTTCAGACTCTTCCTGCGGCAGGTGATGGCGGAACTTCGCAAGGTCATTTGGCCCACCCGCAAGGAGCTAATCGACTACACCGTCGTCGTCCTGATCTTCGTGGTGATCATGGCTGCGATCCTCGCCCTCTACGACTTCACCTTCGCCAAGGGAGTGTTCTTCGTCTTCGGCGAATAGCGCGAACCCCCACATTCCAGACCACTTGACCCGCATGCCTTCAGGAAGGACGACAGTGTCCGACACGCACGAGACCCCCGACGTCGTGGCCGAAAGTGCCGACGACGTGGAGGTCGCTGAGGCCTCGTTCCCAGTCGACGTCCCCGAGGATGCCGAAATCGCTGCCATCGAGGACATCGCCGACGCCGAGATCGCGGCGTCCCCGGATCCGATTGAGGCCGAGGTGGTGGAGATTGCGGCCGCGGACGCCATCGCGGACGCAGAGATCCCGCTGCCGGAGCAGCTGGCTGACGAGGACGCCGAGGAGGACCCGCTGGAGGAATTCCGGCGCACCCTGCGAGAGGCGCCGGGTGACTGGTTCGTGATCCACTCGTACTCCGGCTATGAGAAGCGGGTCCGGGCAAATCTGGAATCGCGGATCAAGTCGATGAACCTGGAAGATGACATCTTCCAGGTTGAGGTTCCCAGCGAGCAGGTCACTGAGATCAAGCAGGGCCAGCGCAAACAGGTCGAGCGGAACAAGTTCCCCGGCTATGTCCTGGTCCGGATGTACATGACCGACGAGACCTGGCGCGCCGTCAGCGACACCCCCGGCGTGACCGGATTCGTCGGTCCGCGGGGATCCGACCCGGTGCCGCTCTCGCTGTCCGAGGTCGAGCAGATGATCGCACCGGAGCCGGTCGAGCAGACCGCGGCTGCCGGCGGCGGCGCGGCCAGCCCGGCTGCTGCCACGGCCGTGGTCACCGAGATCGATGTCGCAGTCGGCGACTCGGTCACGGTCATCGACGGGCCGTTCGCTACCCTCCACGCCACTGTCTCGGAGATCAATCTGGACGCCCAGAAGGTCACCGGTCTGGTGGAAATCTTTGGCCGTGAGACCCCGGTCGAACTCAGCTTCAGCCAGATCCAGAAGAACTAGGAGCACCACGCACATGGCCCCGAAGAAGAACAAGAAGGTCACCGGCCTGATCAAGTTGCAGATCACCGCTGGTGCTGCGAACCCGGCGCCCCCGGTGGGCCCCGCCCTCGGTCAGCACGGCGTCAACATCATGGAGTTCTGCAAGGCGTATAACGCCGCGACCGAGGCCCAGCGCGGCCAGGTCATCCCAGTGGAGATCACGGTCTACGAAGACCGATCCTTCACTTTCATCACCAAGACACCGCCTGCGGCCAAACTCGTGCTGAAGGCCGCTGGGGTCGAGAAGGGTTCCGGGAACCCGCTCAAGCCGGTCGCGAAGATCACCAAGTCGCAGGTGCGGGAAATCGCCGAACTCAAGATGCCCGACCTCAATGCCAACGACGTGGACGCCGCGATGAAGATCATCGAGGGCACCGCCCGCTCGATGGGCGTCACCGTCGTCGACTAGTTCGGTTGGCATAGGCCGGTTCGGTCGGTTCGGATCGACCAGCTGATGTGGCAATAAGTTCGACCCCGGCGGGAGCCAACCGCCGGGTAGGAAGTGGGAGGGCCCGACCGGGTCCGCTCGACCACATCGTCCGCATTCGTGGTGGACGGGATTAGGAGATTGAAAATGGCGCAGGGAAAGAACTACCGGGCAGCAGCTGAGACCTTCGATCGGGACTCGTTGTACTCGGCCAAGGATGCGATTGACTTGCTGAAGGCGTTCCCGCCCGGCAAGTTCGACCAGACGGTCGAGGTGACCTTCCGGCTCGGAGTTGATCCGCGCAAGGCAGACCAGATGGTTCGTGGCACAGTCAATCTGCCCAACGGCACTGGCAAGACGTCGCGGGTGCTCGTGTTCGCCACCGGGGACCGGGCCGAAGCGGCCCGGGAGGCTGGCGCGGACTACGTCGGCAGCGACGAGCTGGTGGAGCGGATCAAGGGTGGCTGGACCGACTTCGACGCGGTCGTGGCGACCCCGGACTTGATGGGCAAGGTCGGGCAGCTGGGTCGTGTGCTCGGTCCGCGCGGGTTGATGCCGAACCCGAAGACCGGCACCGTCACGATGGATGCGGCGAAGGCCGTCGCCGAGATCAAGGGTGGCAAGATCGAGTTCCGGGTCGACAAGCACGGCAATCTGCAGTTCATCATCGGCAAGGTCTCGTTCTCGGAGGCCGCGCTACTGGACAACTATCGGGCCGCCCTCGACGAGGTGCTGCGGTTGAAGCCTTCCAGCGCAAAGGGTCGCTACATCAAGAAGGCGACCATCTCCGCGACCATGAGCCCCGGCATCCAGATCGACCCGGCTCGCGTGGTAGGCGAGGAGTAGCGCACCTCGGCAGACCCCGGCACGTGCACAGGGATGCCCGTCGCCTATGCTTGGCGAGCCGAAGACCGCCGGTGGGTTCGGGTCGATCCCGAACACGAAGGCCCGCAAGATGGGGCGCCAGCGCAGGTGAGCTCAGTGCCCCGCATCGGCGGGCGCGCCCCGGCCCACATGCGCCGGGGCACTTCTCTTTCCCGGGCCGCCGGTGGCACTCACTGGAAGGAGTCCCATGGCGAGGGATGACAAAGCGACGGCAGTCGCGGAGATCGCGGAATCGCTCCGCAGTTCCTCCGCAACTGTGCTGACCGAGTACCGCGGGCTCACGGTTGCCCAACTAAAGGAACTACGCCGTTCACTGAGCGGGAATGCCTCGTACTCAGTGGTGAAGAACACGTTGACCAAGATCGCGGCGCACGAGGCCGGGGTCGAAGGTATCGACGATCTGTTGACCGGACCGAGCGCCCTGGCGTTCGTCGACGGTGACCCGGTCGAAGCTGCCAAGGGTCTGCGTACCTTCGCCAAGGCGAACCCGGCCCTGGTCATCAAGGGCGGAATCATGGACGGAAAGGTCCTGACCGCTGAAGAGGTGTCCAAGCTCGCGGATCTGGAATCCCGCGAGGTGCTGCTGTCCAAGATGGCTGGTGCCCTGAAGGCATCCACCCAGAACGCCGTCTCCCTGTTCGCTGCGCCGTTGTCGCAAGCCGCCCGCGTGGTGGACGCCTTGCGCGCAAAGGTCGAAGCAGAGGGACCGCCTGCTGACGAGGCTGCACCGGCCGCCGACGCAACAGATGAGGCTGCACCCGCAGTCGAGTCCATCGAAATCGCTGAGGCATCCGCCGACGCTGCTCCTGAGGCTGAGGCATCCGCCGACGCCGAAGCCCAGGGCTGAGCGCCCACCATCGAAAGTCCGGGCCGCCCGACGACCCGGTTCAACCCGTAGGAAAGGAAACGCCCTCATGGCGAAGTTGTCGACTGACGAACTGCTCGACGCGTTCAAGGAAATGACCCTGATCGAGCTGAGTGAGTTCGTGAAGAAGTTCGAGGAGACCTTCGAGGTCACCGCCGCTGCGCCTGTCGCCGTGGCGGCCGCGCCGGCCGGTGGCGGTGCCGCCGAGGCCGCACCGGAGGAGCAGGACGAGTTCGACGTCATCCTCGAGGCCGCTGGCGAGAAGAAGATCCAGGTCATCAAGGAGGTCCGTGCGCTCACCAGCCTCGGTCTGAAAGAGGCGAAAGACTTGGTCGAGAGCGCACCCAAGGCCGTCATCGAGAAGGCCAACAAGGAAGCTGCCGACAAGGCAAAGGAGGCTCTCGAGGCCGCCGGCGCTTCGGTGTCGCTCAAGTAGTTGAACAAGGGACAGCCGGTTGGCTGATCCTGCCCAGCGGGCCCGCAACTCCTCCCTGGAGCTGCGGGCCCGCTGCTATTTTTCACGGACCCGATGCAGCCCCGACCGGGCCCCGTTTCCAATCGCCCTGACATTGGGCGCTTTGCCGACGTAGCCTGTAGTCCCGCTCAGCGGAACCGCAGGGAGTCAAGATGGCACACAAGTGGGTAGCCCTGGGACTGGGTTCGGCCGTCCTGCTGCTCGCTGCCTGCTCGTCGGGAGTCAATCAATCTGTCCGGCCCGTCCCCGCTGCCGACGACCTCGCGACGAAGGTCACCAACCAGCAACTCGTCGTGCGGAACCAGACTGGCGGGCCGATCCGAGTCGGCCAGTGCAGCAATGACTTACTCAGTCAACACCTTGGCTATGCGGGCAACTGCGAGGAGGGTGTCGTCGTGCCGCACGCCGGTAGCGCCTCCTTCGAGGGTGCGGCCGAGGCAGTCGAGGACGGTGCGCCGCCGGCACCGATCAGGGCGCATGTGCGGATCTACCGGGGCACGCCGTGGCCGCCGTGGGACGTGGATCTCGAGGTCAGCGAGTCGGGGATCCGGGGGCCATCTGCCGCGGTCAAGGCCCCGAACGTCTGGATAGCCCGGACGGTGGGCACGTTGGAGCCATGGCTGCTCAGTGTTCGCGACAAGATGAGTGTGACCACCAGGCGGCTGGCCGTGGACGACGCCACCGCGAAGTGGACGATGACCGTCTCACCCCCGCCGCCCTCGGCCAAGCCTCCCGCTCGCGCGAGGTTGCCGATGGGCAACTAGCGGTCCGTCCGAGACCGGCCCGGGTGTCGCGATTCCTCCAGTTGTCCCCATTCTGGCGCGTGGCGCTTGACTGGCAGGGGGTGAGCGGGCCTATCCTGCTCCTTCGACCCACCCGGTGTTGGTGGCCCGGCGGTAGTGGTCTATGGTTGTGCATTGCGCCCTCGTCACTTTGCCATGCCCTCACGCCGACGCTTACAGCCAAGGTGTGATCGTGGTGCCTGAGGGCGCGTTGATTCGAGAGTCCCGAGTCTTTGGAAGGACCACTCTTGGCCGCCCGCCCCGCCTCCGCTGCCGCCCGTACCACCAACCGCGTGACCTTTGCAAAGATCCGCGAGCCCCTCGAAGTCCCAGATCTGCTCGACCTTCAGCGCCAGTCCTTCAACTGGCTGCTCGGCGATCAGGCCTGGAAGGACCGCGTTCAGACGGCACTCGATGCCGGCCTTCGCGACGTTCCGACGACTTCGGGTCTCGAGGAGATCTTCGCCGAAATCGGCCCGATCGAGGACAACAACGGCACCATGTCGCTGTCCTTCCGGGACCACCGGTTCGAGGATCCCAAATACACCGAGGAGCAGTGCCGCGAGAAGGATCTGACCTACTCCGCGCCGCTGTTCGTCACCGCCGAATTCATGAACAACGAGACCGGTGAGATCAAGTCTCAGACGGTGTTCATGGGTGACTTCCCATTGATGACCCAGAAGGCCACCTTCATCATCAATGGGACTGAGCGGGTCGTCGTCTCCCAGCTGGTCCGGTCGCCGGGCGTCTACTTCGAGCGCACCCCGGACAAGACCAGCGACAAAGACATCTACATCGCCAAGATCATTCCGAGCCGTGGTGCCTGGCTCGAGTTCGAGATCGACAAGAAGGACCTCGTCGGCGTCCGCGTCGACCGCAAGCGGAAGCAGCCCGTCACCGTCCTGTTGAA
Organism: uncultured Actinomycetes bacterium; assembly: GCA_964547485.1. Classification (GTDB taxonomy): domain Bacteria; phylum Actinomycetota; class Actinomycetes; order S36-B12; family UBA10799; genus JACJWR01. The sequence continues at coordinate 10,370 of CAZJNU010000080.1, forward strand.
GGCGCTCGGGATGACCGCCGAGGAGATCCGCGAGCGGTTCGGGCAGTACGAGTCGATGATGACGACGCTGGACAAGGATCCGATCGGGACGCAGGAAGAGGCGCTCACCGACATCTACCGGAAGCTGCGCCCAGGCGAACCGCCGAACGCCGAAGCCGGCCGCACCCTGCTGAACAACTTCTACATGAACTCCAAGCGCTACGACCTGGCCAAGGTCGGTCGCTACAAGATCAACAAGAAGCTGGGTCAGGACGCACCGCTGAGCGACAACATCCTCAGCCTGTCCGACATTGTCGCGACGATCGAGTACATCGTCCGGCTGCACAACGGCGACACCGAGATGGATAGCCCGCGTGGCCCGGTCCCAGTAGAGACCGACGACATCGACCACTTCGGCAACCGCCGGATGCGCACGGTCGGCGAGTTGATCCAGAACCAGATCCGCACGGGTCTGTCCCGGATGGAGCGGCAGGTCCGCGAGCGGATGACGACCCAGGACGTCGAGGCGATCACGCCGCAGTCGCTGATCAACATCCGACC
>CAZJNU010000081.1:0-10753 GCA_964547485.1 uncultured Actinomycetes bacterium
CTGACCAGCCACAACACCACCACAGCACAAACCAACTAGGAAACTCCCGCTAGGGCCAACACTGACCCGCGAGCGCTGGACTGGCTCGTCGACCGGCAGGGGGCGAAGGGGCCGCCGCCGAAGCAATCGCCCCTGACCGAGTCGCTCAACGACTACGGAGACGAGGTCTGAAGGTTTTCGAGGTCGGTTAGATCAACAAGTACGGACCCGGGGCTGTGGACAGAACCAGTAGCCTTCGAATCCATAGATAGCCTCGATCGGGTGGGGATCCCGAGACATCCGGAGAAGGATGGTCGCGCCCTCATCGCGGATCTCCAGGCCGCGGGATGGACGGTGGACGGCGGGGGCGAGGGCAATTTTCGACTACGATGCCCATGCGGGAGTCACCAGGCATGGCTACCCAAGACGCCCAGCAACCCGCACTACTCCAAGAGCAAGCGCAAGGAGGCCGGAAGGTTATGTCCACAAACGAAGATTCAACCCCGGTGATCGAAGTTGTCATCGATCACCTTCAGCTCTCAGCCCCGGCCGGCCAAGACTGCGGCGACCACGTGGACGACGTAGCGCAGCAGCTCGCCGAGTTGGAGGGCCAGGAGATTCTCGACTGGGGTATCGCCTATGACAAGGACACGCAAGCCGTTACGGTCACGATGACGCTCTGCGGCTCGAGTCTGGACGAGGCTGAGAGCTTCGCCATCGCTGTGTTGCGCACCGCCATCAAAGCTGCGGGAGGAAGCCACGCCCCTGGGCCTGGTTCGACGCTGAACCTCGACGGAGCCGTGCAACAGGTGCGACGATTGTCGGCCGCTTGACGACGCACCCGGAGCCAGCCAAGAAGCGACCGGTCGAGGTCAGTCGAACCAGCAATAGCCACCGATGTCCGGCCCGGTAGCATTGGGACGACACTCGAGGTCACGCCTATTTGAACTCCTGTCGGTAGTTGGGCGGTCTAAGGTGTCGACGTCCGGTTGAACCTGTTGGTGCTCAATAGGTTTGATGCGTCAAGGGGCTCCGCGTCCCCGAAGCGTCCCCGGATTTGTCCCCCAAAGTCCCGCGTTTCAGGGACGATAGAGCCGTTGGAGTCGCGGTTGGAAGCACCAAAGTCGTTGCGCTGCAGCGACCATGCCGGAGTAGCTCAGTTGGTAGAGCACCTGTCTTGTAAACAGGCGGTCGTCGGTTCAAATCCGATCTCCGGCTCGGAGAACGTCCGGGTCAGATCTGGCGCTCGCCGCGACGCCGCGGCCGCGTGACCAGGACCAGCGCAGCGCCGCCGGTGAGCAGCCCCAGCCCGATCCCGAGGATCGCCAGCGATTCACTGGCGCCGGTGCTGGCCAACGAATCCCAGGTGGGCGTCGGCTCCGTGGTGTAGGCAAACGGGTCGTAGGTATCGGTGGTGTAGAGGGTGTCGGTCGGATACACGGTATCCGTCACGTAGGACTCGCTGCCGAAGATGTCGGTGGTGATGCTCGTCGGGGTGGACGTCGACGTCGAGTAGGTCGAGGTGGCCGAGGTCCGCTTGGACGTGGGTGAGGCCTTTGCGACGACTTCTGCCGGCGGGGTTGCCGTTGCGGTCGCGGTGCTCGAAGCGGCGGTTTCGGCTGGCGTGCTCTCGGGCGCACCAATCCCCGTGACGCTGACAACTGCCGTTGTGCCGGCGGACGTGACCGCAACCTGCGCATCGCCCAGTCGCACGCTACTGCCGGTGGGCAGGGTCGGGTTTCCGTCGAAGCCGGGCAGTGTCGTGCCGCTGGAGGTGGCCGGTTGGGCATCCAGGAGTAGTACCGTCTGGCCGCTGGCGGCTACTCGACTGACGATGACTCCGGCTGGCAGAGTGTCCCCGACTGCACCTTCGTCGAGTCCGACTGCAGTGCGGTACTCGAGAACGAAGGTGTCCCCGGAAACCGGATCCGGCAGGGTGAGGGCCCGTACTCCGGTTCCGCCTGCTACCGGCGACAACTCGCCGGTGGTGCCGGCTGCGGCCGGTTGAATCGCGTCGGCGGGCAGCAGTCCGGCGGCGAACAATTGCGCTGCCGATTCGTGCGGCAGGGTTGACCCCTGCGGCCAGGCGGACATTGCCGAGTACATTCCGGCACCGGCACGGACAGTGCAGCCAGGCTGCTTCAGGTCGATCCGGGAACTGCCCGGGGGGCACACGTATTCGCTGACCTGCGCCAACCCGATGGCGCGACCGAGTAGCCCGACAAGGATGGCGCTGGGACCGGTGGCGCTGGTAACCGCGGCGTCTCCACGCAGGACGAGGTTGGATCCGTCGCTACTCACGCTGGCGGATTTCTCGCCCGGGCAGGTTGGCGCCAACACCACCAGTCGCTCGGCGGCGGTGAGTTGTGTGCCCAGTTGATTCCGAACGACGGCGCCGAGATTCGCGGCGCAATTCGAACCGGCTAGTTGCACGTCGGTGACGTTCGCGGTCGGGGTGAAGTTGACAGCTCCGCCAGTTGTTGCGCGCCAGTAGTCGGCGGCGGCCAACAAGGCCTGCTGCGCTGCGGCGGAATCGGTGGTACCGGTTGGGACGGTGGCGGAAGGTGAGCCCGGGGTGACAAGACGCACCACTCTGAGTGCGATCGGGGCGTTGGAGTCGATTGCAGCGACTTGCGCGGGTGGTTCCGCGCTGGCCGAAGCGGCGGCCAGCCCACCGACCGTCAATACGATCGCGGCTGCACCCAGCAGGGCGCCGCCTGCCCGCTGGCCTCTGATCAGTGCCACTGCCCTACCTCCGAATCGCACAGCGGGCCCAGTAGTCCGGATTCGTCGATTGGTTGGTCAAGCATCGGGGCCCTCCGTAGTCGACGCGACAATGCCGCCAGTGCCGGCAACGACGGCGCTGGCGATCTCAAGGGCCCGTTCCGAGGATGGGAATGGACCAGGTTCATAAGAGTAGTCTCCGGCATCCGAGGACGCTGACCAGCCGTATCCGACGATATTCCTGCTTTTGCCGCCGAGCAGGCCGCGCTTTGTCTGGCGGATCGGGAAGATCTGCACATGCCAGTGGACCTCAGTCATCCGCTATCCCCCTCTCGGGATTGGCAACCCGCGGCCGCCTCGGACGCCACTACTCGCTCCAACGGTTGGCTCGGCGTCGTCCATCCCCAGTCAGTGTACGCAGGGGCATGCTTGAAGGGCATGGGCTGAGCGGTGATCGGGCGGGTGTTGGAGTGGGGTCGACGTGACTGCGCAGTCGCCGGGGTCGACGTTGGTAGCCTGGTGAGGCAACCCGCGCCGCTTGCTGGACGGTGGTGGAGAAGACGGGCCCGCGGTGGGTCGCGTGCACCAGCGCCGATCGACGAACAGAGGGGCAGCGCGATTTCGATGCGAATTCCGAGGTGGGCGCTGGCGCTGGTGACCGCCGCGGCCGTTGCCTCCTGCGGCGGCAACGCCAGCGTCGATCCGACGGTGAGTGTGTCGGTGGACCCCACCACCCTCACCGGCACCGTGCAGTTCTGGGACACTTCCGGGCCACAGCAGGCGGCCGTAATGCGCAACCTCGTAGCGGATTTCGAACGAGCGTATCCCCGGGTGAAGGTCGCCCATTCCTCGGTTTCGGCCGCCACGGCCCAGCCGCAATTCCACACCGCAGCGGAGAATGGCACGGCGCCAGACGTGTTGTTGGCAGAGGCAGCTTGGACGACGGAGTTCGCCTCCCTGGGGTACCTGCAGCCGCTCGACCAGACGCCGCTGGGTAAGGACACCGACGAGTACCTCCAGATGGCGCTGGCGTCCAACGAATACCAGGGTCAGCAGTTCGGTGTCCCGGAGGGTGTCTCGGCTCCGGCGATGCTCTGCAACGCGGCACTTCTGCGGAAAGCGGGCGCGCAGGTCCCGACGACCTGGGCGGATCTGCCAGCCAATGCCGCTAAGACCCGGGCCGTCGGAGCGCAGTTCCTGTACGGACCGATAGCTGGATATTCCACGATTCCCTACCTCTATTCCCAGGGCGGTGACCTGCTCGATACCCAGGACAAAACGGTCCAAGTGAACGATCCGCCAGCGGTGGCGGGCTTTCAGACCGCCCTGGACCTGATGGCCGACGGTTCCGTTGTGACCCCCGCGGGGGCTGACCCGGCGGCCACCCAGCAGCAGCTGTTCAAAGCCGGGCGACTCGCGTGCGTGATCGATGGGCCGACGACGGTTGCCGACCTGGTCGGCGCAGGTGTCCTGAAGGGGCACCCAGAGGACCTGACGGTGGCCAAGATTCCGAACGGCAACCACACCGGATCTTCGCCGGTCGGCGGTTCGAACTACGTGGTGTACGCCGGCTCCAAGGCCAAGGACGCCACCTATGCGTTCATTGAGTTCATCAATTCCCAGCGGGCCCAGGAGCAGCTGGGAAACGAAGCCGGACTTCTGCCCAGTCGGCAGAGCGCCTACCCCAAGATCACCAACCGGTTCGTCCGTGATTGGAAACCAGTAATGGACGCAGCCACCGAGCATCCCTGGATTCCGGAGTGGAGTCAGCTGTTGGTCTCGATGGATCAGCAGTGGCGGAAGATGTATCTCGGCCAGGTCGGTGCCCAACAGGGAGCGGACTCGATGGCGCAGGCCTGGCTGGTCTTCCTTCCGAAGGACTACGTCGACGAGACATCGCCCGATTCTGAAGGTGTAGGCAGCGCAACCGAAGCAGGCTGATCGGATCCGAAGACTCTTACGAAGCCCTGCACCAGTGCGACCCCGAGCAGCACCAGCAGCGCCCCCGCCGGTTGATTCCAGCTGAACGACTCCCCCGCCACAAGAATCGCCAGCACGGTGGAGACCACCGGCGTCGCGTAGGTCACGGTCGACGATGTCAATGCCCCGGCGATTCGGATAACCCGGTAGTTGAGCAGGAAGGCCACGCCCGTTCCCAGGACGCCGAGGGCCAACAGTGCCAGCAGCCCGGACCAGCCCGGTCGCGGGACTGCGGACGCCAGCAGCCCCTCTGCCAAGGTCAGGCATGCCGCCGCGACGATCAGCTGTACCGCGACCAGTGATTCGGCAGGCTCCGGCCGGTCGGTGAGGAACTGGCGGGTCCACTGGATGCCCACGCCGTAGCAGACCGTGGCCGCGATCGCAGCCAATGATCCGGTGAGAGTGCCGCCGGCGCCGTTCCACACGCCCAGGATCAACAGCACTCCCAGCAGGCCGATCCCCAACCCGAGCGCCCGGTTGCGCCCGATTCGATCGCCGCGGGCGATCACCAGCCCGGCCAGGGCCGTGAACAGGGGTGTGCCAGCATTGAACAATCCGGCGAGCAGGGAGGAGATGCGAGTCTCGGCCCAGGCGAACAGCAGGAACGGCAAGGTGCACAGGAAGGTCCCCACGACGGCACCGTGCAGCCACGCCCGCCAGTCCGTGGGCAATCGTTGGCGTCTCGCGAGGACAAACGTCAGCACCGTCAGAGCGCCCAATAGGACGCGGCCGGCGGCAACCTCCAGCGGGCTGAAATCAACCAGCGAATACTTGATCAACAGGAAACTGGAGCCCCAGATCACCGCCAGCGCCAACCAGATCGGCAACCAGCTGCTGGCGGGCGCCGTGCCTGTGCGGTCCACAGGGGGAGCCTGTCACAGCAACTCCGCGACCAGCCAACGTCCTGCGTGGCAACCCGATTGGGCGGGCGTAACCAGGCATCCTGGCTGGCGTGACTGACCACGGCGGAGTTACCGGGCGGATACGGCGAATCCGCGCCAGTTGCGTGCAGTGGTACCCGAAGTACGAGAGAGTGTCGGCCTTCCCGCTGTTCGCGATGGGCCTTCTGTTCATCCTCTCGTTCGGTATCACGGTGAGCTCGGGGTCGACGGATGCTGAACGGCGGTTCGCGACAGTCGCAATTGCCGCGACCTGGTTGGTATTTGCGATCGACTATGCGTTAGGTCTGTTGATCTCCGGCAACACTTGGCTCTTCGTCAGAACCCACATCATGCAGGGTGTGGCACTGATCTTCCCGCCCCTGCGACTGTTGTTGATGGGCCACGTCTTCCGGATTCTGAAGGCTGGCGCTGGTCGCAGCGGCGATCGGTACCGGACCTACCTGCTGTACCTGACGGCACTGACCCTCGTAGTGGGTGCCGTGATGGTCGTCTACTTCGAGTCCAAGTCGGCCAATTCGAACATCCACACCATCGGGGATGCGATCTGGTGGGGTGGCGAGACCATCAGCACCGTCGGCTACGGCGACTACTACCCGGTGACGACCGGCGGACGAATCGTGGCTGCCGTGCTCTTTGTCAACGGCGTCGCCGTCATCTCGATCATCACGGCCGGACTGGCACAGAACTTTGTCAGCGACGATGCCGCCGATGCCGGCACCCGCGGTGCAGTCAGCGCTGAGTCGGCGCTATCCGCGGGACCTCTTCCGGCCGCGCAGGAGCTGACTGCCGCCGACTCGGCACAGGAACCGACCGTCGCCGAGTCGCCTGCAGCGCAGTCGGCCGCGGCAGATCTGGCGGAGGTCCGGCGGGTGCTGAGCGAGATGGAGGCTTCGGTGGCGGTGATGCGGGCGCGGGTGGAGCGGATGGCGGCGGCCGCCACGACTGACGGGGCGTCCGACACGCCGAGCAGCTAGCGGGCCGGGCCTGTGGTGGTCCAGTTCTCCATACAATGAGGTTTTTCCAGCGGAGGTGTCAGGAGTGCGCATGAGGGCAGCTGAGTTCGAGTCGACGGGGATCGCGGGCGAATTGTCCGCGCGGGATGGCCGCATCCTCGAATTCGAGCGTGCTTGGTGGCGGTTCGCAGGGGCCAAGGAACAGGCTGTCCGCGAGCAGTTCGACATGAGCCCGACCCGCTACTACCAGGTGCTCAACGCACTGATCGACACCGAAGCGGCGCTGGCCTACGATCCCCTGCTGGTGAAGCGACTGCGGCGGCTGCGATCCACCCGGCAGCGCGCCAGGACCGCGCGCCGGCTGGGCGTGGAGCCCTAGTCCAGGCGCCGAGCTAGTCCTGCAGGGTCCGCAACGGCGGCCGCTCATCGGTGGCGAGTGGCCGATCGTGCGGGAGGTAGCCTTCCCCGGTCCGTTCGAACTGGGTCAGGGATGTCGGGTTGCTCGGGACGGCGCCGCCTGGCTTTCGATGTATCGCGGTGGCCAGAATCTCGGCCGCCATCACTCCGAGACCCTGATCGTTGTGGTGACGGTGCACCCGGACTCCTAGGTCCACCTGGGCCAGTGCAGCCAGTCCGTGCTGTTCGTAGGTGTCGACCATCAGTGCGAACTCGACGCCGTAGCCCGTCGGAAACGGCAGCGACTCCAGCAAAGTCCGGCGTGCGGCATATTCGCCGGCCAGCGGCTGCACGACACCGGTCAGCTCAGGCCAGAATTGGTTGAGCAGGGGTCGAGCCACCAGTTCCGTCACTCGGCCTCCGCCCGCCGGCACGACATGGTCCCCGGCCACCAGCGGGCGCTCGTAGATTGCCTTGACCAGTTGGATCCGGTCATCGGTCAGCAGCGGGCCGACGAGGGCGGTGATGTAGTCAGGGGTGAAGGACTGCAGGTCGGCGTCCACGAAAACGACTATGTCTGCGCTGGTGGCAGCTACTCCGCGCCACATCGCCTCACCCTTGCCGGCCGCTACTGGGATGGCGGTGAGGACATCTTTCTTAGACACCACCCGTGCCCCGGCCGCGGCGGCCACTTTGGCGGTGGCGTCGGTCGAGCCGGAATCGATCACAACGACCTCGGACACCAGACCGCCCGGCCCGCTGTGGGCCTCGCGGATCGCGGTAACGATCGTGCCCACCGTTGCGGCCTCGTTCAGTGCGGGCAGGATGACTGCTATCGATGGTCGACCGGGTTGACGTCGGAGATCGTCGGCCTGCCAGTCGGCCACAGCCGATGTGTGGCTGGCGAGCCAGGTGGCAACGGTCTGCGGGAGCACTCCCTGCCCCCTCGCCTGTCGACAGCTGGATCCGGTAGGCTGAGCGTCGCACATCCTGGCCAGTTCGTGTCACCAGGGTGCTGCGCATAACCGAATACCGCTCATCCAGAGGGGCAGAGGGAACGGCCCGACGAAGCCCCGGCAACCACCTGTGACAAGTACTCGTCTCGAGTGTTCGTCACAGGGAAAGGTGCCAATTCCGACCCGTCGAAAATCGGCAGGGCAGATGGCGAGAAAGGCCTCTGAATTCTCATGACTCTTGTATCCGGGCAGCCACAAGCTGCCATCTCCGGGTTTGGCAATGCGCTCGGGCTGTGCTGTCGCGAATGTGGTGCCAGCTATGACCTCGGTGCCGCGTATGCATGTGCGCAATGCTTCGGTCCGCTGGAGGTGGAGTACGACTTCTCAGCCCTCCGTCGGCAGGACGTCGAGGCGGGCCCGAGCAACATTTGGCGATACCGACAGTTGCTGCCGGTGCCAGTCGAAGCTGCCGCACTTCCGAATCTGAACCCGGGATGGACGCCCCTCCACAGCGCGGACCGGCTCGCGGCGGAGCTCGGCATGCGGAAGTTGTGGATCAAGGACGATTCGGCGAATCCGACCCACTCCTTCAAGGACCGCGTCGTGGCGGTGGCCCAGGCCGCAGCTCGGTCGTTGGGCCTGCACACGCTGGCCTGCGCCTCCACCGGGAACCTGGCGCACGCGGTGGCGGCGGCCGCGGCCCGCGCAGGCATGGGGTCCGCCGTCGTGATTCCGAGTGATCTGGAAGCGGGTAAGAGCGTCACCACGGCCACCTATGGCGGTCTTCTGATCGCGGTCGAGGGTTCCTATGACGACGTGAACCGGTTGTGCTCTGAGCTCATCGGCGAACCGATCACCACCGGCTGGGGGTTCGTCAACGTCAACCTCCGCCCCTACTACGCAGAGGGATCCAAGAGCGTCGGCTACGAAATCGCCGAGCAGTTGGGGTGGCGACTGCCTGAGCAGGTTGTTGCCCCGGTCGCTTCGGGCTCGCTGCTGACCAAGGTTGACAAGGCCTTCGGAGAGCTGTCATCGCTCGGTTGGCTCGAAGGTGACACCTCCCATCGGATGTTCGGGGCTCAGGCCACCGGCTGCTCGCCGGTGTCGCACGCCTTCGCTCAGGGTTGGGATGTAGTCCGGCCGGTGAAACCGGACACGATCGCCAAGTCACTCGCGATCGGAAATCCGGCCGACGGGCCATTCGCGCTGGACGCAGTTCGCCGATCCGGCGGCGCGATCGCAGATGTCAGCGATCAGGACATCGTGGCCGGGATTCGACTTCTGGCCCGTACTGAGGGGATCTTCGCAGAGACGGCCGGCGGGGTGGTTGTGGCCACTTTGCGCAAGTTGCTGGCGGCCGGGGATATCGATCCTGCTGGCGAGACTGTGATCCTGAACACCGGTGACGGGCTGAAGACCCTCGACGCGGTCGTTGATCACGTGGGTCCGACCGCCGTGATTTCCCCAGATCCGGACGCGGTCATCGCACTTCTTGGCGGTATGTCGTAGACTGCTCTTGGTCAACCGGTTCGAGAACTACCTTCAGGGTCAGAACTTTTACGCCGTAAGACCCGGAGGGGCAGTCGCCTCACCGAAGACGAAAGCAAAGGGCAACATCGTTATGAGCACCGGACCCGTTACGGGCACCGTGAAGTGGTTCAACTCCGAGAAGGGCTACGGCTTCCTCTCAGTCGACGGCACTGACCGCGATGTCTTCGTGCACTACAGCGCGATCGACATGGACGGCTACAAGTCCCTCGAAGAGGACCAGCAGGTCGAGTTCCAGATCGTCAACGGTCCGAAGGGCCCGCAGGCGGAATCGGTTCGCCTGGCCTGAGCCAGACAAACCGTACAAACGCGTCAAGGCCCCCGCCCATATGGGCGGGGGCCTTGACGTCGTTCGGGGGCCCGTGCGAGCAGCCAATGCCCTGTCGCGCAGAGCACAGGTGGACCCCGCTGCTTGCACTCTCGGGGGGAGAGTGCCAACATATGAGTTAGCACTCGGCCGGGGTGAGTGATAACCCAGGCCAGGTGTTCGACCACTCTCGAGGTGGGGATTCCGGCGGGATGTGACCGTCGGACCGTCCTTTCCGTCCGTCGCGGGCGACGAGTGGTCATCTCAACCGTCTTCCGGAAGGAACAGAAAACTCAATGGCGAAAATCATCGCTTTTGACGAGGAGGCACGTCGCTCCCTCGAGCGCGGGATGAACACTCTGGCGGATGCCGTCCGGGTCACCCTCGGGCCGCGCGGCCGCAACGTCGTCCTCGAGAAGAAGTGGGGCGCCCCCACGATCACCAATGACGGCGTTTCCATCGCCAAGGAGATCGAACTCGAGGACCCATTCGAGAAGATCGGGGCCGAGCTGGTCAAGGAGGTCGCCAAGAAGACTGACGACGTCGCCGGTGATGGCACCACCACAGCCACCGTGCTCGCCCAGGCGATGGTGCGCGAAGGACTGCGCAACGTGGCCGCCGGTACCAATCCGATGGCGTTGAAGCGTGGCATCGAAGCTGCGGTGACCGCGGTCAGCGACGAGTTGCTGGCGATGGCCAAGGATGTCGACAGCAAGGAAGAGATCGCGGCCACGGCCTCCATCTCCGCAGCCGACCCGCAGATCGGCGAGATCATCGCCGAGGCGATGGACAAGGTCGGCAAGGAAGGCGTCATCACCGTTGAGGAGAGCAACACGTTCGGTCTCAGCCTCGAGCTGACTGAGGGTATGCGCTTCGACAAGGGTTACATCTCGCCGTACTTTGTGACGGACACCGAGCGCATGGAGTCGGTGTTGGAGGATCCCTACATTCTCATCGCCAACCAGAAGATCTCCGCGGTCAAGGACGTGCTGCCGATCCTGGAGAAGG
>CAZJNU010000082.1:0-10751 GCA_964547485.1 uncultured Actinomycetes bacterium
TGTACGGCGTCTCCTCCCGGGACTGGAACCGTGCGAGTTGTTCCTCCGGTGAGATATGCAGCCAGAACTTGGCGACGAAGAAGCCGCGCTCGGTCAGCTGCGCCTCGAAGTCATTGATCTCGTCGTAGGCACGCTGCCACTCGGCAGGCTCGGCAAACCCCTCAATCCGCTCCACCAGCACCCGTCCGTACCAGGTTCGGTCGAAGATCACGAACTTGCCGGCCGCAGGAATGTCCCGCCAGAACCGCCACAGGTAGGGATACCTGCGCTCCTCCTCGGTTGGCGCGGCTACCGGCACGATCCGGAAGTCCCCCGCTTCCAACGCCCCCGTCAGTCGTCGAATCACACCGCCCTTTCCGGCGGCGTCCCAGCCCTCGAAGGCGAGCACGCTACCCACCCCGCGTTTGCGAGCCTCGATCGACAGTTTCCGCAATCGTCCCTGGTACTTGGCCAGTTCCGCACGGTAGGTCTTCTTGTCCATGGTGCCGCTCAGATCGACGCCCGACAGCACGTTTGCCTGCCCGTCGATATCACCGAAGACCGACTCTGCCACCGATGGTCCGTGATTGAAATCCTGCTCCAGTCTCGCCTGCATCGCGGCCAGGATGGTCCGGCCGATCGTCAGATCGCGGTAGCGCGCGTCGGTCGACTCCACGATGGTCCACGGCGCACCTGGCGCGCTGGTCTCCTGCAGGATCCGCTCCACGATCGGCATCGTCGGACCCAACCGATCAAGGGCTACCCAGTCACGTTGATCGATCTGCCAGCCCTCGGCCGGATTCCGCTCGGCCTTGCGGAGCTTCTTGCGCTGCTTCTTCTCCGGTGTGTGCAGGAAGAACTTGACGACCAGTGCACCCTCGGCGACGAGTTCGTTCTGCATCGCCGCCACGTGTCGAAGCCAGAGGCTGAAGCCCTCTTCGTCGACCTCATCGGCCGCCCGCATCAATGCCGCGCGCATCAAGCCACCCGCAAACACGGCCGTGCGCCCCTTCCGGGGAACCGCCTTCCAGAGTCGCCAGAGGGTCGGACGACTCGCCTCCTCCTCACTGTGTTCGGCGAACACCCGGGTGTCGACGAACCGAGCGTCCATCCACTCGTTGAGTCGGTTGACCGCCTCGTTGGCTGCGATCCGGTCGTCTCCGGCCACCCAGATGATCACTGGGAAGTCGGCATCGCGCAGGTCGTACTGGGCGTTGACCAGACCTAGCCGCAGGTCAGGGACCGCGGACTTGTACGTCTGCTTGTCAATCGCGTTCCCGACTTCGGCAACCTTCAGCATTCGAACCTCCTCGTGACTCCCCCCGACGGCCCCCGAGTATCCCACCGGAAATGCCAGGAGTCTTCGCGGCCGACGGTCCGGATCCCGGCCTCCCCCGCCAGCGCGACTGATAACCTCGGGACATCTGATAACCTCGGGACATCTGACAGGGGTCCGCGAAGGAGATCCCTGACGCCGGAAGGCCAGTGGTTGTCATCGAATCCGACTCCACCCGGCACCACCGGCGCCACGTCCCCGGAGGAGTGCCCGTGACCGCCTCAGTGCTCGTCTACTGGCGTGCCGCTTGCCTCGGACTGGTCATCGGTCTCGGCCTAGTGCTGACCGGTGTGGCGATACCCGCCGTGGCCGCTCCCGGCACGACCGAGGACACGGTCGACGTCAACCTCTCGCTGACCGGGTCAGCGGGCACCACGACCGGTTCCATACCGGTGCTGCCGGGGCTCACGCCGGTGGCACTGACCACCACCATCACCGGTGGTACGGGAACCACCGCCGCGGCCGGTAGCTACACGCTGTCGGTCGGTACGGCGTCCGCCCAGGTCGACTCCCGCACCGGTGGTCCGGTCAACCTCACACTCCCAGCCGGCACCGGCAGGAACGGATCCATCGAGATATCACTGTCGGCCAGTATCCTCGACGCCGCCGGATGCCCGTACGACACCGACGCCGTCGCCAGGGTCTCACTCGTGACGGTGTCCTACGTCGGTTCCCCCACCGTGCCGACGTCGTTGGCGGACTTCTTCTCACCGGCCCTGAAGACCATCGCGGTGGTGGCCGATCCCGGCACCACCGAGTTCACAGCCCCGGCCATCCTGCAGGCCACATCGACCCTGGCATCCGCCTACAGCAGGGTCAACCTGGCCACCGTCGCCCCCACCGAAGCCGACCCGTACGCCAGGATTGTGCGGTTCGTGCCCACTGCCGGCCAGGTCACGACGAAAGTTGACACCACCACCCCGGTAGCCACACTTGTCATCTCCGGTGAGCCCAGCGTGCTCGTGACGGCAGCGGCTGCCCTTGGCTCTGACAACCTCTCACTGGGCGCGGGCTCGCCGGACGCGCAGAACCTGCGGGAACAGGGAAAGCCCTCGGACTCGCTCACACTCACCTGGGCCGACGTCGGCAACGATGCGCCGTCGCTGATCGGGCACGGGCTGATGGAGGAGAGCGTCAACGTTTCGCAGGCGCGGTTCGGGGGCCCGATCTCGACGCTTGCCATCACCGTGCTGGGCACCCACACCCCGACAGCGCCGAACGCCAACACCACCGCCTCACTGTTGGTGAACGGCAAGCTTCTTGCGTCCACCCGACTGCTGGACAACGACACATTTCAGTTGTCCGGACTGCTGGCGTCGAACTCGATCCAGCGCAGCAACACCGTCACGCTGCAAGTCGACACAGTGACCTTTGGCAGCAACTGCCGCAGTACAACTGTGCCGGCTCGGGTCGACATTGACGCCAAAGCTTCCACCTTCGTGGCTACCCCTGGCCAGTCGCTGCAACCCGGATTCGGCCGATTCCCGCAGGTGCTGAACCACAAATTGCCGGTCTCGTTCGCCACTGGCCCAAACCCCGCCGATCTCGCGAATGCGGCCGACATCGTTACCGCACTGTCCCGCCTGGATAGCGTTGCGCCCAGTGTCAGCGTCGTTCCGCCGAGCCAATTCATCGACTCCCAACAGGCCGGCCTGATGGTCGGCGCCGGATCGGCGCAAAGCACGGAGCTGCAGGCACCCTTGAGGTTCGAACCCTGGCGGACACTGACGACACCGCCAACGGAGTTCACCGTCACGGTCGACAGCCCGTTTGCGGCGCTGGAAGGCTTCTCCACCGGAGGACGAGACGTCCTGCTACTGGGCGCTTTCGCTGCGAGTTCACCGGCGCGGGCGGCCGCCAAGCAGACGGAACTTGCCAACAAGGTAGTGCTGCCTCCGGATGGCTGGTCGAAGCTGAGCGGGAACCTCTTCATCAACGCCGGCGACGGTAAGTCCGTCCAACTCGACTCCAACCCGCCGTCGTCGGCGGCGACCCCCGCCGAGTCCTCTGACGCGTCATGGCTGACCATCGGACTCTGGTTGGCCGCGGCCGTGATTCTCGTACTGCTGGTCGCCGGGACCTGGTGGCTGGTTCACCGGCGCACCCGGACCTCGCATGCCCAGTCTGGCGAGGCCGGGTCGGACGCGGACAGCTCAGAGTCCTAGGGAGTCGCCTTCGCCGTGGCGGTCGGCGCCGCGGTAGCGCTCGGTGCGACGGATGTCGTAGGCGCCGGGGTGGGATTGAGTCGGCCCTGGCCGTTGTATCCGTTGCCGTTGCCGTTGCCGTTCATCCCGCCGCGTCCGCCGCGATCGCCGTTCATCTGGGAGTGGCGTCCACCGGGACCGTCGCCGGGTCCATCGGAGTTGCTGACAGCCAGCGCGCCCATCCCGAGCGCAAGCATGCCCGCCAGCAGCGTCGTCACACCCAAGGCAACAGTGGAGATCAGCAGGTAGGTGGAACGCTGCTTCATCTTCTCGTAGCCGGCCTGCCAGCCCTCCGGCGGCGGCGCGGCCGCGAACTGTGGCTGGCCGCCGCCGGTGGCCGTCGGCGGGGGCTCGGCGTGCCCGGTGGCAGGAGTCGCGGCAGGAGCCATCGGTTGGACCGTGGTCGGTTGCGCGGGGTTGTCAGGGGAGCTAGGTGTTTGCGTCATGTGTCCACCTTGCCTGGCGACGTCGTGGAATACATCCGCCCACTGGCGGCTCCCTGCGACACGACCTGAGGAGTAGTCCAGTACACCTTCCGGAGTAGGTCTGGCTTTCAGATCCCTGCTCAGCCGGGTCGGACCGATAGCCGCCTCGTTGCGGTACGAACGAAGCAGAGTTTCCGACCTACTGGCGGGCGGAGGTGGGGTCTGCGTCGCTCCGGCTCCGCTGACGACGCCTACTGGCGGCAGATCTGCCCGCCAACAGCAGCGGAACCGAATACCGCAGGCCGCCGACCGCCGACCGCAAACGCGCCGCCAACGGTTCCGGTAGCGCGTATAGGATCACACCGGCGACCTCGGCCTGCAGTCGAGCCCGATGCACCCGCGGTTGACGCATTTCGGGGGTCGTCGAGGGGCAGTCCACCCGCAGCTCGATCCGCTGCCGCAGGCTCTCGGCCCTGATCCGATAGGAGTGGTACGGCGTGCTGACCGCGACATAGCGACCCTCCCCCAGTTCCCGCACCGCCCGCAACGTGAGCCTGGTGTTATCCCCGGGCCGCGCCTCGACGACCGCCGACTGGGGCACCCCGAGGTTCAGCAGGTAGTCCCGCATGGCCGCGACCTCGTCGATGTCGCCATCCCACCCCCCACTCACGATCAGCGCTGGGGCAACCCCCCGCTGCCACAGCATGAAGGCGTGGTCGAGTCTGGCGCGCAACTCCGCACACGGACCTGCTGGCGTCACCGTCGCGCCGAAGACGACGATGCCGTCCGCAGATTCATCACTGCTGGCTCGACCTGAGGTCTGTTCCCGCTCTGCCTGTCGGACCCGCGTGGCTGTCGCGGCCGCCAGAATCACGAGTCCGGCTGCTGCGGTCGCCACTGCACTACCGACGCCGAACAGCCAGGCCCCGCCGGTTCGACCAGACGTCATGGCCCGAGTCTAGTGATCCCCAATCCAGGCGCTCAGTGGACGAGGACACTCCACCGGGCACCGGTCACGGGGGTCTCCTAGGCCCCCTCGCGAAGGCGGACCGCCACCCGGTAACTTGGACAATATGAGCACCACACCGGGGCAGGGAGACGCGCCTCCGGGAACCGCAGCGACACGCGAGATCGCAACCAGTGGCGGTGGCCAGCAACGGACCGTCGGTCGCTGGCGAAGTATGCAGCGGACCTCGCGACGACTGGTCATCGCCCTAGCCGCCTTGTGCGCGGTCGTCTACGTCGCATCTGCCTGGGCTTTCGGCCAGAGCCTGGGCGACCAGGAGATCAAGGCGGCTGTACCCCCGGCTGGCGGGTTGGCGATCACCGTCGTGCAGACCAGTATCACTCCGGACGAGCCGTATGCCTCAGCCCTGTTGGTGGTCGATCCGTCCGCCGAACTCGTCGACGTCAATGGTCTTCTCAAGGAGACCCTGCAGGTCGCCATCGAACCCAGCCTCAATGCCGAGTCGTTGACCTACGCCCAGGGCACGATACCCAGCGCCCGTACCGTGACGCTGCCGCTCCGCGGACGGGTGCAGAACTACCCGTTCGATACCTACAAGGGCGAATTCCAGGTGCAGGCCTACAGCGTGCACTTCGCGTCTCAGTCGAGTCAGGATCCAAACCAGCAGTCGGTCGCGACCCGGGACAAGCTCGTTCCGGTGAACGTCGCGGCCTCATTCCGGGACCCAGGCTGGCGGCTGAGTGCAAACGCGGTCACAACGACGCCCACCTCTGTCACGATCGCGCAAGAGGTCAGCCGGGCCGGTTCCACCATTGCTGTCGGCGACGCTTGAAAATGAGGCCGTTGCGACGGTCGAAAATGAGGCCACCCGGGCAGATTGGATGGGTGATCTCTATGGAGGATTGGGCTTTGATTCGGCGGCTGGTGGCCGATGGTGTTCCCCAGCGTCGGGTTGCGCGGGACTTGGGTATTGGGCGGGCCACAGTGGCGCGGGCGGTTGCCTCGGAAGGGCCACCTAGGTATCAGCGGCCGGTGGTGGCTACGTCGTTTGCGCCGTTCGAGTCGTCGGTGCGGAGACTGCTGACCAGGACACCGGATATGCCGGCCACGGTGTTAGCCGAGCGGGTCGGCTGGACCGGGTCGATCACGTGGTTCCGCGAGCATGTGCGACGGCTGCGCCCTGATCACTTCCCGGTCGATCCGGCTGACCGGCTGATTTGGCTGCCAGGCGACGCAGCCCAGTGCGACTTGTGGTTCCCGCCGAGGAAGATCGGGCTCGAGGACGGGTCGAGGGTCCTGTTGCCCGTGCTGGTGATCACGTGCGCGCACTCGCGGTTCATCCTGGCCCAGATGATCCCGACCCGGGTCACCGAGGATCTGCTGCTGGGGATGTGGGCGTTGCTCCAGCAACTCGGCAGGGTTCCACGCAGGTTGATCTGGGACAACGAGTCCGGTATCGGCCGGGGCAAACGACATGCTGACGGCGTCGGCTCGTTCGTCGGCACCCTGGCCACGACGCTGCAGCGGCTCAAACCCAATGACCCCGAATCGAAGGGCCTCGTCGAACGCCGTAACGGGTTCTTCGAGACCTCCTTCATGCCCGGGCGCGACTTCACCTCACCGGCCGACTTCAACGTTCAGCTGGCCGAGTGGCTGACCACGGCGAACTCACGGGTGGTGCGCACGATCAAGGCCCGCCCAGTAGATCTGCTGGACACTGACCGCGCGGGGATGCTGGCGCTGCCACCGGTACCGCCAGCGGTCGGCTGGACCAACCGCGTGCGCCTTGGCCGCGACTACTACGTGCGTGTGGACAGCAACGACTACTCCGTCGACCCTGCCTTCATTGGCCGGTTCGTGCAGGTCACTGCTGACCTGACCCGCGTCGAGGTCCGCCACGATGGACGCCTGATCACCGCCCATGACCGGGTCTGGGCGCGCGGGATGACGATCACCGACCCCGGCCATGTCGCAGCCGCGAAGGTACTGCGCGAGCAGTTCAACCGGCCCCGACCCGCCGCCGATCCAGGTGAAGGCCTTACGCGGGACCTGGCCGACTACGACCGCGCCTTCGGCCTCATCGACGCCCGCCTCGCCGACGACACCACAGACGGGCAGGTGGCCTGATGACGATGAGCAAGACCGCCACACCATCGACCGAGGCACTCAAGCAGCTGACCTACCTTGCAGGCGCGTTGAAGGCGCCCAGGATCACAGAATCGGCCGGCCGGCTCGCCGACCATGCCCGAGACGCCGGGTGGACCCATGAGGAGTACCTCGCTGCGGTCCTGGACCGCGAAGTCAGCGCCAGAAACGCCTCCGGGGCACGCATGCGGATTCGTGGCGCAGGATTCCCCGCAGCCAAAACGATCGAGGAGTTCGACTGGGACGCCCAACCCACCGCCCGGCAACAAATCGCCGCCCTCGCCTCCGGCGGGTTCCTCACCGAAGCCCGCAACGTCGTGCTCCTCGGCCCACCCGGAACCGGCAAAACCCACCTCGCCACCGGACTCGGCATCGCCGCGGCGAACCACGGCCACCGGGTCCTGTTCGCCACCGCAACCGACTGGGTCGTGCGATTGTCTGAGGCACACCGCGCCAGCCGGCTGCCCGACGAACTCGCCCGGCTACGACGCTACGCACTGATCATCATCGACGAGGTCGGCTACCTACCCTTCGAGCAAGAAGCCGCGAACCTGTTCTTCCAACTCGTCTCCAGCCGCTACGAGCACGCATCGCTGATCCTCACCTCAAACCTGCCCTTCAGCAGCTGGGGCGGCGTCTTCGGCGACCAGGCAGTCGCCGCAGCGATGATCGACCGAGTCGTCCATCACGCCGACGTCCTCACCCTCAAAGGAGCCAGCTACCGGCTACGCAACCGCGGCATCGACACCCTGCCCAGCGTCAGAACACAACACACGGCAAACTAAGAAACACACGAAACAGTGGCCTCGTTTCCCGCCGTCGGAACGGCCTCAAATTCGAACGCCGTCGACAATTGCGATCTCGCTGCTGCTGCTCGCCCTGATGCCATGCTTGGCCTTCATCGCGGTCTGGGCGGCGCAGAGCGCGGTCAGCGGCATTATCGAGGCGCAGGTATCCGTGGCCGCCTGGATGGCCGCTCTACTTTTCGCACTCATCCCGATTCGAACCTTTATGCCCGGATCCCCACCAGTGGGCTCGTGGATCGACATTCTGGTCTTCTTCTGGGTGGAAGTCAGCGTGATGCTGGCAATGGTCATTGCGGTGTTCACCTTGCTGGTGCGCGCCCGCAGGGAGGCCGAGGCGGAGTTCCGTGCCGAGGAAGCCGCCGAGTCGTCCGAGACGTCAGAGCCGTCCGCCACTCGCTGAACTGGAGCGCCCCCGCCGCGCCCGCAGGGATCTGCCCTGTCTAGGGACCCCCGTACTTCATCTGGTCCGCGATCTCGGCTACCTTCGCCCAGATCCTCGACCGCACTTCCGGCGATTGCATCTCACTGAGGTGGTTGACGCGCCCGACGATGATGTCGTCGAGCTCCAACTCTGGATACTGCTGCAGGTGCCGCTGAAGCTCATCCTCGGTCGCGATCAGGGTGTTCGTCACCCCCGGTACGTCGATGTGTGCGCCGACATAGGGTCGGATGAACAACTCATGGGTGCTGTAGATGTTGCTCACCCGGTCAGCGATCACGGGGAGGTCGTCGTGCAAGGCTGTCAGGAATGGCGAACCCGCTGACATGTCGCGGATCGCCGGCAGTCGGTGCCGCACGATCCTGCTGAGCTGGCCGGCACTCGCCGCACCCGACCATGGGGCCCCAATGCTGAACACATGGAGCACTTGGCGGGGGTGATCGATGGCGTACCTGAGCACTGCCAAACCCCCCTGCGAGTGCCCGACCAGCACGATGGGCGAGTCACGCGCCCTCCCCCGCTCGCGCAGCGACTTCGAAATGTCCCGCCGGATATGTGCCTGCGAAGACGCCATCGTGAGGGTCACCCCGAAGTTGGCCAAGGTGATCAGGAAGGCGTCGGGGTGTCGCTCCAGCACGGGCCGCATCATGACCGTGGCCGCGGCTCCGCGGATCGCGGTTCCGGCGACGATTCCGACGGCAACCGGCACTCGTTCCACCTCCAGCAACGCATACGATCGGCTGGACCCATCCTCTACCGAGCCAAGGCCGGATGTCCGCGTTGACACGAGCACTCTTTGGCAGGCGGGGATCCAGACCCGTCGAAGTGGTCGCGGGCGCTGGGCCTCGCGCAGCGTTCCGGGCAGGGTCCTCAGAGTAGCCGGACGGCACGCAACACAATGTCCTCCGAGTGTCCAGCACCTGCCCCACCACTCACCTCGCGAGGCCGCTGCTCATCAACCTCCACCCGCCAGCCATCTCCAAGCAGCGCCGCAATATCAACGGGACCGACGAAGTTCTCCGGTGCGAACCCCGGTTCGTGCTCGCCATCCCCGTGGTCCCCGTGGTCCCCGTGGTCCCCGTGGTCCCCGTGGTCCCCGTGGCCGTCGTGGCTCTTGTGGTCCCCGTGGTCGACGTGGCCCTCGTCGCCGTCGCGATCCGCGGAGCCGCCCGCATCGCTGTCCGGAGGCGGGGAACCGAAGTGTGCATGGTGCACGAACAGCAAGGTGCCGCCCGGCGCAACGGCGTCGAGCAGGGCCCAACCGGCCCTAGCGTCCGGCGTTCGCAGCAGCGCCGGGTACTGGGCTGACACGAGGTCGTATCCCCCCGCCGGAAGTGCGGCCTCGAGTAGGCCGGCGTGTAGCCACAGCACGCCTGCACCGGCCTCCTTGGCAACCGCCCGCGCACGCTCCAACGCAACTCCGGACACGTCCAGGGCGGTGACGTCCCATCCTTGCTGCGCTAGCCAGATAGCATCCGCACCCTCGCCGCAGCCGACATCGAGGACACGTCCCGGTCGACGTCCCTCCACTTCTGCAACCAGGGCGCCGTTCGGCTCACCACTCCACATCTGGTCGGACTCCGTGTACCGCTCATCCCACATCGACTCAATTTCCTCAGGCTCGTACTCGACGGCGGGAGACCCGGTGACCGGCCCTTCAAGGTGCCCAGCGTTATGCGTCATGGTCACAGTGTCCCGGGCGGGCACCTGCGGCCGCTCGTGAGGTAGACCTCGGTCTCCTGATAGGCGGAATCTCCGGTTGGGGAGCACTATGAGTACCGGATCGTTGGCTGAACCAAACGTGTAACCGAGTTGGAGGAACTGATGGAGCGCGTGAACGGCATCGGCGGGGTGTTCTTTCGAGCACGTGATCCCGAGGCGCTGACCGAGTGGTATGTGCGCCATCTCGGGATCGCTGATCCCGACAATCCGGCAGCTCCCTGGCGACAGCAGGCGGGCCTGACCGTGTGGAGCGGATTCGCCGCCGACACCTCCTACTTCGGCCGGCAGGAACAACAGTGGATGGTCAACTTCCGTGTCTCAGACCTCGACGCCATGCTCGCTCAGTTGCGGGCCGCCAATGTGGAGGTCCTGGAAGAAGTTGAAGACACCGAGTACGGCCGATTCGGCTGGGTGGTTGATCCAGAGGGCAACCGAATCGAACTGTGGCAGCCACCGGTCGAGGAACTCCCCACCGACAACTGAGCGTTGACTGGCTAACACCTCACCCCTACTGACATCCGGCGGGGCCCACGCCAGGATTGCCGTGTGACTCCTTCACCCGTGCGGATAGCCGTAGTACTACCCCTCACTGGCGCTGAGGCCCTATTCGGCCGGCAGGGACTCCAGGGTGCGCAACTGGCGGCAGCCGAGATCAATGCCGGCGGCGGCGTTCTCGGCGGCCGACCGATCAGCCTCGAGGTGCACGATGAAGGCACCGACCTCGACCG
>CAZJNU010000083.1:0-10723 GCA_964547485.1 uncultured Actinomycetes bacterium
CGATCATCGACGCCAGCAGCAGCACGACGATCCCCAGGGTGGACCCGGCCCGGCGCACGGTCAACGCCACCGCGCTGGTGTTCGGATCCTGCAGTTCGGCCGCGATCACGAGGTTGTCTGCGTCCACCTTGGGGAGCGGACTCTGGCTGGAGGTCGACAGCACGTGCCAGCCAGGAAACTTGCCCCACACCACAGCTTCGGTCGGCAGTGGCGTGACGGTCTTGCCAACTGTGGTGCTGGCGGTCACCACAATGGGGGTCTGGTAACTGTCAATCGGATACTTCTCATAGGTGCTGCGCTCGACGGTCAGCTCGATGTCCTTGGTCAGTACCCGATCACCTTTGGCGAACTTTAGGACCTTGCCGTTCTGCGGCAACTCGACTTCGACGTCCTGGGCCAGCGCTCCCGCGTCGGTGACCAGACTCGACGGCGGGCTCAGCATCACCGACACTGCGACCAGATCCTCGGCGGGTTTCACACTGCGCGGATTGAAGTAGACGGTCAGCTTGTCCGTCGACGCCAACTGGGCCACTTCCGGGGTCTGGGTGCTCAGTCCGTAAATGACCAACACGCCCACGTACAACACCGCAGTCACGACCGGCCCGATCACCCACAGTCGCTTGGAACTGGTGTTGAGCCAACGCGGCCAGCGGATGCCCGTCTCGGTCTCGGTGGAAGCCATGGCAGCAGACTAGACAGGCCTTCAGTCGAAGCCGCCCGATCACTACGTTTTGGTAGGTGCCCCAGTTTCCTGGCGCTTCCATTACCTGCCACTATTGCCGTTGTGCCGATCCGAATCGCGATCCTGATCTTTGATGACGCAGAGGAACTGGACGTGGTCGGACCCTATGAGGTGTTGGCCTATTGGGCGCTGACGTTCCCGGACGATCAGGTCACCGTGGAGTGTGTATCGGCCGATGGCGCTCAGGTGCGATGCGCGAAGGGTATGCAGATCGGGGCGCAGGGCGATTTCACCAACGTCAGCCAAGCCGACCTCGTGATCCATCCGGGAGGTTGGGGGACGAGGGCGCTGATGGTCGATGAGCAGCACCTGGCGCGGGTGCGACAGTGGCGGGACGACGTGCCGGTCATGGCGAGTGTCTGCACCGGTTCGCTGGTGTACGCCGCCGCGGGTCTGCTGCGGGATCGACCCGCGACCACCCACTGGGCGTCATTGAACACGCTGGCAGAACTGGACCCAACGATCAGGATCGCCGCCGAAGACCGGTTCGTCGATGACGGCGACATCGTCACTTCGGCCGGTATTTCGGCTGGTATCGACATGGCCTTGTACCTGGTGGCCAGGCTGGCGGGCGTCGAACGCGCACGGCAGGTTCGCCGCGGTATCCAATACGATCCGGAGCCGCCGATCTGATGGCGGCCGCGGACGTTAGGCCGCTGCCCACTGCTGTGCCGGTGGCGATCATCGGTGCCGGTTTCGGCGGGATCGCCGCAGCGCATGAATTGCGCCGTACAGGTATCGACCACATTCTGCTGGAGCGCGCGGATCGGGTAGGCGGCACCTGGCGCGACAACACCTATCCGGGCTGTGCGTGCGACATCCCAAGTCATCTCTACTCCCTTTCCTGGGCCCCCAACCCGAACTGGAGCAGACGGTTCGCGCCAGCCGCGGAGATCGATGCCTATCTGGCAGAGGTGGCCGACCGCGAGCAGTTGACAGACCGGCTCTTCACAGGTGTCGATGTCGGCAGCGCCCACTGGTCCGCGGAGACGTCCACCTGGCGGCTGGAAACCTCCCGCGGTCGGGTCGACTGCCGGGTGTTGGTGGTGGCGGCCGGCGGGTTGTCCCAACCGAACATCCCGGACATACCCGGACTCGCTGATTTCCCCGGACCGGTCTTGCACACCGCGCACTGGGACGCGGCCGTTCCGCTGGAGGGGTTGCGAGTAGGGGTGGTCGGCACCGGAGCCTCGGCCATTCAGCTGGTGCCCGCGATCGTCGACCGAGTCTCGGCGCTGACGGTGTTCCAGCGGACTCCGGCGTGGATCTTCCCGCGCGATGACCGGCAGATACCCCGATGGCGCCAACGGCTGTACGCGCGCTGGCCGGTGAGCCAACGGATCGTTCGGGAGGGGCAATACTGGCGTCGGGAACTGGTTGTCCATGCGATGGTCAGCAGACTCGGGCTGTTGGAGCGCGCCGCCGAACAGGCGAGGCGTCGGTTGGCGACCGAGGTACGCGATCGGGACTTGCGGTCCAGGCTTGAGCCGGACTACTTGCCGGGCTGCAAGCGGGCGTTGCTCAGCGACGACTTCTACCGGACCGTGGGTCGCGATCGGGTACAAGTCGTCGGGGCCCTGGAGCAGATCGTGGGCCGGCAGGCAGTGACCGTCGACGGCGATCGCCATGAGCTGGATGTGCTGGTGCTGGCCACCGGTTTCGAGGTGCTGCCACCGCCGATGGCCAATCGAGTTTTCGGCCTGGACGGGGTCAGCGTCGCGGCGGACTGGGTCGACCGCGGCGGCGCCTTCCTGGGGATGGCGACTGCCGCAGCCCCAAACTTGTTCTGGCTTACCGGCCCCAACACCGGGCTTGGTGGAAACTCGATGATTGTGATTATTGAGGCGCAGGCCCGCTACCTCGCTCAGGCAGCTGCGGCCGCGTTGGCGGGCGATCCCGAGAATCCGCGGGTGCTCGCAGTGTCGCCGGTTGTCCAACGTCGCTACACGAATTGGATTGAGCAACGAATGGCGGGCACTGTGTGGCAGCTTGGGGGCTGCAACTCCTGGTATCTCGACGAGAACGGCCGGGTGGCGGCCATCTGGCCCGAGCAGACCTGGCGCTACCGGCGGATGACCCGGACCTTCCGATCAGTCCACTACGAACAGAGGACCCCATGCACAGATCGGTGATAATCACCGGCGCCGGTTCCGGAATCGGCGCCGCGCTGGCGGCGCGACTCGCTGCCCGCGGGGACCGTCTGACATTGGCGGACATCGACGGTGAGTCCGTTGCCCGGGTGGCCGCGGAACTTGCCCCGGTGGCGGCGGCGAACGGCGGTTCCGTGTGCGCCGAGGTAGTCGACGTTCGGGCCGCCGCACAGGTGCAAGCCCTGGTCGATGGCGTGGTCGCCTCGGCCGGTGGGGTCGACATCATGGTGAACAACGCGGGCATCGGGTTGGGTGGACCTGCGCAGGAGATGCCGCTGAGCCATTGGCAGCGGGTGCTGGACGTCAACCTCAGCGGGGTGATGCACGGGGTAGTCGCGGTCTATCCACACATGGTGGCGGCTGGCCGCGGCCGGATCGTCAATATCGCCTCGCTGGCGGGACTGGTGCCGGCGCCGTACTTAGTGGCCTATTCGGCGGCGAAGCACGGTGTGGTCGGACTGAGCTTGTCGCTGGCTGCCGAGGCCGCTGGCACAGGCGTGGAAGTTACCTGCGTCTGTCCGGGATTCACCGATACCCCGATCTTGGACTCCCAACCACCGGCCGATCTACCCCAGATGGTGTTGCCCGCCTCCGGTCGCGAGCTCGCGGCGGCCATGCCCGGCGAGCTCTATCCGGTGGCGGACTTGGCGCGGGACATCGAGTCAGCGATCGACCGCGGCGAAATGCTGCTCGTAACTCCGAAGACGGCCAGACTCACCTGGTGGGCTGCTCGGCTACTGCCCCGGCAGATGGTCAGGATGACTGGACGACTGACCGCTCGAGCACGACAGTCGCTCACCTCAGGATCGCCTCAGACTCAGGCGTCCGGGTCGACTATCCGACGAACCCCGGCGGCGGGATCGGAGACGTCGCCGAGGTAGCGGGGGACGACGTGGACATGCAGGTGGAACACGGTCTGGCCGGCCGCGGACCCGGCGTTGAAGCCGACGTTGTATCCGTCCGGTGCGAATTCCTGGTCGATTGCGGCCTTCACGACATCCACCAGGCTCCAGATGGCTTGGCGTTGCACGTCGTCGGCAGTCCACCAATCAGCTACCTGACGGCGCGGCACGATGAGCGTGTGACCGGGGGAGACGGGTCGGATGTCGCGCACCGCGAACGCGTGCTCGTTGCTGGCGAGCCAGAGTTCCTCGGGGATGCGGGAGAAAACGCTTTGCTCGACTTGCGGGCGATCGGGCTCAGACGGGTCCGGTTGCATTTCGGGTGCTCCTCGTTCGGTGCTTCGGTGGCGGGGCCGACGCGAGCGTTCCGTCAGGTCAGCTGTCGCGATGACGATCGAGACGCGGTCGGTAAGTTCGAAGATAGCCTCCTGTTGGAACTCGAGGGCGATTGCCGCCGCCGCTGCCCGGCTGAGTCCAACCACGGCGTATCCGGGCTCGGTCCAGGTTGCGTCCAGGGAGCCGCCGGTGGCGCGAAAATGGGTCAGCCCCGTCTGCACGAGCCGGCGCCGGAGTTGTTCGTCAACGGCGGCATTGCGCTCGGCTGCTTGCGGCTGGCCTGCCGGGTTGTGGGCGGTGATCACATGAAGAGGAGCCGCGGTCGGCAGCTGATCGACGGCGCCGGCACCGGACAGCACCTCGCCGGTGTCCGGTCGCACCACGACGCTCGCGGCGTACGCCTGCCAGCGCTGCTGATCGGGAAGGGCGTCGCCGGTGGCCATGGCCGAGGGTATCGGTGCCAACGAAGCGCCGCTGCGCCGCCGGGCGCCGGGGCGCTAGGGTGGGGCGTCCATTGAGTGATCGGGTGGCCCCAGTGAATGAACGGCTGCAGCGCCTCGAAGCGCTCGTCGACAACACCGACACCGGCTATCTGGTGGAGGACGGCAGTCGGCACATCGACCTGGTCAATCAACGCTTCCTGGATCTCTTCGGGATACCTCTGACGCCAACCGAACTACAGGGCACGGACTGCTCGCGAGCGGCAGAGCAGTCGGCTGGACTCTTTCTGGATCCGGCCGGATTCGTGCAGCGGGTGGTCGACGTACTCGCTGCCGGTGAGGTCGTCCAAGGAGAGCAACTCGAGCTTGTCGACGGTCGGGTGTTGGAACGGGACTACGTGCCCGTGCTGCGACAGGGTCGGTTGATCGGCCACCTCTGGGGGTATCGAGAGGTCACCGCGGCAATGGCGGCGGTTCGGCGAGCCGATGACCTGAACCGGACACTGTCCGACGTCTGGCAACTCCAGCAGGAGTATCTGATCGAGGGCGACGCCACCTCGACCTACTGGGACGCTCTGGGTCGCCTGCTGAGCGCCACCGGCAGCGGAATTGGTTTCGTTGGCGAGTGCGGTGTGGTGGATGGCAACCCTGTCCTGATCGCCCGCGCGCTGACGGATATCAGTTGGGACGAGCCGTCCAGAGAGATCTACCGCAGCCTCGACTCCGGCGGTTTCATCTTCTCCAAGTTGGACAGCCTGTTCGGTCGGACCCTCACCGAACACACCACGGTGATCTCTAACGACCCGAGCCGAGATCCGCGGCGGGGTGGCTTTCCGCCGGGACACCCTGGGATGACGAGCTTCTTGGGCATTCCGCTGTTCGCCGGTGACGAGATGATCGGGATGGTCGGCTTGGGCAATCGGCCGGAGGGTTTCGATGAGGCGGTGGCAGCCGGGATAGAGCCGATCCTGACCACCCTCTCGGCTGTCATGTCGGCCGACAGGTCCAGGCGGGCGATTGTGGCCGCGCGGCACCGCAGCGAGGATGATGCCAGAGCGATGTCGCGGTTTCTCTCGACCGCGAGCCACGAACTGCGGACACCGCTCAACGGTGTCGTGGGCTTCGCCGAGCTCCTGGCGATGGAGGATGTCACCGATGAGCAACGGCAGTGGGTCGATCAGATCCGGCTGAGCGCCTCCCATCTGGTCGGGCTCGTCACCCGAGTGCTGGACCTGACGAAACTGGAGTCCGGGGCCGCGACTGTCGAGTTGGAACCGGTTGAGTTGGCGGAGCTCGTCTCGGCGACGCTGGCCTCGTTCGATGCGCTGGCAGCCAGCCGAGGGGCCAGCCTCACGATGGACGTCGGTGACCGGCACGTGTTGGCGGATCCTGTCGCGCTGCGCGAGGTAGTCAGCAACCTGGTGGACAATGCTTTGAAGTTCGGTGCTACCAGTGTCGTCGTCTCCGCGCGGGGGTCGTCCGCGGAGGTGGTGCTGCAGGTGCGAGATAACGGTCCGGGCATTCCCAACGACCTGCTTGAGCGAGTGTTCGTGCCGTTCGACCGGCTCGGACGCGGTGCTGATGTGCCTGGCAGTGGACTTGGCCTGGCGCTCACGAAGCACCTGGTGGAAGCCATGTCCGGCACCATCACGATGTCCTCATCGGTGGGCGGTGGGGCGCTGGCCACGGTTCACCTCGTCGCCGCGGTGCCAGTGAGCACGGCACCTTCGGACGCGGTCGGTTCGGCGCCGTTGGCCGGGCAACTGTCGTGCCAAAGGGTGCTGCACGTTGAGGACAATGCGGTGAATGTCGAACTCATGGCGGCGGTATTCGCAAAGGCGTTTCCGGGGATCGTGGTGGACGTGGCGGGAACGTTGTCGTCGGCAATCGAGGCGATCGAAACCCAGGAGTATGGCCTCGTCCTGCTCGATGTGCACCTCGCAGACGGCTCCTCGGGTTTGGACCTGATACCGCTACTTGGGGAACCTCGGCCGCGCGTCGTGGTGATCTCGGCCGACTCCGCCCAGCAGTTGGAACGGGCGGCTGCAGTGCCCGGCGTCGATGCCTTCCTCGCCAAACCGGCGACGTTGGAGTCACTTGTGGCGGCAATTACAGGTGGCTGAAGTGACCATGCCGGCAGCGTCCGGGCGCGGCCCTGACCCGCTCGCATGGTTCGGCGGCCGGTTGGCCACCGGCCTGATGCAGGTCAGCGATGATCCGGGCGTGTTGGACCGTTCGGGCCGCTGGGCGGTCGTGATCGACTTTGAAGGCACCGTCACCCTGGCCAGGTTCCGCCATTGGATTCCCACTGCTGCGGCCGACCTCCCCGGTCAGTGGCGCGGCGCCGCCCCGGCTAGGTGGCGATCCAGTTTGAACCGTGATGAGTATTGCCGGGCCGTCGAGGAAATACGGGAAGCTATCGGCCGCGGGGATGTCTATCAGGCGAATCTTTGCCGGGTGATGCACGCCCGGCTGCCGGACCCCAGTCGCTGCCACCCCTTCGGCCTGGCCAGACTCCTGGCGAAAGGGAACCCAGCCCCCCATCTCGGCGCCCTCCGGTTGCCCGGCGACAGCGCTGCGGCTTACGGGTTGCGTCGACCGACGGGGGTGAACGTGGTTTGTGCTTCGCCCGAGCTCTACCTTTCGCGGCAGGGTGACGAGGTGGTGTCGCGCCCGATCAAGGGAACCGCCACCAGCGCGGGGTCCATGCTTGCCAAGGACGAGGCCGAGAACGTGATGATCGTCGACCTGGTGCGCAACGATTTGGGGGCGATCGCGGCCACCGGGTCCGTATCGGTGCCGGAGTTCCTGAACGTCGAGGAGCATCCCGGACTGGTGCATCTGGTGTCGGGCGTGCGGGCAAAGCTTCGAGCGGACGTCGGCTGGTCGCAGTTGCTGGCGGCCACTTTTCCGCCCGGGAGCGTTACCGGTGCGCCCAAATCCTCCGCACTGGCCATCATCGACCAGCTGGAGCCCAGCCCGCGCGGACCCTACTGCGGCGCGATCGGTTGGGTCGACGCCGACGCCGGTACCGCCGAGCTTGCCGTTGGGATCCGAACTTTCTGGATCGACGGCGGTCGTGACGGTTGCGCTGACCCGGCCACTATCAGGTTCGGGACCGGTGCTGGTATCACCTGGGGGAGTGAGGCGGCCGGCGAATGGCAGGAGACGGAGTTGAAGGCGGCCCACCTGATCGCGGTGGCCGCAGGCGAGTCTGACCCGGTTGCTGGGCTGGTCGCAGCCGATGGTGGTCCGTTCGAGGATGGAGGAAGAGAGTGAAGGTCTGGCTGATGGATCAATTGGTCCCGCTGGCGTCGGCCCGGGTGAGCGCCCTGGACCGGGGGCTGACTGTCGGAGCGGGTGTGTTCGAGACGTTGAAAGTCGTCTCCGGGCAGCCGTTCGCAATGACCAGACATCTGCAGCGACTCGCCCGCTCAGCCGCAGTCGTCGGAGTCGACCTGCCACCGGTCGATGTCATCCGCGCCGCGGCGGAGCTGGTGGTGGCCGCGAACGAGGAGGAGCTGGGACCGTTGGGGCGGATGCGGATCACGGTGACCGCCGGTGCGGGGGAACTGTCGGATCCATATCGCGGAACCGGGCCAGCCACGCTCGTGGTCACGGTTACCCCCGCCCAGCGATGGCCACCGACCACCGATGCGGTGTTGGTTCCCTGGACTCGCAACCCGGAGTCACCCCTGGCCAACGTGAAGAGCACCTCGTATGCCGAAAATGCGATTGCGCTGGCCGCCGCGCGATCGCAAGGTTTCTCCGAGGCGTTGCTGTGCAACACCCGGGACGAAGTGTGTGAGGGCACAGGCAGCAACGTGTTCCTGGTCGTCGACGGTGAACTGGTGACGCCACCGGTGGACTCCGGGGCGCTGGCAGGGATCACTCGAGAGTTGGTGCTGGAGTGGGTCGGTGCCCACGAGCGGGCGGTGTCACGGGCCGAGCTCTCGGGTGCGACCGAGATCTTCCTCACGTCAAGCACCCGCAACATTCACCCGGTCGCCAGGCTCGGGGATCAGATCCTGACGGCACCGGGTCCGGTAACGAAGGCCGCAATGGCTACCTGGGCCGCTCACGTCGGCGAGGTCGACGGTTAGCAGGTTCGCTGGCCCTCGGTGGCCGGATGTGTCACCACCGGGTCGGCGTATGCTCGACGGGATCTCGAACGGCTGCGCGACACGAGAGGATTCGATGACTCAGTCCGACCCCACGCCCGGTACAGACGCGCGCGATACCGATTGGCTGGCCGGAGGTGTCGGCCACCCGCGGCGATGGGCGATCCTGGGCGTGTTGGTCACAAGTCTGCTGGTGGTGGTGCTGGACAACACCATTCTGAATATCGCGCTGCCGACCATCCAGCGCGACCTGGAGGCAACCCAGAGTCAGTTGGTGTGGGCGATCGATGCCTACATTCTGGTGTTCGCGGCGTTGCTGTTCACCTGGGGTGTGCTGGGGGACAGATACGGACGCAAGCGCATCCTGTTGATCGGGCTGATCGTCTTCGGGCTGGCGAGCGCGGCCTGCGCGTTCGCCCCATCCGCGGAGGCGCTGATCGGGTTTCGCGCGCTGATGGGAGTCGGTGGCGCTGCGGTGCTACCGGTCACCCTTGCCATCATCACGGTGGTCTTCCCACCCCATGAACGGGGGAAGGCCATCGGCGCTTGGGCCGGTGCAGTCGGCGCTGCAGTTGCGCTCGGCCCGGTGCTGGGCGGCCTGTTGCTGCAACATCCAGAGTGGTCCAGTTGGCTGACCGGCAACGACTGGGGCTCGGTCTTCCTGGTCAACGTGCCGATCGTGATCATCGGGGTCATCGGGATAGTGCGAATCGTCCCGGAGACTCGAAACCCTCGTCCGCAGGCCCTGGATGTGCCGGGATTGCTGATGTCGATCGTTGGGCTGGTGCTGTTGGTGTACGGCATCATCCACGCCTCCGAGACCAAGTCCTTCCTGGTCCCGTCTGTGCTGATCCCGATGCTGGCCGGGGTCGCGGTACTCGCCGCGTGGCTCACGATCGAGGCCCGCAGTAGCCACCGCAGCTTCGACGTGTCGCTGTTTAAGAATCGCGGTTATGCGGTCAGTTTGACCGCCGTCAGCCTGGCGTTCTTCGCGCTGTCGGGCATCACCTTCACGTTGCCCTTCTATCTGCAGGTGTTGCGCGGCTACAGCACTCTGTCGGCAGGGCTGTGCTTCCTGCCGTTCGCCATCGGGCAACTTCTCGCGGCACCCAACAGCGCCCGGCTGGTGAACAGGTTCGGCTATCGACTGGTCATGACCGGCGGTCTGGTGGTGGTCGCAGTCTCGCTATTCGGGCTGACCTTCCTCACCATGACCTCACCGCTGTGGGGGCTGTTGGTGGTCTTCTTCTTCTTCGGGGTGGGGATGGGGTGCGTCATCGCGCCAGCCTCCACCGTGATGCAGAACGTGCTCCCGCTGGCCCGCGCCGGGGCCGGCTCGGCCGTGCAGAACACCGTCCGGCAGGTCGCCGGCGCGCTCGGCGTGGCCATCATCTCGACGCTGCTGGCGACTCGGTTCAGCAACCTTTTCGAGCCGGCGCTGGACCGACTGCCGCCCGCCTTCCCGGCCGCGGCGAGGGACGCGGCTTCGGAGTCGGTGGGTTCTGCGGCCGCGGTCCTGGGGCAAGCGGCGGAGTCCGGCCTACCGGCGTCGATTGTCAACTCGACGCTGGAGTCAGCTTTCGAGGCGTTCCTGTCGGCCTCGCACCTGACCTCGCTGGTGTCGGCGCTGGTGCTGGTGGTTGCCGCGGTGGTGGTCGGAGTGATGCTGCCCCAGATCACACCTCCGACCAAGGCCCCAACAGTGCCTCCTGCCGAGCACGAAGTGGATGCCGTTCACAACATCTCGGCGAAGACGCGAGTGCAGGCGGAGGCCGCGGCGGCCGAATTGGAGGATTCCTACGAGGCCGAGGCCGCTGAGGAAGTTGCCGACGATCCGGCTCAACACCGCAAACATCTATGATCGTGGACGTGGCTACCGGCGCTGATGGGTGGGACTCCGATGATGAATTCCGTGGCACCTCGTCGTACCTGACCAATCCTGCGCTCGAGGCGGCGGTCCGGTGTGCGTTGGTGCTGCAGAAGCCGCTGCTCGTGCGTGGCGAGCCCGGTACTGGCAAGACCCTGTTGGCGG
>CAZJNU010000084.1:0-10598 GCA_964547485.1 uncultured Actinomycetes bacterium
GCCAACCCCGGTCGTCGCCTGCGAACGCATGCAACTCGTCGACCACCACCGCCCGCACGTCGGCGAATAGCGCTGCGTGATCGACGCGGCGGGAGACCAGCATCGCCTCGATGGATTCCGGGGTGGTGAGCAAGACGTCCGGCGGTTCGGCGAGCATCCGGCGTCGTTCGCCGTCGCCGACATCGCCGTGCCACAGCCCGACCCGCCGCCCGATCCAGTCCGCGTAGCTGGTCAGCCGCGGGTACAGGTTGTTCAACAGCGCCCGCAGCGGGGTCAGATACAGCACCGACAGGCCCGCCCAGCGGGACTCGGTCATTTCCGAGAGCAGCGGGAACATGGCCGCTTCGGTCTTACCGCCCGCGGTGGGCGCGACCAGCAGCGCATCACGACCGGCGCGAATTGGGGTGGCGGCCTGGTGTTGCAGCGGCCGTAGATCCGGCCATCCCAAAGTGTTGACCACATGGTGGGTGATGCCCGGGGCCAGCTCCGCAGCGACGCCGCCACCACCAATTCCGCCGCCACTGCCGGCGACCGCGCGGTCAGCCTCGGCGTCCACTCAGGTGTCCTCGAGGTCCAGGTCGATGTCGTCGATGCCGGCGACGGCCCGTTCGTCGGCGGTGAGTTCGTCGGTGCGCACGGTCAATGCGTAGTGACGGCGGGGGTCGAAGTCGTCGAACTGGTCCACCCGATCCAACACGTCAGCGACCAACTTCTTCAGGAACACCCGCGGGGCGATGCCGACCTTGCCGCCGAGGCGCCCGGTCATGGCATCGGCCAGGGCCGCGATGTAGTCGTCATCTACAAGCTGCGGCACTCGTGCGCTGGCGCCGTCTGCGTACACGTCGCGCACCCGGACGCCGAGTTCGATGAGGCTGTCGCGGCTGAAGCCGGGCAGCCGAATTTGGACCGCGCGCGGGTTGTCGAAGCGTGGTTCGCCGGTGAAGTCGGTGGCGAGGCGCTGCGCCAACGGTGGTAGGCGTTGCACGCCGTGGGCGCCGTCAAAGAAGGCCGGGGTCCCGGTGATCAGCAGGTACAGGCCAGGGAACCGGCCCGAGTGAACCTCGTCGATGAGTTGGCGCAACGCGTTGAGAGCCTTGTCTCGGACATCTCCGCGCACCCGCTGCAACGTCTCCACTTCGTCCAACACCACGACGAGGCCGCGGAAACCGGAATCGCGCAGCACCACAAGCAGCCCTTGCAGAAACCCGAGCGCACCGAAGTGGTCCAGCGAGCCTTTGACCCCGGCGGCACGCTTCGCACCGGCCGCCACATGTGGCTGGCCCGCGAGCCAGGCGAGTAGCCCGGCCGCCGTGCCGACGTCGCCGGCGACCATCGCCTGCTGGTAGCCGCGTAGCGCGGCCGCGAATCCGGGGGCGGTGCGGGCCACCACCTCCAGCCGGCGTTCCATCAGTTCCGCGGCTGCTGTGGGCAGCGTCTGCTCGGTGGCGCCGGCGGTCAGCGCATCGTCTTCGAGGACGAACAGCCAGGCATCGATGATCTGCCCGAACGCTGACGGTGGAAACTCGGCGGTGGTGAGGTTCTCTGTGATCCGCCGGTAGACCGTTTCCAACTTGTGCAGCGGGGTTTCCGTTTCGCTGATCTGCACCTCGGAGGTGGCGAAGCCGAGCGTGCGGGCGCGTTCCTGCAGCCAGCGCGAGAAGAACGTCTTACCCGCGCCGTACTCCCCACGCACCGCCTTAAACACGGCCCCGCCTTCGGCGGCCGAGGTCAACTCAGCATCGATGGCAGCGTCGAACCGGTCCAGTCCGACGGCGAGCAGGTCCAGTCCGTTCGCGGGGACGGTGCCGCGGCGCAGCGAGTCGATCACGTCGCGTTGGCGTCGTGCTGAGGGCGCGCTCACCTGCGCAGTCCGAACTGGTCGCGCAGCATCGCTGTGTCCAGCAGCCAGGTGACACCGTCGGGGTCGAGGCCCAGTACCGGGTAGCCCTCGACGTTGAGGATCTTCTGCAGCGGTGCCAGGCTTCCCGCCACTCGCACCGCGGCGATTCCGGCCTGGTGGGCGACGACGTCGCGATGGGACCGCCCGCCACCGTCGGCCAGACACGTGACTACCCCGGCGACGATCTGATCGCTCGGGCGGCCACGAGGGTGGCGGGCGACCTGGGTGCGGTAGACATCGCTGGCTAGCAGCGCGGCGGCCAACACCTGCCCTGAGCTGGCCGCGTCGGCGCCGGTGTCGGCGGTGTCGGTGTCGGTGAACAGGGACTCCTGGCCGGGTGCGTCGAGGGTCGGGGCCGCCACCTCAGGTTCGCGACGGTCGGGCCGCGCAGCCCGCCCGTCCGGAACTCGCGTCGCTTCCAACCACCACGACGGTGCCTGCGGTGGTGCGGGCTGCCAGCCGGCGGCGGCGAGTCTGTCTGGGGTACGGGTCAACACGATGAACGGGATCGTGACCTCCGCGGCGGCCGCACCACCGTGGTAGCCGGCGGCCTTGTTGCCGTAGCGCAGATCCTCCCGCCACGCGGCCACTATCGGGCCGGCGAGAACCCTGCGCCCGGTCAGCAGCACCTCACCCTCCCCCGGCTCTCCGGTCGTGGCGGGACGGAAGCGGGCGTCTGCGCCGTCGGCGGCGACACGGTGCGATCCGCGTTCGACCACGTGGCCATGATCCGACGTCAGCACGACAGCCCGACCGTTTTGTCCTGCCAAGTCCAGCAGCGGCCCGAGGTGCTGCACTGCATCCACCGTCCAGTCGATACCGCCAGGGTCGGCTTTGGCCAGCGCATCGTCGACGGTGTTGAGCACCACCGCAACCGCCGGCGCATCGGAGGCGATCGCACTACGCACCGATGCCGGGAGTTGCTCGCCGAGAGCGGAGCGCAGGTCGTCCTTGTGGAACAGTTGCCCGCCGGGAAACAGCGTTGCGAAGGTGCGTTTCTCGTCGGTTTGGGTTCCGTCGCACAAGTGGCCGGCGAACAAGGAGGTGCGGCTATAACGGGTGAGCGTGGGTAGTGCCGCGACCACCGGCAACCGGGCGTCTGCGCGGACACATTCGATCCAGTTGCGTTGCACCGCGGCGTCGACGAGTTCAGCCGCCACCGAGGTGCTCATCCCATCCACCACGATCACCAGCGCCCTCTGACCGGCCAACAGCGGGGCCACCAAATCGGCCAGCACATCCTCCACCCCCGGCGCCGCATCGCCGGTGCGATCGGCGGCGACATCCTCTGCGAGTAGCCGCGCGAACTGCGCGTCGTGGGTTGTCCGGCGGGCACCGGCACGCTCGGCCACCGTCCGGTAGACCGACGCGACCTGCGGATCGCTGCTGCCCGCCGCGACGTCGGCGATCGCGCGGTCGACCCAGGCGTCCTCCCCCGCCTGCCGGGCCAGTGCCGCACGCAGAGTGGTGACTGGGGTGTCAACGCTGTCCAGCCAGCGCGACAGTCGCACCGCCATCTGGGCGCGTCCCGTGGCGGTGGCTTGCTGCCCGCGTGCCGCAGCATGAGCCAGCAGCGTCGCGAGCCGATGCTCGATGCGGTCCCGGCCGAGCGGATCCTGCGCTGTCGATGAGTCGCCCGCCAGTACGTCCGCCAAGGCATCGGCCAGCGCACGGAGCCGGGCGTCGTAGCCGGCCGGCAGCACCGCGGACAGTTCTGCACCGCGTGGCCATTGCACATCGATCAGCAACTGCTCGGAGCGCACAAGCAATGCCGAGCGTTGCTGGTCGCTTCGCTGCGGAGCACCCAGATAACCGGTAGCCAACGCCGCCAGCGCACGAGCCTGGAGCTGCTCAGGCTGGGCACCGCCCATCATCGGTTCCATCCTGACCGCGGCCGCGTGCGCCTGCGCAGGCCGGCCATCGGTGTAGAGGACATCGCAGACCAGTCCGACAGTGACCGCATCCACCGGCGACGGGCTGCCGATGATGTCCAAAATCAGCGGAGCGGTCAAACCCAGATTGTCGCGCGACCAGGTGGTGACCGACGCACGCACCGAGTCGGGCAGGCTCTGCCAGCGGTGTTGTGCGTCAATGTCGGCGGAGACGTCCAGCAATCCTTCCGGATCGACGTCCGCGGCGGAGATGCTCAACACTGACCCCAGCAGCGCCCGCATCGCGACGTCGGCAGTGACGACTCCGGAGGCGGCCGCCGGATAGCCACCGCCCGGCCGGTGATCGGTCAGGGCCGTGGCAACTTCAGTGCCCGCCCGTTTCAGGTCGGAGGCCACCGCTGTCGCCCCGAACATCGCTGCCACCGCCCCCCACGGTTCCACCAGCTCCACCTGCTGCTTGTGCAGTCGCCCCGCAATGGACTCCCCCAGGTCGGCCAGCTCCCGATCGGTAAGGACCACCAGAAACTCGTCCTCACCACGGGCCAGCAGCGCCTCCCACACCGCCAACGCGGATTGACACGGCCGCACCTGCACCTGGCTGCCATCAATCGGCAGGGTCGCCGGTCCGTTCCACACCGGCTGCGCCGCCAACGCCAACACCATGCTCGTCCCGGCCTTCGCCACGAGTTGCCGGGCATACTGCTCCACCGTCGCCTCGCTGAGCACCGGCAGGTGACGGATCACTCCAGCCACCACTGCACTCGCAACTTCTTGCCCGGAGCGGCCTGCAGGCCCGACTTCACAGCGTCCGCCACCCTCGCTAGCGCCGCATCCACATCGCCGAGTTCGATGGCGTCCAGTTCTCCCGCGACCTGTTTCGGAGGGAGTGGAGGTGGCGGTGGCGGTGGCGGAGGTGGGGGTGGTGGTGGCTTGTCACCGGCCAGGTACTCCGCAGCGGCCGTGCTGACTGGCGGAATCACGTTGGCCAGGGGTGAGTGCAACTCCGACGATCCTGCCGCGGACCACAGCGGGTCGAGGATGGTGGCGGCGCGCTGATCGCCTGCGGCCTTTCGCGCCACCGCGTCCAGCACCGCCCAAGGCGCCCCCTTCAACGAGGCGGCCACCACCCGGGCGCTCGACAGCGACTTCGCAATCGGTTGGGGCTCGGCCGGTAGCGCAGCGTTGGCCAGCGCCTCGACCACCACCAAATCGTCGTGCTCGTTGGCCAACTTCGACACCAGGTCGCGGCCCGAAATGGCGTCCCGCAGCCGCGCGGACCCGTCGAGTCGCAAAGTGGCCGAATGAGATTCCAGCAGCCTCACCAATTCGGCGGCGTCGATCTGCCACGCCAGCGCCTTGTCGCGTACCGCGGCCGCCAACCGGCGGACCGCACCCGCGGTCAGCACCGTCGATCCGGTCACGCCAAACACGGTGGCGGCCCGCGCTACCGCGATCGTCCACGACTCCGCGCTGGGGAGCACCGAATCTCCCAGCACGTACTCGTCACGTAGCTGGCCGGCGCCGGTGACGTCAACCGGCGCCCCGTGGACTGTGAACGTCTTGTCATCGAGCAGCGACCAGGACAGGACCAGCAAGTCCTGCAACTGGGTGCTCAACCCCCACGGTGCCAGCCACTCCCGGATCCGCCGCACCGGCACCTGCCCGGTGAGGTTGTCCCGGGCCGACCAGCGCACGAAATCGTTGCGCCACGGAAACGATTGGGCGCCGAACACGAAGTGGTTCTCGTGCATCTGCCCACATCTCAGCGGGTTCGCAACCCGCCTCAGCACCCCACGCTTCGCCGAGTCCACCGCGTCGACTCGGCCCTCTCGCTGCATGGCCTGGCTGACGAAGTCGACTACGACCCCGACATCGGCACGCCGCACCTCGGTGCTGCCCGGCTCGAACCGGGGATGGTCGGGGTACTGGCTGCTGAGCATCTGGTCGGCCAGATTGGTCATCGCCTGCCCCAGGTCCGCACCGATCGCCCGCTGCGGAACGAAATCGGGATCTAACGTTGCGAACGGCGGAACATCACCGTAGGTCATGTCGATGTCGACGGATTCCCGGTTGGCCACCCCGTAGGCCTGCTTGAGGACCTCGGTCAGCTTGTTCGTCAGCGCGCCGCGCAGACTCTCCAAATGCGACTTGGCCATCGGCCGCTGTTCCGGTGGGAGATGCGCGGAATGCTCCGCGAGGCGTTGCCCGTCACCGCGGAGCAGATAGTTCAGCCGCACGAGTTTTCCCAAGTCGTCCAACCGCGCGGTGGTGAGGAAACTGGGGACCCACGCAACCGTGCGCGACTGCAAGCCTTCGTGGCGCAACGTGTCGATGCGACTGATGTCGTCTTGCGGGCCGTGTCCGTCGGAGTCGAACGGGAAGTCGACGATGAGCCGCCACCGCTCACCGTCGGCGCGCAGCACCGAGTCGGTCATTTCGTCGCGGTTGCGAATATTGCCGTAGACCACGTCGATGGTGCGCTTCGACCCACGCCAGATGGTGTCGATCCGGGCGGAGCCGATCAGCGCCTGCTCCTCGGTGACGCCGAGCTGACCGAAGAGCATGTCGCGCAGCAGGGTGCGCCGAGCGGCTTCGGTGTCCTCGTTGGCGACACGCTCCAGGATCGAGTCGTAGTCCACACCGGACAGTTGCACCGAGATGATCGGGTCGTGCCCGTCACCGATGTCGATCTCGCCGACGGTTTCCGCCCAGGACCGCACCTTTGACAGCACCGTCGCCGACTCACCTCCCGGAATGCGGCTACGCACCGTGCCATGGTTCAGGGCGGCCAACTTGCCGCCCGTCAGGTTGGCCAACGCCTTCACGCTCGGCGCGATCGCCGCGACCAGCAACGTCTTGGCGAGCCTGTCGTCGCGGGCGAACGCACTGTTGCGGTCCAGCCCGGACGTTTGTGACTCGTCGAGCCCGTGGGCGTCGAGCAGCAGCGGCCGCAACTTGTCCGTATACAGGGTGCGAGCCACCTCGAACCGGTGCTGCATCTCCACCGTCAACGCGGTCTCCGCGTTCGCGACCATCACGTCATACAAGTCCCCAGCCGGGATGATGTCGTCGATCACCAACGTGTCACGGCCGTTCACCAGCAACTGGGCCATCACCTTCAGCGCCGTGCGTTCCCGCTGCAACAGCCCTGACAGCACCACCAGCGTGTCCACCAGTGCCGGGGAGAACGGGTACACCTCGGCGAACTGCTCCTCACCCGCACCCGCCTCCGACGTCAGCAGCGTGTCCCACACCGCCCGGTTCGACTTCACCGAGGCCAATGCGTCACGGATCGCGGCGCCGGCAGCCTCCGACCGGGGCTGCAGCAACCGTTTGTGGGCGATCTTCGGAAGGTCCGCGGCTGCCAAATCGACCCGGTCGAACCGCTCCTCCCAGAATTTGAAGGTGTCCCCCACCGCCAACTTCTCCGCACCAGTGATACCGGCG
This sequence comes from uncultured Actinomycetes bacterium, assembly GCA_964547485.1. GTDB lineage: Bacteria > Actinomycetota > Actinomycetes > S36-B12 > UBA10799 > JACJWR01. The sequence goes on from CAZJNU010000084.1 coordinate 7,240, forward strand.
ACCCGGTCGCCGAGGAAGTCGCGCAACTCCCGCTGCCGGGCCACGAACGACACGATCGGCAACTCCCGGCCGCTGCCGCCCTGCTCCACCAGCGTCGCCACCTTGGCGCCCTCACTTGATACGAACACCTGATCGGAGAGATGCGCCGCCAGCCACAGCACCAACTCGTCCATGAAGAGCACCAGAGCGTCGTATCCCAAAGATTTGGCGTGCCGCGACATGACGCCGAGACCCTCCGCGGGCGGCAGCCAGTCACCGGAGTTCTTGATGTGACTGAAATGCGTCGCCACCAAGTCCGCGACCAACCGGTCCCGCTCGCCGTTACCCACCGGCAGTTCGGCCGCAGTCTCGAAGGATGCCAAGTCCCAGCCGCCGGCGAAATCACCCCAACCCCCACCGGCGGGGCCCGCGGCCGCGGCAGCGCCGCCGCCAGCAACGCCGTTGAGCACGTCGAAGAACTGGCCGGGGTTGAGCTCGATGATCGATCGGGCGTTGTCCAACAGTCCGTCGGAGTTGTGCAGCACCGGCAGCACCGCGTCGGGATGTTCGCGGGTGATCGTGTCCAGATAGCCCCGGTACAACGCCTCCTCAAAGCTGCGGGCACCCAACAAGTGGTATTCGACCGTCAGGAACCGCTTGCCCAACACCTCCTGATGCCGCTGCACCGTGGCCTGCAACCCTGGCAGACCCTTCGCCTCCGGCATACCGCGCAAGATCAAATCCAGCACCGCCAGGAAATGGCTCTTGCCCGACCCGAACGAGCCGTGGATGAACACCCCCTTCGAACTGCCCTGAGCCAACGCCGACTCCAGATACTTCAACGACTCGTCAAACGCCGTCGCCAGCGAGTCCGTCACCACATATTCGGCGACCGTCTCCCGCGCCCGCTGCACACCGGAATTGAGTTGCAGCACATAGTCCGACGCCGACACCACCTCGGGGACGTCGAACGCCTCCCCCAACGTCATCGGCGCAGTCATGGTCGTCGCACCCCTCCCTCAACTCGCCCGGTTCGGATCCCCGCCGAACCTATGCCCCACCCTAGGAGCAACCCCCGACCGTTTCCGGAACCAACCGGATTTCCTCGGGCAGCCGTGTGTGGGTCACAGCCGGACCCACCGCACCTCCTACCTTCAGGCGCTGCACACCGCCCTTGACCTACTTGACTGTGGACAGGACTGGCCGCATGATGGTACTTGACCTACTTGACTGGAGGTGGCCGATGACATCGTCTGCGCAGCTGCACGGTGATGCGTCAAAGTTGGCCTACGAGGAGAGCGTTATCGCCTCCCTGCGGCCGCGGCTGGACCGCCTCGTCACGCAGTGGGCCGAGTCTGGCAGGCCCCTCCCCGATCCGGATGACCTTGCCGAAACGTTGACGTCCGCAGTACCGGGGGCGGTCACGCATTCCGACTACGACCGACTGTTAGGTCCCTTCTACTCCTCCGCCGGCGTGATGCGGGTGCTCGGTATCCCCACCAAGCAGGCCCTCGGCGACCGACGCAAACGTGGCACCCTGTTGGCGGCCCGCACCTCCGATGGCGTGTGGGTGTACCCGGCATTCCAGTTCGACATCGCCGCCCGCCAAGTGCGCCGTGACCTGGTCCCGCTGTTGTCAGCACTCAAGGCAGCGCCTCGCTGGGGTGCGGCATTGTGGCTGGTGACCGCGCACCCGGAACTGGCAGGAAAGTCGCCGATGACTTCCCTCGGGCACGGCAGGGACGACTTGATCGCTCGGCTGGCCGCACAATACGCGAACGCAGTCAACACGTGACACCTCGTGATTCGGCACGGCAGGGGCCGCCCGTGGACGTTGACGGTTCGTTTCCACACTGCCGCCCCGGGCTCTCGACCTGGTACCGCGCCCACAGCTGGCGGCCCGGCGCCCAGGACGGCGGATGCTGGTTCTTCGCCAGCGCTAGCGAAAGCGGAGGTGGTCGCTTTGATCTGGAAACACCTCGCGGGACCTGCTACTGGGCCAACAGCGAGCCCGTTGCGGCCCGCGAGCGCCTCGGCCGCCCGGGAGACATCGTTGCCCATGACGAGGTGGCTGGCATCGTCATTTCCAGCGCAGCCGTCAACCCCGGCAGGCTGGCGGACCTGATGGCTGGGGATGCGGCCCGCCGAGGTGTTTGCCAGGAACTGACCAGCTCTGTGCCCTACTCGATCTCGCAACTGTGGGCAGCCGCCTTCGACACTGCCGGATACGACGGAATCCGCTACCAGCCTCGGTTCTCCACCGAACGCGCGGAAGCGGTTGCGCTGTTCGGCGCGACAGGTGCCGGCATCGGGCGGAGCGTCACCTTGTCCAATCGTCCCGCCGCCGACGTGCTCCGTGACGCCGGCTACACAGTTCTCGGTGCGCCGCGGGCGGAGGAGTTGTCCCCGCTCATGAACTAGCGAGCAAGCCGTGAGCACAGTGACGAGCAGTCAGGAAGGCCGCCTCCGCCGGCCAACTGCCCACCCCAACCGGCCCGAACCTTCCCCGGTGGCGATCGCCAGGCATTTCACAGTTCGGCCAGCACTTCCTTGACCAGCGCTACGAAGGCCGGCGCGACACTCGGGTCGTTTGGGGCTGCGTTGGCCGCCATGTCCACGAAGCGGCCGCGCGGAGTTGAACCGTCGACTCGATACATCTCCAGCGCCTGTGAGGTGACAACGGCGGCATGGTGGTCTCGGAGGTGCTTTCCGAAGCCTCGCGCCAATTCGCGTGCATCAACGGCCTGCAGGATACGGAAGACGTCGAGGGCGTCCTTCTCGTTGATCCGGTCTGGCCGCGTGTCATTTCGATCCAGGCGCTCGCTGATCTTGATGGCCTTAGCCGTTAGCAATGCTGCGGGGCCCGCGATCCGCAGCTCAAACGTCCGCTCGTCATTCGGTTCGAGGGCAGCGATGGTCGCGCGATCGTTGTCGAGCAATGCGGGTTCCAGCCCTCTGGTGATGCGGGCCGTGTGCACGTCGTGTGGTGGCAATCGAGCCGCCCGAGCGCTCGCCTTGCTGGTCCCGGCCTGGTGTGGGACCACCATGAGGTCGACTGTGACGCGGCTGATGGCGACCCAGTGACCGGGGTTCTGTCCAGGGGTGAATCCGGCATCCGCGAGTGCGTCCAGCAGAACACGCCGAGCGGCCACATACTCAGGTGCCGGGTTGCTCACCTCATTCCTCCCAATTCGGATCCGCGGTCGCAAGCGCCGCCAGCAGCTGGTCAGCTTCGGCCTCAGCACGGCCGGGCAGGGTGAGCAGGTCGGCAAGCACAAGCGGGACCGGCGCGACCAAGGCACCCTGGTCTTGAGACGCCGGAAGGATTCCGGTGTCTTGCGGCGCGGCTATCACGACGTTCGCAGTGGCCGCGTCAGCCG
>CAZJNU010000085.1:0-10538 GCA_964547485.1 uncultured Actinomycetes bacterium
CAGACGCCACCATCGGTGTAAGACGCACTTCGGGTTCGGGCTCCAACCCCACCCGGGAGGACCAGAAACCGGCCCACTAGAGGCCAACGGAACCGGCGGGGCAGAGACGGGCTGCGGACAGGGCACGGCCGGAACGGGATGGACCTGGACCATGCCCAGCGGCCTCACCTACCGCGACACACCCGACCCGCCCCTGGACCCCTAACCGGCGACAGGGAGTTGACGAGGGCGAGGGAGTGGGAACCCACCCGCGCTCGCGTTCTCCCGCTCCACGAGGAACCGCTGCGGCGGAAAATGCGCACGGCGCATCCGGTTTGCCCCGCTCCGGGACTAGCATCGTGGACAAACCGTCACGACTGCCGGGAGGAGGCTCACTTTGGGAATGCTCGATAAGTTCGAACAGCGCGTCGACAAGATGGTGAACGGTGCCTTCGCAAAGGCCTTCAAGTCCGAAGTGCAGCCAGTTGAGATCGCGGCCGCCCTCCAGAAGGAAATGGATGAGCGGGCCGCAGTGGTATCCCGCGCCCGGACCGTCGTCCCGAATGACTTCGCGGTCTTCCTGTCCGCCGAAGACTACGAAAGGCTGTCTGTCTATTCCGACACCTTGACAGCAGAGTTGGCGGGGATCGCCCGGGAGTACGCAACCGAGCAGCGGTACGCATTCCTCGGCCCTGTTTCGGTCGAACTCCGGGAGGAGGAGGCACTAACCACTGGGCTGCTGAAGGTGCGCAGCCAGGCGCAAGCGACTGACGGACGCTCGGCCGAGTATCGTCCTCACCTGCTTGCGGCTGGCCAGCAGATCCCACTCGCCGGTTCAGTTGTGCGGCTCGGCCGGGGCAATGACGTGGACGTGAGGTTGGAGGATCCGGGGGTCTCCCGGCACCACGCCGAAGTCATCGTCGGCCAGCCTCCTGTGCTGCAGGACCTGGGAAGCACGAATGGCACCTTCCTGAATGGCAACCGGGTGACCCGATCCGAGCTTGCTGAGGGCGACGTCATCCGGCTCGGCTCCACGGAACTTGTGTATCGGAGTACCGGATGAGTGCATTAGCGCTGACTCTGTTGCGGTTCGGCTTCCTGCTGCTGCTGTGGGCCTTCGTGTTGTTCACGGTGAGCGCCTTGCGCAAGGACCTCTCGGCGCCGCAGGACGCACCGTTGCGCGGCAGCCGGACAGTCTCCCAAGAGACTGAGCGCAAGCCCCGCCAGGCCAGGGCAAAGGCGACCGCCCGCCGTCTCGTCGTCACCGAAGGGAGCCTCAGCGGCACCGTGGTTCCGCTGGGAACGTCATCGGTGACGGTCGGGCGAGCGGCCGACTCGACGTTGGTACTCGATGACGACTACGCCAGCAGTCACCACGTTCGGCTCTACCCGCACGAAGGCACTTGGGTCGTCGAGGACCTCGGCTCGACCAACGGCACCTGGATCGACCGGACCCGAGTTACCGGTCCGACGGTGCTCGCAATGGGCCAGAGCCTGCGCATCGGTCGCACGGTGATCGAGCTGCGGAAGTAGCCCGGACCATGTCCCTGATCCTGCGGTACGCCGCCAAGTCCGACGTCGGCCTTGTGCGCGCCGAGAACGAGGATTCCGGCTACGCCGGCTCCCGCATGCTGGTCGTCGCCGATGGGATGGGTGGTCACGCTGCCGGCGAACTGGCGAGCGCCGCTGCAGTGGCCACGTTCGCCGAACTCGACCTGGACGAGGGTATCCAGCCCGGGGACGACGAGGTCCTAGGTCTGCTGGCAGGCGCAATCGACACCGCGCACGACGTGATCGGCCGGGTCGCCGCCGACTCCCCCGCATCTCGCGGCATGGGCACAACCCTGACCGCACTGGCCTGGCTCAACACCAGAGTCGCGCTGGCGCACATCGGCGACTCCCGCGCCTACCTGATGCGCGACGGCAAGCTGAGCCAACTGACCCGCGACCACACGTTCGTGCAAACTCTGGTCGATGCCGGTCGGATCACCCCGGAAGAGGCAACCACTCACGAGCGCCGCAACCTACTGATGAAAGCGCTCGACGGCGTCAACGACGTGGAGTCGGACCTCTCAATCCGTGAGGTCTACCCCGGGGACCGCTTCCTTCTCTGCAGCGATGGCCTCTGCGGCGTGGTCCCGGAGCCAACGTTGGCTGCCCTCCTCGGCAGCGACTCGGACCCCACCGGAGTCGTCGACGCCCTGGTCGAGCAGGCACTACTAGCTGGCGCGCCAGACAACGTCACCGCCCTGGTTGCGGACGTAGTCGACGTGGCTGAGACCGATCCGGAGGTCCATCGCAGTCCGATCGTCGTCGGTGCGGCCTCTGAGCGACGCAATCGAGACCGTCTTCCCGGCCTGCTCTTCCCCGCCGATGCCGAGCCGGAGCAGGACCGAACTTCGACCGGAACCTCAACCCCGGCAGTCATGGCGCCGCCGGTCCAACCGGCCGCAGCTGGTCCGCCCCCCCGGCCCCGACGGCGGCGCGTGCGCGGCTACACCGTGCTTGGAGTGTTGGCCGTGATCCTGCTCGTACTGGGCAGCCTCGGCGCCTGGGCCTGGACCAGAACTCAGTACTACGTGGGCGTCTACCAGGGGTCTGTGGCTGTCTTCCAAGGGATCCCTTCCGGATTCGGCCCCCATGGCTGGTCGACGGTGGAGAACGTGTCCACGACGCAAGTCGCCGACCTGCCCGAGTACGACCGTGCCCAGGTTGAAGCCAACATTCCGGCCAGCGATGTCGCCTCGGCGCTGGCTATCCAGAGTCGGTTGGCCGAAGCGGCGGCCGCGTGCAAGGCCCGTCCAACCCCGGTCGGCTGTCCGTCACAACCCGGGGTGACTCCGACCCCCCGACCCAGCCCCACGTCGACCCGAACGACCCAAACTCCGAATCCGGCCCTTTCGGCGGCCCGGGCATGAGTACTGCGACCGAGGTTGGTACGGCGACCGAGTTGAAGGTACCGAAGCGGCGCAACATCGAGTTGGCGCTGCTGTTGTTCGCGATTGCCACCGGCGCCTTTGCCTACGCGAACGTGGACCTCACCCTGAACGGCACGTTGCCGTTGAATTTCTGGCCGCAGGTGGGTGCATTTGCCGCGCTGCTGGTCGCCGCGCACGTGGCGATCCGCATCCTCGCGCCGTACGCCGATCCGTACCTGCTACCAGCCGTGGCGATGCTCAACATGATCGGCCTGGCGATGATTCACCGACTGGACCTCGCCGACCGGGCGCGGGCCGAGGCAAATGGCACTCGAATGCCCAGCGCCACCGCAGATGCCCAGTTCACCTGGTTGGTCCTGGCCGTCGCTCTGTTCGTGGTGACTCTGCTGGTCGTGCGAGATCACCGACGACTTCAGCGCTACACCTATACGGCCATGCTGGTCGGGGTGCTGCTGCTGTTACTCCCGCTGGTCCCAGGCATAGGCACCAACATCAATGGCGCGACCCTGTGGATTCGGCTGGGGCCGTTCACTTTTCAACCGTCTGAGTTGTCCAAAATTTTGCTCACGATCTTCTTCGCCGGCTATCTGGTCTTGAAGCGTGAGTCGCTGGCGGTCGTGCGCAAGAAGGTTCTCGGCCTGGGGATACCGCGCGGTCGGGACCTGGGTCCGATCATCGTCGCCTGGTTCATCGCCCTAGGCGTGCTCGCCTTCGAGAAGGATCTCGGCACCGCCCTGATGTTCTTCGGTCTCTTTGTGGTGATGCTCTATGTCGCGACCGGTCGACGTAGCTGGTTGGTCATCGGCGCCCTTCTGCTTGCCGTTGGCGGAGTGCTCGGCTACCTCGCCTTCGCTCACGTCCGGCTGCGGGTGGAGATCTGGCTGGATACTTGGTCGTACGCGCAGGACCAGTCCTACCAACTGGCCCAGGGGCTGTTCGGACTTGCCAGCGGGGGTTTGCTCGGTTCCGGTCTGGGAGAAGGCTTCCCGCAGTTCGTGCCGTTCGCCAAGTCGGACTTCATCGCCGATGCCCTCGGCGAGGAAATCGGTTTGACTGGATTGGCTGCCGTCCTGATGCTCTACGCGATCATCGTGCAGCGGAGTTTGCGCACTGCGGTGGCCGTGCGTGACCCCTTCGGAACGCTGCTTGCCGTCGGCCTGGCGACAGTGTTGGCATTGCAGGTCTTCGTCGTCGTCGGAGGCGTCACCCGGCTGATCCCGCTGACCGGCCTGACCACACCCTTCCTGGCGGCCGGCGGCTCGGCCCTGCTCGCCAACTGGATCATGATCGCGCTGGTGCTGCGGGTATCCGACCGCGCCCGTCGCCCTCAGCAGCCAACCGTACCGGTGGCCGACGCGACGGCTCCGGCGGTGGACGTATGAACCGGCAGATCCGCAGGTTGGGGCTGGTATTCGGGGTGCTGTTGTTTGCACTGCTGATCAACCTGTCGTTCCAGCAGGTGTTCCTGGCCGACAGCATCAAAGCCCGCAGCGGCAACTCCCGAACCCTGCTGCAGGAGTACGACCGGGAGCGCGGCCCGATCCTGGTCGAGGCCTCACAGGTTGCCAAATCCATCGGTACCGATGACACCCTGAAATTCCTGCGGGTCTACTCAAACGGACCGCTGTATGCCTCTGCGACGGGTTTCTACTCGATTGTCTATGGCGCCACCGGAATCGAGAAGGCCGAGAACGGGGTGCTGTCGGGGACGGGGCCGGAGTTCTTTGTGGATCGGCTGGGCCAACTCTTCGGTGGCCAGGACGTCAAGGGTGGGGCCGTGACTCTGACCCTGAACCCCCAGGCGCAGGAGGCGGCCTTTCAGGGCCTGGATGGCAGCGTCGGCTCGGTTACCGCGATCAATCCGAAGACCGGGGCCATCCTGGCCCTCGCACAGTCCCCCTCATTCGACCCCAACAAGCTGTCCAGTCACGACGCCAAGTCCATCACCGCCTACTACCAGGAGTTGGAGGCCGAACCAGACAAGCCGCTGCTCAATCGGCCGCTGGTGTCAACTCCGCCCCCCGGCAGCACCTTCAAACTGGTGACGGCTGCGGCCGCGCTCGAGAGCGGTCGGTACAACCGCGACTCCGAACTTCCAGGGCCGGCGGTCTATCCGCTTCCGAACTCACAGAGTTCCATCCCGAACTGGTTCGGCGGCCCATGTGGGCCGAACGACAAGACCACCCTGCAGGCGGCGATGGTGGTGTCCTGCAACACCGCCTTCGCCTACCTCGGCAACGAGTTGGGCAATGAGACGCTGAAGGCCCAGGCCGAGAAGTTCGGCTTCAACACCTCCTTCCAAGTGCCGCTGGTCGCCGCCACCTCTCGCTATCCCGGGAACCTGGACGCCGCCCAGACAGCCCAGAGCGCGATCGGCCAGTTCAACGTCACCGCCACCAGCCTGCAGATGGCGTTAGTGGGGGCGGCGATCGGGAACGGCGGGATGGCGATGGAGCCGTACCTGGTGCAGGACACCCGCGGATCGGACACCCAGCTGCTGTCGACCACCGAGCCACGGGAGCACGCCCGGGCGCTGTCCAGCGCAAATGCCGGGGAGTTGCTGCTGATGATGGAGGCGGTGGTCAACCAGGGCACCGGCGGTAACGCGGCGATACCTGGGATCCGCGTCGGCGGTAAGACCGGTACCGCCGAGACGGGTGGCACCAGGCCGAACGTAGCGTGGTTCGTAGCAGTCGCCCCGATAGACGACCCGCAAGTGGCCGTTGCGGTGACCGTCGAGAATGCGAACACCACGGAGGTGAGCGGCAATCAGCTCGCTGCGCCGATCGCCCGCCAGGTGATCGAGGCGCTGCTGCAATGACGACACCGACCAAGACCCGCACCACCAACCAGCTCGCAGAGGAGAAGTCGTGACACAGGCGCGCCGACTGGGTGATCGATACGAGTTGGGAGACGAGCTAGGTCGTGGCGGTATGGCCGAGGTGGTCGAAGCCCAGGACCTACGGCTGGGTCGCCGAGTGGCGATCAAACTGCTGCGCCCGGATCTGGCCCGTGACCCGTCTTTCCAGGCGCGCTTCCGGCGGGAGGCTCAGTCCGCGGCAGCGCTCAATCACCCGAACATCGTCGCCGTCTATGACACCGGCGAGGATCAGCTGACCGATGGTGCCGAATCGGTGACCGTCCCATTCATCGTGATGGAATATGTCGACGGCGTCACCTTGCGCCAATTGCTCAGCAGTGGTCGCCGTCTTCTGCCGGAGCGGGCGCTGGAGATAACCGCCGGGATCCTCGCGGCGTTGGACTACTCGCACCGGCATGGCATCGTTCACCGCGATATCAAACCGGCCAACGTCATGCTCACCCGCGGCGGCGAGGTGAAGGTGATGGACTTCGGGATCGCCCGCGCCATCGCAGACTCGACCTCCACGATGACCGCAGCCAGCACTGTCATGGGGACAGCGCAGTATCTGTCGCCGGAGCAGGCGCGCGGCGAAGTGGTCGACGCCCGGTCCGATCTGTATTCGACTGGCTGTGTGCTCTATGAATTGCTGACCAACCGGCCTCCCTTCATCGGAGAGTCCCCCGTCTCGGTCGCCTACCAGCACGTCGGCGAGGCGCCCGTGCCGCCGTCCTCCATCGACCCCAGCGTGCCGGTCGCACTTGATGCGATTGTGATGAAGGCGTTGGAGAAGAACCGAGAGCAGCGCTATCAGAGCGCTGCCGAGTTCCGCTCCGATGTGGAGCGGGCGATCGCAGGTATGCCCGTGACGGCGGCCCAAGGGATGAATCCGGTCGTCGCCGCTGCACCCGCCGCGACGGCGATAGTCGCGCCGCTCGGGGCGACCTCGCAGTTTCCTGCCACCGGTTCACCGGCAGAGGTGGTCACCACTGAAGAGGAGGAGAAGAAGCGCAGCGCCTGGATGTGGATCGCGATCGTCTTGATCGTGCTCCTGGTCGGGATCGGCGCGGTGTTCGCGGGCAAACTGCTCGGGTCCAACTCCTCCAAACCTCAAGTCTCGGTGCCGAGCATCGTCGGCATGACCACCGACGAAGCATCCCTGACCTTGTCCAAGTCGGGCCTGAAACTGGGCAAGGAGTCAACCCAGGTATCCGACAAGGCGCCAAACACCATCATCTCGCAGGATCCGCTGGCAGGCGTGCAACTCGAGCAGGGCCAAGGGGTGGCTGTGGTCATCTCTGCCGGAAAGCAAAAGGTGGCTGTCCCCAACCTGATTGGGGTAACCAGTGTCGAGGACGCCCGAAGTTCCCTGGCGGACGCGAAACTCAACCTGGGTTCAGTATCGGAGGTCGACAGCGACCAGCCGAACGGCAGCGTCCTCAAGCAGAGTCCGTCCGCGGGAACCAACGTGGATGCAGGATCGCGGGTGGACATCACCGTGTCCAATGGCAAGGTCAAGGTTCCCGGCGTTGTCGGCAAGAGCGAGGCACAGGCCAAGAGCGATCTGACCAATGCCGGGTTCCAGGTGAATGTCACCACCCAAGAGGATTCGGGTCAGCCTGGGATCGTGCTGGCACAGTCCCCGCAGGCCGGAACGACCGCCGTCAAGGGCACGTTGGTCACCATCACCGTCTCCGTGCAAGGACCCACGCCGACCCCGACCCCGACGACACCGACGCCGACGCTCACCACCGACAGTCCGACGGCGACGGTCAGCGGCGCAGCCCAAGAGTCGCTGCCAGCACCGGTGGGCGGTGACGCCGGCGCTATCGGCACGCCGGCCGCTTCCGCCAGTTGACGCCGGGCGCTACTCGGTCGGGCCGTTCCGGTTGACCACCGGGCCGAGTCCGACCGACCGGGCCAATGCGTCGGCCTCGCCACACCGGACGAGCCAGTTCGCGAGCATCAGGTGTCCGCCCTGGGTGAGGACTGATTCCGGGTGGAACTGCACGCCCTCCAGATCCAACCGCCGGTGCCGCAGGGCCATGATCACGCCCGTCTCGGTGCGAGCCGTCACTTCCAGTTCGGCAGGGAAGCCTTCCTCGGCGACGGCCAGCGAATGGTACCGGGTTGCCGTGAAGGGGTTAGGAAGACCGGCCAACACTCCCTGTCCGGAGTGCACCACTTGCGAGGTCTTGCCGTGCAGGAGCTCCGGCGCCCGCACCACGCTGCCGCCATACACCTGCGCTATCGCCTGGTGACCAAGGCAGACACCCAGCAATGGGATGCGCCCCGCCACCTGCGGTATCAATTCCAGGCAGACCCCTGCCCCGTCGGGCGCGCCCGGGCCGGGCGACAGCAGAACGCCGTCGTAGCCATCGGCCCCGTCCACCGCTAGTGCGTCATTGCGCACCACGGTGCAGTCGGCTCCCAACTGCGAGAGGTACTGCACGATGTTGAAGACGAAACTGTCGTAGTTGTCGACCACCAGGATTCGCACTGACACGATGCACATCATCACCGATGACCACGCGGCTCCGCCGCACTGGGTACAGTGGGCGAGCGAAAGGGAGGCACGATGGCGAAGTCCGACAGTCCGGCAGGTCCAGATTCTTCGAAGAAATCGACGAGTCCCAAGGTGATCAAGCCGTCATCCACACCCGCTGCCAAGAAGAGCGGTGCCGACCGCCGTAAGCCGGTGCGGCTGGACAGCCCTCGGTGGCTGGTGCCGTTGATGCTCGTGCTATTCGCTATCGGCTTGATCTGGATCGTGGCCTACTACGTAGCCCCTGATGCGCCAGGGATAAAGGTGCTCGGCTGGTGGAACGTTTTGATCGGATTCGCTTTCCTAGCAATGGGTTTCGTCGTTTCCACGAAGTGGCGTTGACTTCTCGGCCTGCGGTCCGGGTGGTGCTCGTCGGTGCCCTGCAGCCGCCGTCGCCGATCCAGCGTCAGCGACAGTGACCTTTGTCACAAAACCGGCTGTGAACTTGCGTTACACCGGTGTAGTTCATCCCCAGGCTGTGGATAACTTGGGGATAGATTCAGCGGAGGGCCGCTCTCAGATACCGATGACAGGGAATTGGGCGGACCGCCAAGCCGCCACGGCCGTCACGGCCGCGACGATCACCACCAACCCGAGGATCTCCATCCCGACCTTCCGACGTCCGTCCGGCATGATCATCACCGCGGCAGCGGCAGCGCCGGTCACCAGCCCACCGAGGTGCGCGCGCCAATCGACTCCTGCTCCTGGTAGAAAGCCGATCACGATGTTGATCCCGATCAGCACGGCGACCTGCGTCACGTCGTACCTGAGTCGACGGCCCGCCACCAGCAGGGCACCCATCAGTCCGAAGATGGCCCCCGACGCCCCGACCGACCGGGTAGTGGGCGCGGAGAAGGCGAACGAGGCAACCGAACCACCCAGACCCGCCAGCAGAAAGAGGACGAGGTAGCGGCCGTGCCCAAGGATCCGCTCCAGGGTCGGTCCCAGCACCACCAGCACGTACATGTTGAACAGGATGTGCAGCAGGCTGGCGTGCAGGAACACCGCCGTCATCAACCGATACCACTCGTCGTCGTAGGCAACCGAGTTTGGGTGCAGGGCGTAGTCCAGGATCATCCGGTCGTCCTGACCGGCGAGTAGGCCGACCAGATAGACGGCGACGCAGATCCCTGCGAGGGCATAGGTGACGAACGGACGCCCCGACGCCTGCGTACTGACCTGCGCCTTCGTGGCAGCGCGGCCAGCAGCCACGCAGTCGGGACACTGGAATCCGACCGCCGCGGGCGTCATGCAGTCGGGGCAGATCGGTTTGTCGCAGCGAGCGCAGACGATATACGTCTCGCGATCCGGGTGCCAGGCGCAATGTGGCGCCGAGGGCGGGTCTTCGGAGGTCAGCTCTCGACCGTTTCGACGTCGACACCGACGATGACAACATCCTCCAGCGGGCGGTCACGGCCGTCGGTAGGCACGCCACCGATGGCATCGACGACATCTCGCGAGGGTTGATCGGCGACTTCACCGAAGATCGTGTGTTTCATGTTCAACCAGGCCGTGGGCGCCAGTGTGATGAAAAATTGGGAACCATTGGTGCCCGGGCCGGCATTGGCCATCGCCAGCAGGTAGGGCCGGTCGAATTGCAGTTCCGGATGGAACTCATCGCCGAACCGGTAACCCGGACCGCCGGTCCCCGTTCCGAGCGGGTCGCCACCCTGGATCATGAATCCGGGGATGATCCGGTGAAATACCACGTCCGAATAGAGCGGTCCGGAGCCAGTGGCGCCGGTCTTCGGGTTCTTCCATTCCTGGGTGCCGTCGGCCAGACCCACGAAGTTGCGCACTGTCTTGGGCGCATGGTTGCCGAACAACTCCACCCGGATGTCGCCGAGGTTGGTCCGAAGGGTTGCGATCTGCCTGGTTGCCACGGAGGAATCCTTGCACTAGGGCATGACGGGGTAGGGACGGGGGTGGAGGCGAAGGGACTCGAACCCTCAACCCCCGCCTTGCAAAGGCGGTGCTCTGCCAGTTGAGCTACGCCCCCGGGTCCTGCGCTAGCGCAGGTCGGGCTGAGACGTGGCCTCAGTCCACAGGTCTTGTTCGGCCTGGTTGGCCGAGACCTGCCGGTAGATGACGTAGCCGACAGCGGCAAGGGCAGCGATAAACAGTATCTTCTTCATGTGGGCCTAAATGGACTTGAACCATTGACCTCTTCCTTATCAGGGAAGCGCTCTAACCAAGCTGAGCTATAGGCCCGTGC
>CAZJNU010000086.1:0-10329 GCA_964547485.1 uncultured Actinomycetes bacterium
GACGCACCATCTCCGAGGCCGACTCGACCTGGTTCACCCTCCTCACCTGCAACACCAACCAGAACCACTTCAACGCCCACCTGGCCGAGAGCAACCCCATCACCGATGGCAAGATCATCGTGAACTCCGGCTTCACCGTCGCACTGGTGCTGGGTCTCAGCGTTATCGATATGAGTCAGAACGCGGTCGCCAACCTGGGCTGGACCGACATCAAGTTGACTTTCCCGGTCTACATCGGGGACACGATCTACGCCGAGTCGATCTGCATCGATAAAAGGGAATCCTCTAAGCGACCATATGCGGGAATTATCACGATGCTCACCCGCGGCCTGAACCAGAACGGCGACCAGGTCGTGTCCTGGAAGCGCACGGTGATGGTGCCCAAGGCAGACTCCGGCATCGGTAAGGACTACTTCCCTGAGGCCAAGGCTGGGCCGATGCAGATGCCCGAGGACGCCTGACCCACGAGTCAGGCTGACTCCGGGTTACAACGGCTGGGGTTCACCGAACACGGTATGGACGCCGGGGGCGAAGAGGGTGTCCACGTCGGGGGCGCCAGCCACAGGTAATCCCGCCGCCCGGACGAGTTGGTCGCGGAGTTGGACGACGTGCGCGCGATGGAATTGCCAGGGCTCGTGGTAGTTGGGCACCCAGACGGTGCGGCCGAAACGGTAGGCGTGCATTCCCCAGCGTGCCGTGAGGAACACGCTCAACGGGTCCGGCGCCACGATGCGGTCGCCCACCTCGACTGTCACTGAGGTGCGTAGGCCCCGCCGGGGCCATCGACGTGTGGTTGTCCAGGTCCGCGTCGACCCGGATACCTCGCAGGTCTGCTTCGACCAGGTGTACGGCAGGCCCATGCTCGCCCGAGCTGCGAGCACGACCGCGAGATGGCTGGCCTCCAGGCTGCGAAACACCACGCCGTGCCTGCCCTGCGGGTCAACCGAGTACAGCCGGACATTCGTCTCCAGGAAGTCGCCCAGATACGGCACGGTCGGCCCTCCGAGGAAGTTGGCGGACCGCAACTCAAACGGGACGAGGCCGACGAACGTATCTCCGTCAAAGGTGTCAGGTCGGGTGCCCGGCGGCATGAAGGGCGCCGCGGCCGACGGTGGGATCCGCCAGTGCAGGAACGCAAGATCCCGCCAGTCGTGTGCGAACAGAATCCGACCAGGCAGCGGAGCAGGGGCGGTCTGGAAGTCCGCCGGAAGTTCCATTCGGGGGTCGCCTACGCTGCCCGCGATGGTTCAGCGGCGGGGACGTCGGGAAGTCGGCAGGCGGGTGTGGATCCCGGCAGTCGATGTCGATTCGCCGCGATGACCCGATAGCCGATGTCCGCGGCGGCGGATACTCCGGGAAGTCGCAAAACTGCGGACACCAACGGCCACGGCTGGCGACCCAACCTCAGCACAGCCGCGACGGCGCGTCCCTGCGTCAACGCCTGGGCGCCGGGTGCCGCAATCCACTGGATCGATTTCTGACACTGCTCGGCGGTGACGCCGAGAGCATCCAGATCTGCGTGCTGCCATGGCTGGAGATCCGCCTGCGGCCTGACGTAGCGGCGCAACGCGTTGATGCTCGAGGTGCAGAACGCGCAGTCTCCGTCGAATAGCAGAATCGGAAGCACGCTCGAGACGTTAGCACCGAGGCGCAGGAGCAGCCCGTTCGCGACGAGCTCCGCCGGCGGTGACGGCACAGGACCCGGCCACCTGTTGGATTCGTCCGGTTCCAGACATTGGGCGCGACCGGCCGGTATGAAGCTGCCCCGCACGGGGAATGAAGCACATACGAGACACTGCCTGGTATCTCGACAGGCCGGGAATGCGACGACAAGAAGCGAAGCAGCCCGACACCGCCGGACGAACTCACAGATGGGAAAGATCATGAAATTCACCAAGACAACTGCTGCCAGCGCTGTGCTTGTCGCCCTTGTATTGACCACGGGCGGTAGCGCTCAGGCCTTCGCGGCGAGCGTCACGCCGGCGCCCCGGCTGAACCCCACGCAGTCTGTCGGCACGGCATTGCGGATGTCCGCCTGCCCTGACGACGGCTACATCGTCGGCTGCGGGTATATCACCAACAACGCCCAGGTGTTCACGGGCGAGAACACGCTCGGTCCGGCCGAGTACTCGTTGACCCGGGTAACCAACGACCACGGAAGAGGTGACGACAAGGACTTCCCTCAGAAGTTGGGGTCCAGCGGCGAGTTCAAGTACCGCAGTGACGGCGCGGGCGTCGAGCAGACCGGCTACTACAAAGCGCCGGCGCCACTGCCGGACACCGACGAGGTCGGATTCCACCTCGACAGCCCCTACTGGGGTACGAACAAGGCCACCTGCGAAGGTTCCCGGCAGTACACCGTGTGCACCGCCACGTTGGCGGAAAGCGGTCGTCATGCGAACTACGCCTGGACCATGTCCAACCTGCCGACGACAGTGGGCATCCGCAACAACCTGCAATCCACGGCTGAACTCAGCCGTGTCGGGTCGCCGGCAGTGGGCAACTTCATCCTGGACGCAAAGGGCGGCAACCCGACGAAGATCGCCAATGACGGTAAGGCCGGGTACTTCGGGATGTACCGCAAGGCGGGCACCAACAACTCGTTCGACGTGACCTACGTGGTCAAGTCCGGCGACCCGCTGTTGAACAACGCAACGGTGAAGATCAATCCGATCATCGGCGCCGACGGCAAGAACACCGGCAAGTGCACCGTGCAGGCGCCCTCGTCGTCGTCGAGTCTGTTCTGTGACATGGATGCCAGTGGTGGCGCCGACGGGCCGGTGTCGGTCAGTGTCAACATTCATCAGTAGCCGGTGAACAGTCGTCCTGCTCCATCAATGGGTCCGACTGGTGACGTGAACGGTCACTGGTGACTGGAAAACGATCGAGAGTGGAGCGATGCGCAGTTGTCCTCGGGGCAGCTGCGCATCGCTCCTTCTTCGTGGCGTCGATCGCTTCGTTGCGGGGTCGATCGCTCCGCATGCTGCGACCGAGGCGACGACTCCCTGCAGGTGGGCCTGACGGAAGTCGCGGAATGGGTATAGATCCCGCTCCACACGGGTACATGCATCACATACGCGACAGCGTCTTGTATCTGCGAACCGCCACCCGTCGGCTTCGCGAAGCACCTAAGGAAGGCGAGAACCATGAGAAACCACCCGAGCGAGGGGTCGCTACCCACCTCCGTCGACGTTCACCCGCCGACCCAGTCCCGTGGACTGATCCGGGGGAGTCGCGTCAGGTCCGTGGCCTGCGCCGTCGCGCTGGCTGTCGTGGCCGGTCTCGGGGGCGCCGCGCCGAGCTTCGCCGCGGACTCCTCGCAGGCGGCCGTCCAGGCAGACTGGGACCCCAAGACTGTGGCGCCGCTGTCGGTCGACGCTGCCGGCGGGCCCGTTCCCACCTACACCAAAGCCGAGGTCACCCCCACCCAGGGCTTGGCCGTGTCGCTTCGGCCCACGCTGCGGGTTCCGACTGCTCCGGCGGAGGGTCAGTATCGGTTCACGGTCATGACGGTCGGCGCCAAGGACGCGCCAATCTGGAGCGCCACCTCGTCCCGGAACAGCATCGTGGTATCCCCAAATGTCTTGAAGGAGGGGCAGACCTACGTGTGGCAGGCCACCGCCGCCACCGGCGGCGAGAAGTTCGGGCCGTTCGCGATGCTGGTGGACACCCGGCGGTCGGAGGTGCAGCCGGCCGAAGACATCGGACCCTTCCACGTCTCGCTCGCCAGCGGCACGGTTGAATTGGCGGTCTCGCCCCGCAAGATTACCGGCGCCAGCGGCGCCCTCGGCGTGAACCTCAGTTACCGCAACGGCCAGGCCGCCGGGCCCGGCCTGCCTCAGGGCTGGACCATGTCCGCCGAGGGGCAGGCGTGGAGTCATCTGCAGGTCAACCCGGGCGGGTCGGTTGGACTGGTCTCGCCGACCGGGTCGGCAATCGCCTACCAACCCGCCAAGGATGCGGGCAGTTACACGCCGATCAGTCCAGCCGGGCGGCCCGCGCCGACCGGAACAACTCCGACGCTGGTCAAGAACGCTGACGAGAGCTGGACGGCCACCATGGCGTCGGGGATGGTGGCCACGTTCGATCGGGTCAACGACGATGGCAAAGCGTTTGTCAAGGAGACGTTCAATGGCACGGCCCCCGGCCCTCGGTACGAACTGGCGGACGGGCGGATCACCGCCGTGCGTGATTCCGTCTCACCAAGTCTGGCGATGACACTGGACTATGCGGGCCGGGGCAGTTGCCCGGACACCCCCGAAGGTTTCGTCGAGCCACCCGCCGGGATGCTTTGCCAGATTCACTACCCGGACAAGACTTCGACCAGCTTCCTCTACCGACGCGACACTGGCGGCACCGTCCAGTTGGCGCGGATCGTGGACAACCCCGGCACCAGCGAGAGCAAGTCGACGGTCACGGACCTCGGCTTCGACCGCTCGGGCCGGCTGGCCAGCTACCGCAGCGGTCTCGGGGCAGAAGTACTCGCCGCCGGTGTCCGGCACGACTCCGAGGGTGTCCTGAGCACCATCGACTACGACTCGGCCGGGCGTGTGGCGCGGGTCAGCAAGCCAGCTGCCTCCGAAGGTGCACCGCGGCCGTCCTACTCGATTTCCTACAGCCCGGAGGCGGGACGGACCACCGTCACCGCCGCAGGACAACAGACCACCACCGGGTTCACCACTCGCTACACCTTCGATCCGGTGACCCTCCTGCCGTTGTCGACCACCGACTCCAAGGGTCGCACTGTTCAGAAGGAGTGGGACCGGGCCACCGATCTCCCGCTGAAGACGGTCGGCCCGACAGGATTGACCACCGCCCACGAATACGACGACCAGCAGAACCTCACCGCCACGGTCGGACCCTTCCCGGCATCCCAGGGGCCCTCCCAAGCGACCCCGCGACAGGACTTCCGTTACGACGAGGATCTCTCCGGTGCCGCGCCGAAGGCAATGCATGGGTTGAAGACGACCTATTGGACGAACGACAAACTGCAGGGGACACCGCACGGCAAGGACTTCGGTCCTCGCCTCGGCGGTGGCACCATTCCAGGATCCCTGCAGTGGACATGGCCGAGCTCCCCGGTCGGCGGGACCAACCCGTGGAGTGTCCGACTGGAGGGTGTGGTCACTGTGCCAGGCAACTCCGGGGATGCGGCCCAGGACTACGGCTTCCGGGTGGCCCCGGCAGGGGCGGCAACCCTCTGGGTTGACCGAGTGGCCTGCCCTGCCGCGGGCTGCGAATTGCCGCTCCGCCCGGGTCCGCACACCATCCGAATCGACTACCGGGTCAGCACGCCGGGCAGCGGCGGCTCCAGTGGCATCAAGGTGGACTGGCACACCCCGGGGGCGCAGGGCTTCGTCCCCGTTCCGATGGCCGCAGTCACTCCGGGCTACGGGCTACGGACCACCACGGCCCAGACCGACGCTCTGTCAGCCTCCGCCGCCGTGAAATCCGAGGCGCACACCCAGTTCGGACGGCCGGAGGATGGCAAGCCCACCGCGGCCTGGCTCGGGCAGACACCGACGTTGAAGGGAACATCTCGCTACGAGCAGTTCGACCCCACCCGCGGTCAGTTCGGTCGTCAGACCGCGACTGTCATGCCGGCCGGAAACGAGACCACCTACGACTACTACGGACCTGACGAGTCGGTCACTGTCCCCTGCACCGGCCTCGGCGAGGTCAACCAGCACGGCCTGCCGAAGTCGACCCGGCGCAGCACCTCGGCCGGCAACGACCAGGGTGACGGAGTGCAGACCTACATCAACTTCTACGACTCCATGGGTCGGGTCGCCGCCTCTGGGATCAACGGGGCCGCAGCCAGTTGCACCTACCGCAATGACGCCGGCGAGGTCGCCCGCACCACCACGCCGGCGCGCGGCTCCCAACCCGCCAGCAGCTCGGTTGTCACGGCCAGGGCTGATGGCAATCCGCTTAAGACCCGCGCCACGGTAAGGGTCGACGGCGGCCCGACGTACACAACCGAGCAGGAGGTCGACCTCTACGGGCGCACCGTCCGCACCACCGATGTCTGGGGGACCACCGAGACGACCAACTACGACCCGATCTCCGGCCAGGAGTTGTCCAGCACGGTGACGACCAAGAGCGGCTTCCGCTCGACCACCGCCACGACCTACAGCCAGGATGGGGATCCGGAGAAGCTGCTACTGGACGGCAAGGTGCTGGCTGTGGTCGGAACACCGAACGCCGCAGGCAATACCGTCGACTACGGCAACGGCGTGCGATTGATCGGTCGCAACAACACCCAGGGTGCCTTCAGCTCACAGACCTGGACCACGCCCGACGGCAAGCCGTTCAGCTACGCACAGGCGAAGGCGCCGAGTGGACGGACATTGGGGGAGTCCTTCGCCTTCGGCAAGGATTCGCCTGACGCGACATTCGGCTACAGCTACGACGCCAACGGCCGGTTGGTCGGCGCCGAGCTCGACACAGATCTGGCCGTCGCACATCACAGCTGGGCCTACGAGTTCAGCTCGGACGGTGCGAGCGGCGGCAATCCGAAGGCCGGTCGCAACGGCAATCGGACGCGCCAGGTGGTGGACGGCTCGCAGGTCAGCCAATACGGCTACAACACCCATGACCAGCTGACCGAGAGCACTGACCCGGCCATCGGAAAGGACATCGAGTACAGCGGCTGGGGCGAGATGACCAGGCTAGGCGCGTTGAAGCTCGCCTACGACGGTGACAGCCAAGTCGTCGACATGGCTGACACGACGACCGGGGAGCGGACGTCCTACAAGCGAGTGGCGGGAACGGTCATCGAGAAGGTGAAGACCACCGCGACAGGTCCGGCGACCACCAGCCGCTACACCTCAGGCGGGATCATCCTGGATGCCGACAACCACCCGCAGTGGCAGACCCTGGGGCTGCCAGGTGGCGCCACCTTGCTGCGCAACCTGGGTACCGGCGGCCAGGAGTGGAACTTCCAGACTGTCCGCGGTCAACTGCTCTGGTCCGCTGACGGGACCGGCCATGACCTTGGCCGGCGACACCTGTACTCGCCCTTCGGTGAGGAGCTGATCGCCGCCGCGAAGACGCCGGCACCGGCGAAGCCGAAGGCGCCGACGGCGGCCAAGGCACCTGCCAAGTCGAAGACGCCGGCACCGGCGAAGCCAGCGGCCAAGTCGAAGGCGCCTGCGGCGGCCAAGCCCACGGCGGCCAAGCCGACGGCGACCAGCACTGTTGCCCCCCCGGCGTACCTCTGGCAGGCGGGAAACGGGCTCGAAACCGAGCATCTCGGAGCCGACGACCTGATCGTCATGGGTGCCCGGCTCTACGTGCCCAAGTTGGGCCGGTTCACGTCGCCGGACCCGGTCAACCAGGGGTCGCTGAACGCCTACGACTACGCCAATCAGGATCCGATCAACCAGTCGGACCCGACGGGCACGATGTCCGCGGAGGAGACGCTCTGGCTGAACATCGGAATCACGGTTGCCACGGTAGTCCTCTCGATCGTGGTGACCCGAGGACTGTCGCTGGCCTTCCTCTCAGCGCAAGCTCCGTCGCTGGCTGCCCGGGCGGCTTTCGTCGGATCATCGATGCTGGCCGCAGGAGCGATCACCGAGGGGTCCAACCAGCTGACCAACACCCTCGTCTCCGGGGGCAACGTCAGTCGAGTTTCCCGCGCGATCCAGATTGCTCAGGTGGGGCTCAGTGTGACCATCGCCGGCTACATTGCGAAGGCCACGCTGGCTGCCAACGCCGCAGTCCAGGCGGTGGCTGGGCCGGTGCAGGCGATGACCGCCCGGGTCACCGCAGCTGCCGAATCGACCGCCACCGCCCTCACCGCGGCCACTCAGGCAGGCGGTGCGATCGAGCAGGCGAGCACGAGGATGGCAACAGCCGTCACGGGGGCGGTGACCGCGGCACAGAGCGCCGGCAGGACCGCGGCGACCGTGGGCAGCATGGCGGCGGTTGGTGCTTATGCGGGTGGTCCGCCCGGGGCATTGCTCGGCGCCGGGATTGGTGTCGCCTACGTCAATCGGGCGCGCATCATGGAGACCGCAGGTGAATGGGCCTGGTGGGGCTTGACGAGGTTCCGCCGATGACCCGGCGGTGACCGAGTCACCGGCCGCCTCCACCTCGGCCACGGGACCGGCGACGAGCCTCAACTGAGGACCGTCGCCGGTCCCGTGGCGACAGCCCTAGCGGCCACCGGATCTGCCGACTTATGCGAAACTGATCGCTCCTGAACTCCTTCACGAGGGGCGCAACGATGGGTGCAGGGATACCGGAGCCGCCGGCGACGGGCACAGTTCGCCGCTTCCTGTCGGGTGTCACTCTGCCGCTTCGGCCGGCGCGCACTCCGCAGACCGATCACCGTTTGGGCGGTCACAAGCCGACCTGGCGTGGGCGCCAGCACGCGATGGCTTTCTTGGCCTGCGTGCCGGCGGTCCCGGTAGCGATCGCAATCGCACCACCCGGTCGGCGGTTGCCGATGGTGGTCTACACGACCACGCTGGCCGCCACTTTGGGCGTCAGTGCCGCCTACCACACCCTCGCCCGCAGCCCTCGCGCTCAGAGAGTCTTCAGTCGCGCGGACCGGGCCACCATCTACACCTTGATCGCCGGCACCAGCACTGCGACGCTCGCGTATGCCGCGCCGTCACCCATTACCGTCCCGGTGCTGGTGGCAACCTGGGCCGCCGCTGGCCTCGGGTGCTTCGCGCGGGCCGCTGGCAAGGCGAACAAGACGGCCACAGTCGGGTACGTCGTCGTCGGTTGGGGAGGTCTTCTTGCCGTGCGACACACGTGGCAGCGATCACGCACCGCCACCTTTCTACTGAGCGCCGGAGGTCTGGCGTACTCAGTAGGCGCGGTGATGTACGCCACCCGTCGGCCGGTCGTTCGCCCTGCCACCTATGGCTATCACGAGGCGTTTCACAGCATGACCCTCGTGGGCATCAGCACTCACTACGCGGCGCTGGTCATCTTGGCTGTCAAGGCGCGGAGCATCCCTTCTCCCGCCCGACCGCGCACCTGACCCGCTGCCCTGGCCAGCCTCGGAGGATGACCTCCGGTTGTCTAAGCGTGGCAGTTCTTCAGCCCGGTGCCGCCGCGATGAACTCCTTGATGTGTGCCAGCGCCAGGTTGCCCTTGTCGACAAGTGCCTCGGACGTGTCGAACCCGATGTGCGGGGTCGCCAGCACGTTGGAGAACGAGAGCAACGGGTAATCCGCCGGGAGCGGAGGCTCGACGTCGAACACGTCCAAGGCGGCCCCCGCCAACTCCCCGGCCGCCAGGGCGTCCCGCAAGGCCTCCGCATTCACGATCGGACCGCGGGCACAGTTGATCAGGAACGCGGTTGGCTTCATCGCGGCGAGCAACTCCGCCGAGACCATGCCGCGTGTCCCCGCCGTCAACGGAACGTGGATGGTCACGAAGTCCGATTTGGCGAACACTGCAGACAACGGGAGTTCCGAATCTCGGTCGAAGGGCAGGGTCGTCATACCGAAGGCGCTCGTCAACTCGGAAACACGTGAACCGATTGCACCGGTCCCGACGATCCCGACGGTCTTACCCCGCAACTCGGTGCCGACGCTCGCGGTGCCGCCATCGCGAATGTCGGAATTGTGGCGAGGGATGTCGCGGGCCAGGCAGAGCATGAACCCGAGCACCAACTCCGCCACGGCCGTGTCCGCGTAGCCGGCGGCGTTTCGGACCACGATCCCGCGCGCTTTAGCGGCCGGGTCGACGTGGTCGACGCCGGCGAAAGCGACAGCAATCATTTTCAATTGGGGCAGTCCCTCGATCACCGCCGCGGAGATCGGTCGATATGTGACGGCGATGATTTCCGCCCCCGCGCAGGCGCGGAGCAACTCTTCGTCGCTCCATCCGCGAGAATCGAAGGAGGTCACCTCGTGGCCGAGTAGCCCTGCCTCAATGGTCGACAATGGGATTCCAATTGGTTCGATCACACAGACACGCACTGTTGCCCCTTCTGTCGACCACTACTGCCACGGCTCGACCGGCGTTCGACCTGACGTCAGCCTGTCTACCAGAGGAACCACCGATGAATCGAACTCAGCCCGTGGCGGGCTAGCCACTGCGAAGGCGAGTCTGCACTCGACTCGGCTTGAGCAGTCTCTGCGTCGCTAGCTTGCGAGGACGAGGTTCACTTGCGCCTGGTTGGTCGGGGTCCAACCGGCCATCGTGCAGGTATGTTTGTTGAGGCCGGGATTCGCGGCGGCAATGGCGGCGGCGAAGTTGCAGCTGGCTAGGGCACGCTGACCCCAGTACATCGGGTGCATGGCTTCCTGCAGGCGATCAGGGAAGGTGCTGCCCCACCAGAGTTGATCCCAGACTCACTAG
>CAZJNU010000087.1:0-10288 GCA_964547485.1 uncultured Actinomycetes bacterium
CTGCACGAGGGTGCCGTGGTGGCGATGGCAGACGGTTACGCGCAGGCCACCGGCAACCCGACGCTGGTCAACCTGCACTCGGCCCCCGGCGTCGGTAACGCGATGGGGAGCATCGTCAACGCCCGCGCGAATCGGTCGCCGCTGGTGATCACCGCCGGCGATCAGGTGCGGCCAATGCAGGTGATGGAGGCGCTGCTGACAAACGTCAGGGGCACGGAGCTGGTACTGCCCGCGGTGAAGTGGAGCGGTGTTGCGCCGCGTCCGCAGGACACCCCCGCAGTCCTGGCGCGCGCGATCCACGAGGCCGTGCTGCCCGCGCCCGGGCCGGTGTTCGTGTCGCAACCCCTAGACGACTGGGATGCCCAGACGGTAGCTGCTGAGGTCGCCCACCTGAGTGGCCGCACGGTGACCGGCGGTGCGGTCCTCGACAGCCGGTCGGTGGCCGAGATCGGGGCCCGAGTGGCGGCCGCCAAGGCTCCGCTACTGGTGGTCGGGGCGGCGATGGATGAGGGGCCGAACTGGGACGCCGCGGTCGGATTCGCTGAGCGTTTCGGCGCCGCGGTGATGATTGCGCCCACCGAGGGTCGCTGGTCCTTCCCCGGTTGGCACCCGAATTTCCGGGGGGTGATGGCCCCGGCTGTCGCGTTAGCCGCTCAACAGATGAGCGGCTACGACCTGGTGGTAGTGGCGGGCTCACCGGTATTCAAGTACTACCCGTACCTGCCGGGTGAACTGCTGCCGGCGGGCGCTGAACTGATCCAGCTGACCGATGATCCGGCGGCGGCGGCCCGAGCGCCGATGGGTGACGCCTATCTGTCGGATCCGCGTGCTGCGCTGGCGCTGATCACCGCAGCCGTGCCCGGACCGGCTGCCGATCCGTTGGTGCCGGGACCCGGACCCTTGGCGGCGCCGGGTTCATCACCGCTTAGTGCGGGTGATGTTTTCAGTGCGGTGGCGGACTGTCTGCCTGAGGATGCCGCGATAGTCAACGAATCGCCGTCGAACCTCAGTGTGATGCTGCGCCACTGGCGGCCCAGTCAGCCCCGCAGCTACTTTTTCTCGGGCAGTGGCGGTCTTGGTTTCGGTACCGCAGCCACGGTCGGGGTGCAGTTGGGAATGCCGGAGCGTCGGGTGCTCGGCGTGCTTGGAGACGGCTCCCTGCACTACTCGGTTCAGGCCCTCTACACGGCCGCGAGAGAGCAGGTGCCCGCCACCTTCCTGGTACTGCGAAATAGGCAGTACGGGATCCTGAAATGGTTCGGCCTGCTCGAGAAAGCCCAGCAGGTGCCGGGTCTGGATCTGCCGAACCTGGATGCCGAGAAGGTCGCTGAGGGCTACGGGGTACGGGCGCGGACAGTGGCTGACTCCGAGTCGCTGCGGGACGCTCTGACTGAGAGCTTGGGCGGAGATATTCCGCGCCTCATCCAGGTCGACATCGACCAGGCCACCGACGTCATGTGAGGTCCGCAACCGCCACCGTTCCGGCGATTTTGGAGTTGTCGGCGGGGCGGTTGTCGATGGCCGGGCGGCAGCGACGATGATTCACCTCATGCTGGCTGCCGAGGATCAATCCGCCCGGACCCTTTTCGCTGTGTATGTGCGTCCGGAGGGACGCCGCGGCGAGATCAACTTCTATCCGGATGAGGCCGCGGCCGTAGCCGATGTCGGTCCCGGTATGCCGCCCGGCGTGCTCACCCATGGTGACACCTACGTGGAGTACATCGGCGAAGCGCTGCTGTTCGCGCCCGCGGATTGGCCGCTGATCGGTGTCGATCAGGATTTCCTGGTGCAGTTGCAGGCGGGTGACCGGGAGATCTTCGTGGCGCTGACCTCCTCGGAATCCCACGTGTTGAAGCTCCAGCTCGGCGTCGAGAAGGCCTCGGATTCCGCCGCAACCCAAGTCGCAACCGAGGACGCGGAGACCCCAGCGGCACCGGCGGGGGAAGCCGTCGAAGCGCCGGCCGAAGTGACCGGGACACAGCCCTGTCTGGTCTGGTTTGCGGATGGCCGCAGCGCGCTGTTCGCAGACGGGCCGGACGCGGGCGGTCAGGAGTTGCCGACCACGTTGGCGCGCGGAGAATTCGGCGACGAGGCCACCGGCGACCGAATGGTCGTGTCGCTGCTGCGCGATGGTTGGGTGCCGTTGGTGGATGACACCCATTCCTGGCGGGAGTTCGGTGAGGTATGGGTGCTGAACATCCAACCGCGGGTCGTGGACGACACTGAACTGTTCCTCGCTCGATACACAGCGCACGACCGCACACTGGTGGTCACCCGGTCCGCCACAGATACCGGGCAAGCCGAGGAGCACTTGCAGTTTCTGGCGGACAGGCTCGACCGCGACTTCGATGTTCTGACCAACGCGCTGCAGCGAGCGGGCTGGCAGGTGGACCCCGGCTCCCAGGTTGCCGCAGCTCTCACGACCCAGCCGGAACTCAGCGAGAGTCCTGGTTGGTACCCGGTGGAGAGCGACGACGGTATCGAGTGGGTCGCAGCCTTGGCGTTTCGCGGATGAACCCTCTCGCCGTGCTGCCTTCCACAGACCTGACTTCGGATTGGGTCCTCAGATGCGGGCGATAGTCGCGGACCTGTCGACGCCCAGGTACCTCTGGACGGCGGCCGCCCAGAAGCTTCCCGCTGGCCGCGGTTCGAATGCCGGCTGGGGGCGAGGTGGTCTACTTCGGCTAGTCGAAGATGCGCCAGAGCCCGTGCTGCCGAAGGCGCCGGGCTGGCTGCGCCTCCGTCCCGAGTTGGCCGGAATCTGCGGCAGCGATATGGCAGTTGCGCATGCAAAGTCCTCCTTCGTGCTCAGTGCCTATTACCGGGCGCAGTTGCAGATTCCCGGTCACGAGATCGTCGCTGTCGTCGAGGATGTCGGGCCGGGGGTCAGCCATTTCGAGGCCGGGGATCGGGTCGTGGTGGACCCGGTGCTGTCCTGTCGTCATCGGGGTTTCGATCCGGTGTGTCGCAGTTGCGCGGAGGGGTACCCGTACGTCTGCGAGCGGTTCGACGAACCCGGGCTGACCGGCTGTTCGTCGCCAACGCTGGGCTTTGATGCCGCTCTCGGCGGGGGGTGGGGGGGAGTCGCTTGTCGGTCACGAGTCGCAGTTGTATCCGGTGGCCGGGATCCCTTCTCGGCGGGCCGTGCTGGCCGAACCGGCATCGATCGGTTTGCACGCTGCACTGCAGTGGCGGCGGCGCGGGGATCGGGTGGTGGTGATCGGCCCGGGAACGATCGGGCTGCTGGTGACCGCTGCCCTCCGGATGCTGCATCCTGATCTCGACATCGCGGTGGTGGCCCCGGATGACTTCGGGGCCGGGCGGGCTCTGAGTGCCGGTGGGAGTCGGACCCTGCCTGCGGGTTCGGCGGCAGTTGAGGCATTGGCGGACTCGGACGGTGGTCGGGTCCTGCGGCCAAGGATGACCAAGACCGGAATCCTCGAGCGCGGTGTCGACGCGGTCTTCGACTGTGTCGCGTCAGCTGCGACCCTCGATCTCGCACTGCACCTGCTCCGGCCGACCGGAATGCTGGTCCTCGTGGGCGGTGCCGGCAGCCAGCATGTCGACTGGTCGCTGGTCTGGAATCGGCAGTTGACAGTGCAGGGCACCATCAACTTCGGTCCGGAGCCGACGCTCGGGGGCGTCCACACCATGGCGCGGGTGGTGGAGTGGCTGGCCGATGATCGCTACCCGGTGGACGCAATCGTCACCCACACCTTCGGTCTGGACGACTGGCGGCTCGGCCTGCGTAGTGCGGCCGCAGGTCCGCGGGCCGGGTCGGTGAAGACGACCCTGCGCCCAAACCCGTCGATACCGCTGGTCGACTAGCGGCGCGTAAAGATTGACAGAGATTTCTTTACTGGTCATGATCCTGAATACTGCTCGCGGCCAACTGTCCGCGACAATCGCAACGGAGGACGCAACGTGTTCGGAAAACGACTGCTTGTGCTCGGCGCCCTTTCCACGTGCCTACTGGCGGCGGGCTGCAGCTCGGGGACGCCGACCGTCAGCCAGACTGACGTCGAGACGCAGGTCAAGGAGGCGCTCGCCAAGCAGGTCGGTCAGACCCCCAAGTCAATCTCCTGTCCCAGCAGCCTCGCCGCCACCGTCGGCGCCACTCAGCGTTGCACGTTGACCACTGACGATGGTGCCACCCTCGGGTTGACCGTCAAGGTGACATCGGTCGACAACGGCACTGCCAAGTTCTCGGTGGAGGTCGACAGCGCCTCGCCAGCGCCGGGTACTGCGAGCTCCGAGCCCATGACGGAGGGTGCCACCGACGCTCCCGAAGAGGGCGCCACCGACGCACCCACCCCCACCCAGTAGTTCCGCCCGCGTGCTGCAGCAGTCCCCAGGTGTCGTCATCACGGGGGCAGGGCACGGTATCGGCCGTGCCCTGGCTCGGCGGATGGCAGCCGAAGGTGCTCGGGTGGTGGTTAACGATCTGGACGCGGAAGCCTGCGAAGTGGTGGCCACCGAGATAGGTGCGATCGCGGCGCCCGGTGACGCTGCCGACGCGGTGGGAGTGGCCGAACTCGTCGCCCGCGCCCAAGAGGCGCTCGGCGAGATTGACATCTTCTTTGCCAATGCTGGGATCGAGACTGGCGGTCGTGACGCGGACGACGACTGGCAGCGGTCGTGGGACGTGAACGTGATGTCCCACGTCCGAGCATTCCGGGAGTTGGCCCCGGCGTGGCTGCAGCGCGGCGAAGGTCGGTTCGTGGCGACCGTCTCGGCCGCAGGCCTACTGACGATGCTGGGGGCGGCACCTTACGCGGCCACCAAACACGCGGCACTTGCGCACGCGGAATGGCTCAGCGCAACGTATGGCGATCGAGGGATAACGGTGCAGTGTCTGTGTCCGCAGGGGGTGCGGACCCGGATGGTCCGGTTGGATACCGCCGAAGGCCAGGTCATCCTCGGTCCGACCATGATCGAACCGGAGGACGTCGCCGACACCGTCGTCGCGGCGCTTGCGGACGACAGGTTTCTGATCCTGCCCCACCCCGAGGTTCAGACGTATTACGAACTGCGTGCGAGGAACCCCGACAAGTGGTTGCGGGGCATGCGGGAGGTGCAGCGCCGAGTCGATGAACGTTCAGCCGGGACGCCATCCGACGGGTGAGTGGCCATCGTCGCGCCTGATGGGCGATCCTGGCCCAATGGCTCAGGACGCGATCGTCGTCGGATCCGTTCGGATCCCGCAGTCGGAGCTCCGGTGGCGGTTCTCCCGGTCCTCAGGTCCCGGTGGGCAGAGTGTCAACACCACCGATTCCCGGGTGCAGTTGGAGTTCGACATCGCCGGCTCGGCCGCCCTGCCCGAGCACCTCCGGCGGCGGGCTCTCAGTCGGCTCGAATCACAATTGGTTGCCGGCCGATTGATCATCGTGTCGTCCGAGCATCGGTCACAATGGCAGAACAGACGAGCGGCGCAGTTGCGGTTATCTCAGCTGTTGGTCGCAGCAACGGCGGCGCCGCCGCGGCGTCGGCGACCTACCAAGCCGACGCGCTCGGCCACCGAGCGACGACTGCGTGCGAAGAAGGGTCGCAGCCGGACGAAGCGGCTGCGCGGCACAGTCCAGGACGGGGATGCGAGTTGAGTTCCCCAGCCAACCTGGCGGAGGTGACGGTCAGATCGCGGTAACGTTCAGGCTTCACCCGCGACAGGTTCAGGAGTTCCGATGAACGGTATCCACCTCACCCGACGCAATCCCAGAGTTGTCGTCGCCTTGGCGGGCACGGTCACAGCTGCGATGGCACTCGCTGCCTGCTCTGCCGGGACAGACTCGAGCGCGGCCTCGTCATCGGCGGCGACGCCGTCGGCGTCCCCGTCGAGTAGCGGGGAGCCGGGCAAGGAGGCGCACTGGTCTTACGCGGGCTCGGACGGTCCGGCCGAATGGGGGTCGCTGTCGAAGGCCTTTGAAGAATGCCAACTCGGTCAGGCGCAGTCGCCGATCGACGTCCAGGACCCGGTCCAGCAGGCGGCTCCGGCACCCCAGCCCGACTACCGGCCTGCGGTGTCGACGATCGTCGACAACGGCCACTCGATCGAGGCGGCACCCACAGTCGCCGCCGGTGACCTCGACGTCGCCGGTGAACCGTTCACGCTGAAGTACATGCACTTCCACGCGCCGTCCGAACACACGATCAACGGCAAGTCGTTCCCGTTGGAGATGCACTTCGTCAACAAGACACCCGAAGGGGCCGCCACGGCCTTGGGGGTCATGGTGGAACCTGGCGCAGTAAACCCCGCCTGGCAACCGCTGATTACGGCGATGGCCACTGTCAAGTCCGGCGCACCGGTGACCGCGCCGTTGCCGTGGAACAGCATGGCGCCGAAGAAGTTCCGGGCGTATAACTACCCGGGCAGTCTCACCACTCCGCCTTGCACCCAACCGGTGGATTGGTATCTGGTGGACCAGCCCATCACCATGAGCTCCGCCCAGATCGCGGCCTTCACCGCGCGGTACTCGAATACCAATCGGCCGGTGCAGCCGGTGAACGGACGAACGATTCTGCTCACCGGATCCAACTGACTAGCAGGCGCACTAGCCGCCCTGCCTGGGTTCCCGACCCAACATCCAGGCGATCACACCGGCCCCTGCAATCAGCGGTAGCGCGGCCACGAACTGGTCGGCGAAGATGCTGGCCGCGGCGGCCGTCAGCACCGCCGCTGCCAGTACGGCGATCACCAGCCACCACCGGATCGGCTGTGCTGGCCCCGGATCACGGTAATCACCCACATCGTCCAGCCGGGAATAATGGCCGCGGCCCCCGGCGCCAGCAGCGCCAGGCTGGGGAGCGTGTTCAGATGGAGTCCCGGTCCGAGCGGTGGCGGTAGCAGCCGTCGACGGTGACGTGGCAGGGCTGACTTCGGTCGCGCGGTCGTAGCGGAGCCTCTCGGCGGGATCGCTCAGGACGCGATAGGCGACCTCCAACTGCTGGAAATCGGCGACCGTGCCGCCGGAGTCGGGATGTGTCAGTTTGGCCGCCTGCTTCCAGGCCTCGGCTACTTCGGTTTCGGACGCGTCCCGATCGACCCCGAGGATCTGATAG
The DNA here is from genome assembly GCA_964547485.1 of uncultured Actinomycetes bacterium. Lineage (GTDB taxonomy): Bacteria > Actinomycetota > Actinomycetes > S36-B12 > UBA10799 > JACJWR01. The sequence continues at coordinate 7,057 of CAZJNU010000087.1, forward strand.
AGATCTCGGTCCGTGTTCTCCCAGAGCTCCCGACGAGCCACTGTCAGCCACCCCCCTTCTGAGGTCTAGTGTCGCATCGGCTCGCACTCGACCTCAGAATTGCCGACTCGCTCCGCCATCGATGGTCAGCAGGGTGCCGGTGAGGTAGCTCGCGCGGGGTGACAGTACGAACGCTGCCAGGGAGCCGAACTCGGCCGCATCTCCATAGCGTCCCAGCGGGATAGTCGCCTCGATGGTTCGGCGAACCTCGGCTGGGTCGCCCGCGCGGGCATCGAGCGACGCGACCCGATCGGTGCCGAATCGGCCCGGGGCGATCGCGTTGATTCTGATACCTCGGCCGCCGAACTCGTCGCCCAATTGTTTGGTCAGACCAGCCAGGCCGGGTCGTAACCCGTTAGATACCGCCAGGTCAGGTATCGGGGCTCGGGCCGAAGTCGACAGCACCAGCAGAATGGCGCCGGATGTGCCGGCGTCCCGTCCGAACGAGTCCGGCAGCACCTGACTCAGCGTTCGGGTCAATCGCAGGGGGCCTAGAAAGGTGGCGTCGAACCCCGCCCGCCACAGGTCGTCAGTGGTTTCCAGGGCAGAGCCCGGAGGCGGCCCTCCGACGCTGATCAGGGCTCCGTCAAGGCGGCCGAAATGGGCCCGTGCGGTGCTGACGATACGCTCTGCGGCCGACGCATCCGCGAGGTCTGCGACGATGCCGACAGCGACCTCCGCGCCGAGTTGCTCCACCGTCTGGGCGACCCGATCGGCCGACCGGGCCACGATGGCGACTTGCGCTCCCTCGGCTACCAGGGCGCGAGCACCGGCAAGGCCGAGGCCGCTAGAGCCGCCCGTCACCAGGTACGCTCGCTGCCTGATTCCCAGATCCATGGGCCTATTCTGCCTTTCGAAACAGTGCTTCGTTGTGGCGGCAACTGCCTAAGGTGGGACGGGTGAGGTTTCGTCACCCGACAGCAGCCGGGATGTGTGCCCTACCGTGCGCCGTGCGGCCGTGACCTCGCCGCCGGATCCGCGCCGATGGTGGGCACTTGGAGCGATGTGCCTGGCCATCTTCCTGGTGGCGGTGGACGGCACCGTCCTGAGTCTTGCCACCCCCAGCATTGTCGAAGATCTGCACCCGACGGCCACGCAGGTGCTGTGGATCGGGGACATCTACTCGTTCGTACTCGCGGGTCTGCTGGTGACGATGGGCAATGTCGGTGATCGCTTCGGTCGCAAGAAACTGCTGCTGATCGGCGGCACCTTCTTTGCACTGATCTCGATTCCGGCAGCGTTCGCACCCAATGCGGAGATCCTGATCCTGATGCGAGCTCTGCTGGGGGTCGCCGGGGCGACCTTGATGCCTTCGACGTTGGCACTGATGCGCAGTACCTTCCACGACCCGAAGGAACGCACCTTCGCGGTGGGCGTCTGGAGTGCCATGGGCGCAGCCGGGGCAGCTGCCGGGCCATTGGTCGGTGGCATCCTGCTGGAGAACTTCTGGTGGGGTTCCGTGTTTCTGCTCAATGTTCCGATCATGGCTCTTGTGCTGCTGATCGGCTACCCAGCGCTACGGGAGTCCCGCGACCCCAACCCCGGCCCGTTGGATCCGCTATCGGTGGTGTTATCGCTGGCCGGCATCCTCGGTCTCATCTTCGCGGTGAAAGAGATGGCCACCCGCGGGTTCGAACCGGAGTACCTGCTGGTCGGTGCGCTTGGGGCGCTGGCTGTCTTCTGGTTCATTCGGCGCCAACGCACCCTTGAGTACCCGTTGATCGATGTCCGGCTGTTCAGCAACTGGCCCTTCACCGGCGCAGTGCTGGGGATGATTCTGTCGGTCTTCGGACTCGCGGGGTCGTTGTTCTTCTTCTCCCAGTACCTGCAGTTCGTGAAGGGCCTCAGTCCGCTGCAGGCCGGCCTTTTCGAGTTGCCCGCCACCATGGCGGCGCTGGTCGCCGCGTTGGTGGCCGGCCGCTTGATGAGGTGGTTCGGCCGGGGGCCGTTGACCGGGATCGGACTGCTGATGATCGGCGGCGGGATGGCTGCGGTGGCGCTGCTGTTGGACAACCCGCACTTTCTCGTGTTCGCGGTGCCGTTGATGATGATCGGAGCGGGCGATGGGGTTGCGCTGACGGTGGCGTCGGATACCGTCCTCACGGTCGCCCCGAAGGACCGGGCGGGTGCCGCGTCGGCGGTGTCGGAGACCGGCTACGAATTGGGCACTGCGCTGGGTATCGCGCTCCTCGGCAGCATTCTGACCGCCGTCTATCAGGCGCGGTTGCGGCTGCCGCCGGGCCTTGATGCTGCCGTCACGACGGCCGCCATCGAGTCGCCGGGGGGAGCCTACGAGGCGGCTCCCCGGCTCCCCGATCCGGTGGCCGCGGAACTCACCGAGGCGGCCCACCAGGCCTTCTCGGCCGCGATGACCCTGACCACGCTGGTCGGCGCCGGTATCCTGGTGGTGGGGGCTTTCGTGGCCTGGTATCTGCTGCCGGGCAAAGTCGATCCGGTGGTCGAATTGGCACCACGGCCGTAGCGCTCAGTCGTCGGTTCGCGGCCGCCGCGTGGCCCCAACTTCCCGGACGGACTCGGGCAGGTAGTGCTGGGCGGTACTCGGTCGCCCGAAGATCCAGCCCTGGCCGTGTTGCCAGCCGGCAGCTGCCACCCGACGTGCCTGCTGGGGGGTCTCGATCCCCTCGGCGACGGTGAGCAGCCCAAGTCCGTCGGCGAGGCCGGCCAAGCCGTCGGCGATCCGAAAGGCGGCCGAGGACGGGTCCGCCAAGGCGGCGGTGAACGACCGGTCCAGTTTCAGTCCGGTGAGTGGAAGGTCGCGCAGGTGGGCGAGGGTGGAGTAGCCGGTGCCGAAATCGTCGGCCCACAGGCCGAGTCCCGCGTCGATCAGTTCCGTCAGTCTGGTGCCACCCGGGCCCTGTAGTTGCGCCAGACTGGTCTCTGTCAACTCAAGGTCAAGTCGTCCTGGGTTTCTACGGTGCAGGTCAAGCACCAGATCGCTGAATTCCGGGAACTCCCTGGAGGAGAGGTGTGCGCCGGAGACGTTGATGGCTACCCGTTGGCCAGCGGGAAGCAATTCGGGGAAGGCGGCAGCCCGGTCGGCCGCGATCATGCTGATCCGATGGATGAGCGGCAGGTCGGATTCGGCCGTCTCGATCCAGTCGCCTGCCGGCATCACCCCGCGTTCGGGATGGTTCCAGCGCGCCAACGCCTCGTATCCGAACGTGTCCAGCGT
>CAZJNU010000088.1:0-1469 GCA_964547485.1 uncultured Actinomycetes bacterium
TGGTCCTGGTGGTACCTGACGCGCTACTGGCGCTTCTTCTGGTTCCGGCTGCGCAATCCGCACATCATCACCGAGGGTTTCGTGTTTCTCGGCAAACGGGTTGAGGTCAGTGCCCGGCGCGGCTACGCCCGGCTCATCCTGGGCCGCTGGGTGCATGTCGGCGATGAGAACCGGATCCGGGCCCACGAAGGCACCATGCGGATCGGTGACAAGTGCGTGTTCGGCCGGGACAACACGATCAACGGCTACCTCGATATCGAGATCGGCGAAGGCTGCATCATCGCGGACTGGGTCTACATCTGCGATTTCGACCATGTCTTCGAGGACGTCACCTTCCCGATCAAGGATCAGGGCCTGATCAAGTCCCCCGTGCTGATCGGGCCGGACTGCTGGCTGGGCACCAAGGTCACGGTGCTGCGTGGTAGCCGGATCGGTCACGGCTGCGTACTCGCCGCGAACGGCGTGGTCCGCGGCGAGATCCCGCCGCTCTCGGTGGTCGGCGGGATCCCGGGCCGCATTCTGAAGAATCGGCAGGACGTCTACGACGCCAAAGCCGCGACCCGGGCGGCGCTGGCTGATATCCAACGCAAGACCGCGGCGGCCTCGCGGGCGGTGGCGGCGCAACAGGAGTGAGCCGGAGCAGTTTGGTTGTGCCAACATGGATCTGTGAATTGGGCGTGGGCGGCGGCGGAAGTGGCGACCCGCTGGCGGTTGGCCGCCACGCCGGCCGAGTCCGAGACCCCGTCACCGTCGCCTGACACATCGGACGTTCAGATCACCGTCGATGCCGACCCGACATCAGCCGGTGGCGGAATCGGCAGCGGTGACCTGCTGATGCTGACCGTGGCAATAGTGCTCGCCACGGCCTTCTCGGTTGCCCTCTACCGGGCGATGCAAAAGCCTCGACTCAGGCTTGTGTTCGACAACGAGAAGTCCCGCTGGACGGCCACCAAGCGCGACATCGTGCAGTACGCGATCTCGATGCCGATCCTTGTCATGTCGTGGTACCTGTACTTCACCCTGTTGCTGTTCATCGCACCCAACAAACTCTCCGCCCTCGGCCTGCTGCTGGTGCCGGCGGCATTCATTCTGTCGGTCAGATTCTTGGCGCACATCTGGCACGAGGCCGCCCACAACCTCGGTAAGGCCGTCCCACTGATCCTGGTCACGTCCGTGCTGCTGACCTGGTCGACGAAATCGGATGCGGACTTCGAACGGTTGGCCCAATCCGACGACAATCTCTCTCCGACCTGGCCCTTTCTACTCATCCTGCTCTTCATCGACTACGTTTTCACCGCCTGCTGGTTCTTCATCGGAGCGCGCAGATGGGCACTCCGGGGCTTCAAAGTGCCCGGGATTCCGTGGCACAAGTTCCCGCAGAGCAAGCGGGTCCAGGTATCTCGAGAGGACCTGCGCGACGAGGCCCGCGACGCCATCCTCGGCCCGCCGCCGGACAACTCGCCGCCGGA
>CAZJNU010000088.1:1569-9896 GCA_964547485.1 uncultured Actinomycetes bacterium
ACCTGGGCAGCGGCAACCGCGAGTGCCCGCTGCTGTTCCGGCGTGAGGTCCGATCCGACCAACCCAAGCGCGTACTGGCGACCATTGGCCGTCCACGTCACGGTGCTGCCGACACCACCCCCGCCGGGCATGATGCCGGCTGCGTACTGCTTCCCGTCGGATATTCCGGCCACCGGCATAGGCTCTCCGGGCAACGCCCCGACCAGCAATCCCAGCGGGTCCTCGACAGCTCCAGGGGTGAAGACCTGCAAGGCCATCAACGACCCCTTTTCCGGTGACCCCCACGTGCAGTAGGCCAATCCGAATGCGTCCGAACCGCCACCTGCGCCGCCCTGTCCGGTAGCGGCGTAGCCCAATACCGATTCAACCTGCGCCGGAGTCAGCGCGGCACACACCTCGCCCACCGGGCCCGACTGTGCAGCGGACGCCGCGCCCGCCGACGGCGCGCCGCTTCCCGCCGACGGCACGGTCGAGCCCTCCGCGGTCGACTGTGCCGGCGACGATCCAGCACTCCCGCAGGCGGCCAGCGCCGAGATCAGCGCGACTGCCGTGCAGCTGGTCGCCAGTAGGCGAGCGCCTCGTGCAGCTATAGACCCAGCAGGCCGTTCGGCACCCGCTGATCGATTGGACCTCGCGACTCGACCACCCATGGTTGCTCCTCGACTCGTGACCTGTGGGGAGCCATCATGCCCGAGTTTCGTCGGCCGCATAGGCGGCGGCGCAGAGTCCCTCCACGCTATCGACCACCGATTCCAGGTCCGGCAGGTCGGTCAGTCCGCCCGCCCGACCAGTCTCGCTGGCCTGTACCTGGTCCAGTTCGACCACGACAGCCTCGATGGCCGCCGCCAACTCGGGTGCGACAGCCCGCACCGCTGTTCGCCGCGTCGCCAACGAGACCAGCGCGTCTCGAAGCCGAAGGTTCAACGCGACCGCGTGCCGGACCTGCGCAATCTCCATCCGCGTGCCGCGCGGCTCCAACTGCATCTGGTCGGCGATCGAGTAGGCGGCGGCGGTGGCGGCATCGGCGTGCCGACGGCCGGCGGTCACTGCGGCCATGTCGTAGTCACCCCGATACGCCGCTGCGACAGTATCCGCGTAGGTGCGATTCGCCGCGAGCGCGGCGCGAACCGCGGCACCCGAACGCACTGCGGTCCAGCTCGGGAACAGGTACCGGGCTCCGAGGACGGCCAACGCCGCGCCGACCAACGTCGCGGCCACCCGCACCACCGCCACCAGCACGCCGGTGGGGTGACCGATTCCGGTGAGCATCAGCACCACCACGGTCGCGAACACGACATAGAAGCCGTAGTTGATGGGGCGCAGCGCGAAGCAGACGAAGGCCGCGGCTGCGAGCACCACAACCTGCCAGGCGACCTGCTGGACCAGTAGCAAGGCGGTTGCGGCCAGCAATCCACCGGCGATCGTGCCACCGACCCGCTGATGCGCCCGGGTGATGGTTACTGCATAGCTTGGGCGTAGCACCCGCCAACTGGTCAGCGGCACCCAGCCACCATGCGGGACGCCGGACAGGATGGACAGCAGCAGGCCGATCGCGGTGACCAGGCTGAACCGGGAGGTGTAGGCGAAGCCTTCCGATCCGGGCCGCAATGACGGCCGCAGTCGTTGCCAGACCGACGGCCGCGAAATGGCGGGTTCATCGTTGCGCTCGAGTTTAGGATCGAGGTCAGCCCGGCGCGCCTGCCCGACCGCGGCCAACAGTTCTTCGGTGGTCCACCCGCCGGTAGTGCCGGGCGGACCGGGAGGCTCAGCCGCGTCAGCGGACTCCCCCGCCACAGCTGCACTCTCAACATCAGCGGGTCCCGTCGCAGGCGGTGTTCGAGCGGTCTGGTTCGGCAGCCGACCATCCGTCTGGCGCGAGTCGAACCGCAGCTGCGCGGCCAACTTGAGGAACCGCTCCGCCCGCCGAATACGGGCCAACCGCACGCCCGACTCGCCCGCGCGGTCGGGCGTATCGGCGAGGGTTCGCCGAGCGGAGGCGATCACACCGAATGCGCGGAGCCTCGCCGCCTCGTTGGCCTCATCCGTCGCGGTCACCGCCCCAGACACGACGGCCGCGACGGCGTCATAGACGGCGTCCACCTCGCCATCGAGATGACGGCCACGGACGAGCGGCACGAACGCCGCCGTCAGCAGGATCACCAGCGCGCCACCGGCAACGATCAGCGCGAACCCCAACAGTCCTTGTGGTTCGCGCAATTCAGTTCCGAGCAGCACCGCGGTGGCAGCCATCGCCGCGATGACGCCAGGACGGGGACCAGCATTGGACAGCAGGCCCCAGCCAAACGTCCAGAGCACCACCACGCCAGCGGCCAGCCAGACCGAGACGGACGCCGCTCCGCCCACGACGAACGAGACCCCGCACACGATGGCAGCCAGGGCCATGCTGCGCAGCCTCGGACCGAAGGCACCCCCCTGGTCGTCGACGAAAGCGACCAGATACGCCCCCAAACCCGCAGCCACTCCGAGCGCAGGCTGGCCGGCACCGACCCCGATCCCCAGCGGGACCGAGATAGCGAACGCGTTCCGCAGACCCTTCCACCACGCGGGTCGCGCACCAGTGGTCCGCCACGCGCGCCGCCAGGCCCGGGGTGGGGCATCGGACTCGACCTGGTCGGTCATCCGTCGAGCGTGGGCCCTGTGGTCCGACTCGCGGGCACCGGCTTAACTCCCGTCACACTCACGTTGTAGAAGTACCGCTCCGGAACCACCCGACGCCAGACGTTGGCATCCAACGCGGAGAGCAACTGCCAGGTCCGGAACACCGTGATGGCCCAGTTCCAGCCGAGCGCCCCCGGCTTCACGGCGGCTTCCAGCGTGCGCACCGGCCAGCCGAACCAGGACGCGGTCAACTCCTCGGTGACCGTCTCCACCTGTTCAGCGCCTTGGGCGCGGCACAAATCCCGCAACTCGGCCGGATCGAAGGTGTGGATGTCCACGACGGCCTCCAGCACTGCCGCCCGGGAGGACTCATCGAGTTGGGCTCGGGTGAGGGCCCACTTATCCCGCAACGGCCCGAACTGGGTGACCCGACTCGCGGTCCACCAGGTGGCCCGGGACAGCAACCGCGCCACCACGTCCCCCTTGGCGGTGGGCTCGCCGGCGAACACGAACCGCCCACCAGGGCGCAGCACCCGCAGCACCTCCGAGAAGGCCGCCTCGAGGTCCGGGATGTGGTGCAGCACCGCGTGACCGATCACCAGATCGAAACTGTCATCCTCGAACGGCAGCGCCTCCGCGTCAGCCACTTCGCCGTCGATTTGGAAGCCCAAGCCTTCGGCGTTGCGGCGTGCCACTTCGACCATCCCGGGCGAGATATCGGTGACCGAGCCGCTGGTCATCACCCCGCCCTGGATCAGGTTGAGCAGGAAGAACCCGGTGCCGCAGCCCAGTTCCAGCGCCGATCCGTACGGCCATTCGCTGTCCCCGGCGATGGCACGGAAGCGGTCGGTGGCGTAGGTGATGCAGCGTTCGTCGTAGGAGATCGACCACTTCTGGTCGTAGGTTCCGGCTTCCCAGTCGTGGTAGAGGACGTTGGCAAGCTTGGGATCGTGGTAGGCGGCTGCCACCTCCTCGGCGGTCGCATGCGCCCGCGGCGCACGATCAGCGGCGGCCGGTGAGTCAACAGCGGTGTCGACACTGGTCATCGGTCTACCGCCCGCTGAACTCGGCCTTGCCGGGACCGTTTGCCAGGAACGACGTCATCCCGATCTCGCGATCGTCGGTGGCGAACAGGCCAGCGAACTGTGCCCGCTCGATTTCCAAGCCGGTGCCGAGGTCGGTCTCGAAGCCGCGGTCGATCGCGACCAGAGCGGCCCGTTGGGCCATCGGCGCGCCTTTGGCGAGCCGGGCCGCCAGCGCCTGAGCGGCCGCGAACACCTCGTCGGGGGCCACAACCCGGTCGACCAGTCCCATCGCCAGCGCCTCGTCGGCGGCCACGAACCGGCCAGTGAGGATCAGGTCCTTCGCCCGCGAGGGCCCGATCAACCTTGGCAGCCGCTGCGTTCCGCCGGCACCTGGGATGATGCCGAGCAGAATCTCGGGCAGCCCCAACTTCGCATTGTCGCCACAGACGCGAAGGTCGCAGCACATCGCCAGTTCCAGGCCACCGCCGAGGGCGTAGCCGGTGACGGCCGCAATTGTCGGTTTCGGGATCCGCGCGACGGCGGTGAAGGCATCCTGCAACGCCTGGCTGCGGAGCACCATCGTCTGGTAGTCCCAGTCGGACATCTCCTTGACGTCAGCGCCGGCCGCGAACACCTTCTCCCCGCCGTAGACGACCACGGCTCGAACATCGGTTCGTTCGCCCGCCTCCGCGGCCGCCGCAGCGAGCCCCGCCTGCACCTCGGTGTCGAGCGCATTCATCGGCGGACGATCCACCCTGATCGTGCCGACTCCGGCCATAACCTCGAGTTCTACGACGCTCACACGGTCCTCCTGCAGCGGTTTGCGAATCGAAGCGTGCATGCGGCACGCCCGTCTGGGAAGGTTAGTTCTTGTTGCCTGGGAGAACCCACGGCACCCCAGCTGCGGAGGTCGGATGGCGATCAGCAACATCCCAGTTGACTTGACCGTGGCCTGGCCCGGCGAGATGGAGCCGCTCGGGCTCACCCTGACCCCCGAGGGTGCCAATGTCGCCCTGTGGGCCCAGGACGCGGAGGCGGTGGACCTCTGCCTGATCAACGATGACGGCACCGAACGCCGGATCCGACTGGGCGAGTCGACCTTCCACGTCTTCCACGGTTTCGTGCCGGGACTCGCCCAAGGCCAGCGGTACGGCTTCCGGGTGCACGGCAGGTGGGACCCGGCACACGGTTATCGGTTCAACCCGAGCCAGCTGCTGGTCGACCCTTACGCCCGAGCGGTGGACGGCCATCTGGTCGTCAATACCGCGATCTTCGCCACCCAGCCTGGCGATGACCTGTCCATGAACGGCGAGGATTCTGCCCCGTTCGTACCCATTTCAGTGGCTGTCAGGGACGAATTCGACTGGGGTTCGGACCAGCACCCGCGAACCTCCTGGGGACGCACGGTGATCTACGAAACCCACGTCAAAGGGTTCACCAAGCTGCACCCGGAGGTACCCGAGGAACTGCGCGGGACCTACGCCGGAATGGCACATCCAGCGGCGATCCGACATCTGACCGAGTTGGGTATCACGGCCGTCGAGTTGCTGCCCGTCCATGAGTTCGCCAGCGAGACGCACCTGCTGGAAGTCGGTCTGACCAACTACTGGGGCTACAATTCGCTCGCCTACCTCGCCCCCCATGGGGCGTTCTCTTCCGCCGGCAGTCGTGGGCAGCAGGTGACCGAGTTCAAGCAGATGGTCAAAGCCCTGCATGAAGCTGGCCTCGAAGTGATCCTGGACGTGGTCTACAACCACACCTGTGAGGGCAATCAGAACGGGCCGACCCTGTCCTGGCGAGGGATCGACAACCTCGGCTACTACAGGGTGCAGGCCGAGGATCCCCGCTACTACACCGACTACACCGGCTGCGGGAACACCCTCAACGTGGTCCAACCGCACGTGATCAGGCTGATCATGGACTCGCTGCGGTATTGGGTGCAGGAGATGCACGTCGACGGCTTCCGATTCGATCTGGCATCAGCGCTGGCCCGGTCCTTCCACGATGTGGACATGCTGGGCAGTTTCATGACCACGATCGCCCAGGATCCCGTGCTGCGGGAGGTGAAGCTGATCGCGGAGCCGTGGGATGTCGGCCCCGGCGGCTACCAGGTCGGCGAGTTCCCGCCGCAGTGGACCGAATGGAACGGCAAGTACCGCGACTGTCTGCGCGACTTCTGGCGCGGGGAGGCCGCGGTGGGCGAGCTGGGGTGGCGGCTCAGCGGCTCGGCGGACCTCTATACCTCCGAGGGCCGTCGGCCGTTCGCGTCCATCAACTTCATGACAGCGCACGACGGTTTCCCGATGCATGACCTGGTCACCTACAACGACAAGCACAACGAAGCCAACCTGGAGGACAACCGGGACGGCACCAACGACAACCGTTCCTGGAACAGCGGAGTCGAGGGTCCGACCAGGGATCGGGAGATTCTCACCCTCCGGGGGCGTCGGCTGCGATCGATGCTCACCTCGCTGCTGCTCTCCACCGGTGTCCCGATGCTGCTCGCCGGGGACGAGTTCGGTCGCACCCAGGGGGGCAACAACAACGCGTACTGCCAGGACAATGAGATCTCCTGGATCGACTGGGAACTGGCCCCCTGGCAGCAGGATCTGTTGGGGTTTGTCAAGGCAGTGCTGGCGCTGCGGAGGGAGCACCGCACATTCCGGCAGCGCTACTTCTTCACCGGCCGGCCGTCGGAGTCAGGCGGCGCCGACGACCTGGCCTGGTTCTCCCCCTCCGGTGGCATCATGTCCGCGCACGAGTGGAATGACGGCGGCACAAGGTCAATCGGGATGTACGTCTCCGGTGAGCTCAAGGGCCGGACCCCGGACGGCGAGTTCCACCGAGACCACTCCTTCCTGATCATGCTGAACGGAGGGATGGCCGACCAGCAGTTCCATCTGCCGGGGCCTCCCTACGGGCAGGAGTACCGACTGGTGCTCGACTCCGCCACCTCCGCGCTGGCGGAACCCCCACTGTTGCGGGCAGGCGACGCCGTGACCGTCAAGGGCTTCTGTGTTGTGGTGGCCCGGGTGGAGACGGCCGAGTAGCACGAAAACTCACCAACTGCGGGCATCCCGGCGGGTGGTCGGGAATATCCACCCCGATCCCGGCGCGTCACCGGGGCCACCGGCGGGCAATCCGCCGCCGCGCTCACTAGTGTCGGGTCGTGGCAAAACCTCCTCCTGGCTCGGGCGCCCCGACCGCCGCAGCCGAGAAGTACTGGACCCGGCGATCCGGCACCAGCCGCAAGGTCCCCGAACTGCTCTCCGGACGGTTCCCGATCATGGACGTCTGGCCGACGGTCGAGTCCGGACGCAGACCGACCAAGGGGGCCGTCGACGAGGAAATCCCGGTCGAAGCCACCGTCATTCGGGAGGGCCACGACGCCCTGGCGGTCGACTTGGTGGCGATCCGCCCCGACGGCACCCGCTGCGACCCGGTACGGATGATCGACCTGGGCCAGAGCAGCGATCGTTGGCGGGCCACTATTCGGCCAGACTCCGAGGGCGAATGGGGCTTCCTGATCGAAGCCTGGTCGGACCCGTACGGCACCTGGACGCATCGGGCTGGCATCAAGGTGCCGGCCGGGGTGGACATCGAGTTGGAGTTGGAGGAGGGCGCCCGGGTGTTGGACCGTGCCGCAGTCGGCGTCCCCGAGGATGAGGTAGAGCCGCTGATCGCGGCGGCCGCGGCCCTGCGCAACGTCGACCTACCGGAGGAGTCCCGGCTGGCAGCCGGCACCGGTCGCAAAGTCCGTGAGGTGATGCTCCGCCATCCGCTGCGCGACCTGGTCACCCCAAGTGGGCCGTGGCCGGTGCAGGTCGATCGTCGGCGCGCCCTCTATGGCTCCTGGTACGAGTTCTTCCCCCGCTCCGAAGGCGCCACCTCGACGACGTCGGGGACGCTGCGGGACGCCACCCGCCGGCTCGACGCGGTGGCCGAAATGGGTTTCGACGTGGTCTACCTGCCACCGATCCACCCGATCGGGACAGTGAACCGCAAGGGTGCGAACAACACTATGGAACCGGGTCAGCACGACCCGGGCTCTCCGTGGGCCATCGGGTCAGCCGCCGGCGGCCACGACACAGTCCATCCGGACCTGGGCACGATTGACGACTTTGACGCTTTCGTGTCCCGGGCGCGCGAGCTGAACATGGAGGTGGCGCTCGATCTCGCGCTGCAGGTCGCGCCCGACCATCCCTGGGCGACTGCGGGCAAGAACTGGTTCCAGCAGCGGGCGGACGGCACGATCGCCTACGCCGAGAATCCGCCGAAGAAGTACCAGGACATCTACCCGATGTGGTTCGACGGCGATCCGGCCGGGATCTACCAGGAGGTGCTGCGGATCCTGCACCACTGGATGGCCCACGATGTCCGGATCTTCCGGGTGGACAACCCGCACACCAAGCCGGTCCGATTCTGGGATCAGTTGATCGCCGAGATCCATCGGACCGATCCGGACGTGCTGTTCCTGGCCGAGGCGTTCACTCGACCCGCGATGATGCGGGCGTTGGCCGAGGTCGGCTTCCACCAGAACTACAGCTACTTCACCTGGCGGACCGAGAAGTGGGAGATCGAGGAGTACCTGCGATTCCTCTCCGGTCCCGCATCGGCCTACCTGCGACCCAACTTCTTCACCAACACCCCCGACATCCTGCACGCCTACCTGCAGTACGGCGG
>CAZJNU010000089.1:0-9770 GCA_964547485.1 uncultured Actinomycetes bacterium
CCTGGATGTCGGTCACGGTCACCTTGCCGAACCACAACTCGGCGAACCCGGTCGGGTGGCTCAGCAGCAGTTCCACCTCATTGTCCGGCAACGCGCGCAGGAACCCTGTCTCCGTCCCGGCGGGCCGGATCCGCTGGCCCTCATCATCGAGGATCCACGACCTGCTGGTGTAGCCGATGAAAGGTCGACCATCGGTGCGGAACGTGACTTCCTGACTGAATCGGAAGTCGTCGATGGTCGGGTACTGACCCAACCCCAGCCCGGACCAGGTACCGAGCAGCCAGGAGAGATGCGCCAGTTCCGCTGGCAGCGTGCTCGCGGCCCCGTCGGCCGTTCCCTCGCCGTCACCCATGGCTCAGCCCTTGTAGAGGCGATAGACCACATACCCGGCGAACCAGACGATCACCAAGCTCACCAACACCAACAACGTGGAAAAGAAGATCTCGGTCACATCGTCATCCTAGCGCTGATTCAGTAGCTGAGCGCCTGTGAGTCCGGAGCGAGCACCTCGGCCACGAAGGTGGCCGCACCCGCGACCCGGACTCCGGGGAGGAAATCGTCCGAAGTCAGGTCGCGCCGGCGGGCGCACTGGCTACAGACGGTCAGCTGACCGTCGAACAGGACTGCGTCTCGCAACTCGGCAAGTGGCGTTGCATGGGCCAACCTGGCCGCCTCGGCCTGGCCCGGCTGGGCGAACCTGACGGCGTCGCCGGCCAGCCACATCGAGACCGTGGCCCCCGCGGCGAGGGCCGTTGCCGCCACCGAGAAGGCCTGGGAGGCCCGTTCGGGAACGTCGGGCCCGGACATCAGCTTCACCACCAGGTCGCGCATCTCGATTCGTCGCTCAGGCGACGGGTACCTGATCCTCGGCTGGCGTCACCCGGGAGCTGGACCGTTGCAGTTTGCTGATGCGCAGGTACATCTCGCAGCCGAGGCAGAAGTTGAAGGCGGCGTTCAGGAAGGCTGCGGCCAAAGCCATTCCGACGGCCGCATAGAAGATCGGATCGAGACCGACTAGCCCGGCGAGCAGGGCCACCACGGCGAAGATCAACCCGACGCCTTGGGCGAACCGCGGCGGCCGTTCGTCCTCCAATTCCGACGGCGGGCCAAGCCGGGGCCGGATAGCGGTGCGATAAAGCGCACCGTAGGGGGCAAATCGCAGGCCGAGGATCGCACCGCAGGCGAACACGAGCGCCTGCAACGCCACCAGCACCAGTCCGTTGGTCGGACCCAACAGCAGTGCGGCGGCAAGTACAAGAGTGGTGATGGCCGCGCCGAAGCGGGGACCGCGAGGGTCAATTTGCATTACGGGGGTCTCCTAGCAGGGGGGAATGTGCAGGTCGGTGTGGGTCAGCGCCGACAACCGCTGGACATCACGCGGCACAGGTCGGTGACCCGGTCGCTGACGAGGAGCACGCTCATGCCGCAGGAGTATAGCCAGACTCGTGGTCAGGCATGGGGATGCGCCCGGTCAGGAGACGACTGCGCCGAGCGCCGCCAGCAAATCGGTTCGTCGAGGCAACCCGACGGCGCGGTTGCGCACCCGGCCGTCGGCGTCCAGCACCAACACGGTCGGGGTGCGGGTGATGTTGAGTTCCCGGACCAGGTCGAGGTTGGCCTCGGCATCCAGTTCGGCGTGCGTCACCCCAGGCACGGTATCGGCGACATCGGCCAGTAACACTCGGGTGGCTCGGCAGGGAGCGCAGAAGGCGCTGGAGAACTGCACCAGCGTGGCGCGATCGCCCAATTCACTGCCGAGCTGGGTCGCGGTCAACCGGTCCACGGTCACCTCCGGGGTGATGTCCCGAACGCGACCGTCGGAGCGTCGTCGATAGAGGCCGAAGGCCGCCGCTAGCAGGAGGACAGCGGTGAGCACCAGGAGTCCGGTCATCGTCGTACCTCCTACTCCGCCATCGCGCCGTGGTCGGCTTCCACGAATCGGTAACCGACGTTACGTACTGTGCCGATCAGCGACTCGTGCTCAGGACCCAACTTCGCCCGCAACCGTCGCACATGGACATCGACAGTACGCGTCCCCCCGTAGTAGTCGTAACCCCAGACTTCCTGCAACAGTTGTGCACGACTGAAAACTCTGCCCGGGTGCTGCGCCAGGTGCTTGAGGAGTTCGAACTCCTTGTAGGTCAGATCGAGCGACCGGTCCCGCAGTTTGGCGGTGTAGGCGGACTCGTCGACCACAAGTGCGCCGGCGCGGATCTCGTCGGCGGCAGCTGAAGGGTCCGAATCGTGCAGCCGGGCGCTGGCCAACCGCAGTCGTGCCTCCAACTCCGCGGGGCCGACAGTGTCGAGCAGGAACTCGTCGATCCCCCAGTCGGTGGTGACACCGGCCAGCCCACCTTCGGTGCAGATCAGGATCAGCGGGACGTTGATCCCGGTGGAGCGGATGACCCGGCACATACCCCTGACGGCGACCAGATCAGTGCGGCCGTCGACCATCACCATTTCCACGGGTGGGGCCTCCAGTAGCGCGCTGGGTTCGGCTGGCAGGATCCGGACGTGGTGGCCCAGAAGGCCCAGCGCCGGCAGTACCGTCGAACTCGCCTGGGTGGAGTTAGTCAGGAGCAGGATCCGACTCATCGGCAGATCCTCCTTCCGGTCGAACCACCATCGACAGGTAAGAATACCTGCCGCAGCAAGTGGCCGCCCGGCCCGTGATCTCCTCGGCGATCGTCGGGGGCTGACCCGGCCGAACCGGTCAGACAGCGGTTAGGGTTCTGAAGGTGCCCAATGGTGGTGTCCAGCCGAACCTAGAGTCGAGCCCGTTGGCGCCCGACCTGGTGCGCCGGATTGAACTGCTGGCGGCGGAAGTTGCCGACTTCGACGGGGTCGCGGCGCTGTCCGAGGCGAGCCTGTTGGCCCTGCCCGGGGACAGCGACGACGGCGGCTCCGACTCGGCCGAGGTCCTCCACCTGACTCTCGCCGACGACCGGCTCGTCGGTTACGCGCAACTGCGCCGGGAAGGCACGGAGTTCGGGCCTGCGGAACTCCTGGTGCAGCCAGCTGCCCGAAACTGTGGACGGGGAATGGCGCTATTGGCGGCGGCGCTGGCCGAGGGGGCGCCCGGCGCGTGGGCCCACGGTCAGCTACCTGCGGCGATGGCGGTGGGCACGGCTGCCGGTCTGGTGGTGCAACGGACGCTGCTGCTGCTGTCCCGGGAGGTGGCGGGTCTGCCCGCGGCCGGTCCGGCACCTGCGGGGTTCGCCATCCGTGGCTACCGGGGTGACACGGACGACGAAGCCGTGCTGCGGGTGAACGCCCGCGCGTTCGTCGAGCTGCCGGACCAGGGTTCCTGGCGACGCTCGGATTTGCGCGCGCGAATGGGCGAGCCATGGTTCGACCCGGCCGGGTTGCTGCTGCTCACGGCGCCCGTGGAGACGCCGGGGAACGGTGACCACGTGGTCGGTTTTCACTGGACCAAGGCAACCTCGGCCACGGAAGGCGAGGTGTATGTGATCGCGGTGGATCCCGCGTGGCACGGACACGGACTGGGCCGGTACCTGCTGCTGGCCGGCCTGGATCGATTGCGGGACGTCGGCGTCGGCCTGGTTTCGCTCTATTGCGACGGTGCCAACACGGCGGCACTGCGTCTCTACGAGTCGATGGGCTTTCAGGTCGAACGAACCGACGTGGTGCTGCCCCGGCCGGGCCAGCACCACGCGTCGGCGGCGCACCGTGGGCCCGCTTCTGGCAGGCTGGGCGCATGACCGACCAACTCATCTCCGGGTATGACTTGTCGTCACCGGCGACAGACCTGCCCAGCGGTCGGTTCATCGATAGGGAACTTTCGTGGCTGGCGTTCAACCAACGTGTGCTGGAATTGGCCGAGGACACCCGACTGCCGCTGCTGGAGCGGGCGAAGTTCCTTGCCATCTTCGCCAGCAACCTCGATGAGTTCTACATGGTTCGGGTGGCTGGCCTCAAGCGTCGCATCGCCACCGGAATCGCAGTGCGCGCAGCCAGCGGGTTGATGCCGCGAGAGGTGCACGACGCGGTGCTGGCCCACTCCCACGATCTGATGATGAGGCAGGCCCGTTGCTTCCGCGACGAGGTGCTGCCCGGCCTCGCCGAGCATGGCATCGAACTGGCCCGCTGGTCGCAGTTGACGAGCGAGGAACAAAGTGAGTTGACCATTCTCTTCCGACGGCAGGTCTTCCCGGTACTTACGCCGTTGGCGGTGGATCCGGCGCACCCCTTCCCGTACATTTCCGGGCTGTCGTTGAATCTCGCCGTGGTGGTGCGAAATCCGGAGACCGGCACCGAGCTGTTCGCCCGGGTGAAGGTGCCGCCGCTACTGGCTCGGTTCCTGCACGTGGGCAGGTCGAGGTTCGTACCGCTGGAAGATGTCATCGCGGCGCATCTGGACGAGCTGTTCCCGGGGATGGAGGTGCTGCAACACCACTCCTTCCGGGTCACCCGCAATGAGGATGTCGAGGTGGAGGAGGACGATGCCGAGAACCTGCTGAAGGCCCTCGAGCGGGAATTGATGAAACGACGGTTCGGCCCGCCGGTGCGGCTCGAGGTGGAGGAATCCATCGATCCGTACGTCCTCGACCTACTGGTCCGCCAACTGGGTGTCAGTGAGCAGGAGGTGTTCAAACTGCCGTGGCCGGTCGACCTGCTGGGGCTCTGGGCGCTGGTCGGGCTGGACCATGAGGACCTGAAGGATCCGCCGTTCGTGCCGAAGACGAGCAAGGAACTGGCAGAAGTCGAATCCGCCAGTGCGCCAGACGTGCTGGAAGCGATGCGTCGCGGTGAGGTGCTGCTGCATCACCCCTACGACTCCTTCTCCACGAGCGTGCAGCGATTCCTGGAGCAGGCCGCCGCGGATCCGAAGGTGCTGGCAATCAAGCAGACGCTCTATCGCACCTCCGGCGACTCGCCCATCATCGAGTCTCTGATCGACGCCGCGCAGTCGGGCAAGCAGGTGTTGGCGTTGGTGGAGATCAAGGCTCGGTTCGACGAGGAAGCGAATATCTCCTGGGCCCGGAAACTTGAACGGGCCGGCGTTCACGTCGTCTACGGCTTGGTCGGGTTGAAGACTCACTGCAAACTCTCGATGGTCGTCCGCGACGACGGCGGTACGCTGCGGCGCTATTGCCACATCGGGACCGGCAACTATCACCCCAAGACCGCACGGATGTACGAGGATCTTGGCGTCCTCACCGCCGACCGGGAGGTCGGCGAAGATGTCGCCAATCTCTTCAATCAACTGTCCGGTTACTCGATGCACACGTCGTATCGTCGACTGCTGGTTGCGCCGCACAGCATCCGCTCCGGGCTGGTCGAACGGATCGAGCGCGAGGTGGCTCACCACCGTGCGGGTAGACCTGCCAGGATCCGCTTCAAGTGCAATTCGATTGTCGACGAGAGCACCATCGATGCCCTCTATCGAGCCTCCATCGAGGGGGTGCCGATCGATATCTGGGTCCGTGGGATCTGCGCGGTCCGCCCGGGGGTGCCCGGGATGAGTCCGACCATCAGGGTCCGCAGCGTGCTGGGCCGGTTCCTGGAACACTCTCGGGCCTATGAGTTCATCAACGGCGGCGCCCCAGAGGTGTGGATCGGATCGGCGGATCTGATGCACCGCAACCTGGATCGCCGGGTCGAGGCCCTACTCTCGCTCAGCGATCCCGACCACGTGGCCACCATCAGCGGAATGTTCGACCTGGCCTTCGGCCCCGACATCTCCGCGTGGGACCTTGATCAGCACGGTTCCTGGAACCGACGGGTGTACGGCGACGATGGCGAGTCGCTGGCCGACATGCAGGCCTTGCTGATCCGCAGTCGCCAGTTGCGTGGGGTGGCGCGATGACCCCGGACCAGGAGGAGGTGGAGGACCCGACTCCGCCGGATGTCAGAGTTGACCTCGTGGAAGAGGATCCCAGGCCCGTTGTCGCCCCCGTCGCCCCCGACGCCGTTCGGGAGGTCGAGAGCAAACTTCGGGTGCACGCCCTGTTTCGTCTGCCGGACCTGACGGAGGCGTTGGGTGTCGAGCGGGTCGCTCCGCAGTCCGTGCGGGACCTGCTCGCGGTGTATCACGACACCGACGACCTGGCTCTGTTCCGGTGGGGGGTCACGCTTCGTAGGCGGGAGGGGGGCGAGGATGCCGGCTGGCATATGAAACTGCCGGTTGAGGGTGCCAGCGAGGGAGTGCGCGACGAACTTCGGGTGCCGCTCTCGGCCGGCGTGGTCGGTGAGGTCCCGGCGCAGCTGCGCGAGGTGGTCACCGCCTTCATTCGGGGCGCCGAACTGAAGCCGGTGGTGACGTTGCGGACTGCCCGCCGTCCCTACCTGTTGTACGACCCCGACGGGGTCGCGTTCGCCGAGTTGGTGGACGACACGGTGTCCGTGCTGGACGGCGACGAGGTGATCTCGAAGTTCCGCGAGATCGAAGTTGAGGCGTTGGTGCCGGATGCCGACCTGTCGGGCCCGGTGGATCTGCTGTTGGCTGCGGGGGCGACGCCCAGCACCACCTCGAAGGCGGCCAGTGCGTTGGGGCCTGCGACTCGACGCCCCCCGGATGTGCCGAAGGCGGCGACTGTCAGCCCGCTAGATCCGGCCGGTGATGCAGTCAGGGCGCACCTTCGCAAACATGTCCGGGCCTTCTTGGAGCAGGATGTGCGAGTCCGCCGCGACCTGCCGGACGCCGTCCACCAGATGAGGGTTGCAGCGCGGAAGTTGCGCAGCGGGTTGAAGGTGTTCAGCCCGATGGTTGAACCCGGCTGGTCGGAGGTGCTGCGCGAGGAGTTGAAGTGGGCAGCCGGTGAACTGGGTGTGGCCCGGGACACCGAGGTGCTGTTGGAGCGACTCGACGCGCACGCCGACGACCTCGGCGACCGTGAGGCGATGTTGATCAGATCGGTGATGGATCCGCAGTTGCGGCATCGGTTGGCCGGTGCCCGCGAACATGCCCTCACCGCCATGCGCAGTGACCGCCACCTCCGATTGTTGGACATGCTGGTCGATGCGGCCGTCAACCCCAGGCTGGTGGAACTGGCCGAGCAACCCTGTGTCGAGGTCCTTCCGCCGTTGGTGGCCAAGGCTTGGCGCCGACTGGCGCGAGACGTCAAATTACTCGATCTGGAAGGTCCGGCCGAGTCCTGGCATGAGGCGCGGATCGCGGCCAAACGCGCGCGCTACGCGGCCGACGCGGTCAAGCCGGTGTTCGGTCAACCTGCCGCCGACCTTGGGGGCGCGCTGTCTCTGGTCACCGAGGTCCTTGGTGAGCATCAGGACGCCTGCGTGGCGCAGGACGTCATCCGGGAGATCGCGGCGCTGCCGGACGTGGACGGCGAGACCGGATTCGCGCTCGGTTTGCTGCACGAGTACGAGTTCGAGGAGGAACTGCACAACCGGTTGGAGTTCCGCAAGGTGTGGCCCGGCGTTCGCAGTGTCTACCGCGCGACCGAACTGCGATAGGGCCGGGAACTGGTGGCCAGCACGATCCGGGCGGCAGGTGTTGTGCTGCTCCGGGAAGGGCGCAGGGGGACCGAAGTGTGCGTCCTGCACCGTCCCGGCCACAACGACTGGTCGCTGCCAAAGGGCAAGGTCGACGCCGGCGAGACGCTACCCATGACGGCCCGACGGGAGACGTTGGAGGAGACGGGGTCCGATGTTGTGCTCGGGGCGCCCCTGCCCGGACAGCGCTATCGGGTCGAGGGACGGCAGAAGACGGTCGACTACTGGGTCGGGCGGATTCGCTCGGGCGGCGGCGGGTTCCGACCGAACCGCGAGATCGACAAGATGGAGTGGCTGCCGCCAGCCCGGGCCAAGGCGAAACTGTCGTATCCCCGGGACCGGTCCCTGGTTGATATCGCCTGTGCCGCACCGCTGACGTCGCCGCTGATCATCCTGCGTCACACCGAGGCCACAAAGCGCGCCGACTTCAAGGGCAAGGATGATCGCCGCCGACCGTTGAACAGTCGGGGCCGCAGCCAGGCGAAGGATCTGGTCGAGTCGTTGATGGCGTTTGGGGTCGAATCGGTGCATTCCTCCGATGCGGCTCGCTGTCTGCAGACAGTCGCCCCCCTGGCCCGATCGATAGGTACCCGCGTGATCGCAGAGGAACTGTTCAGCGAGGAGTCCTTCCGGAAACGCCCGAAGACGGCGCTGCGTCGGTTGCTCACATTGGCGCGGGACCCAGAGCCAATGGTGATCTGCACGCACCGGCCGGTGCTACCTTCGGCGTTGGAAGCCCTGGCCGACTACTTCTCCTTCAGTGGTAGGCAGGTTCGGGCCACGAAGCCTTTGGCACCGGGGAGTTTTGTGGTCCTTCATCGGACTCTGGGATCCCGCGGCAAACCCACCAGCGCAGTTGCCGGGTTGGAACGGTTCGATCTCTGAGGCGGACCGTAGACGGTGCGTTCGCCACCGTCGAACCGGGACCGAAGTGTTCCAGTTTCGTTCACCTCGCCGTCATCTGCGGCACACTGTTTCGTCACCCGACTCTCCTACATTCACTTCCGTCACGGTAACTATTCGATGGAGGATGAGAGTGCGAGTTTCTCGCGGTGCACGTTTCTTGGCGGTCGGTTTCGCGGGCGCGGCAGCATTGGCAGCATGTGGCTCCGACGGTGGTTCGACATCGTCTTCGGGTAGTGCATCAGGCAGCGCGGCGGCCAACATCAGTTGCGCCACCGGGTCGATCAAGGCCTCCGGTTCGTCCTTCCAGAAGAACGCGATCAACGAGTGGATCAACGCCTACCAGACGGCGTGCCCGGGCGCCACGATCGAGTACTCGCCGTCAGGGTCGAGCGCGGGCATCCAGGACTTCATCAACAACCAGACGTCATTCGCTGGCTCCGACGCGGCGATCAAGGAAGAGGACGCCACCAAGGCGCAGGCCCGTTGCGCGAACAACCCCGCCTGGAACCTGCCGATGGTCGGCGGCGCGATCGCAGTCGCGTACAACGTGCCCGGGGTGGAGAAGTTGACCCTCACCCCCGCGGTCACCGCGAAGATCTTCTCCGGCCAGATCACCAAGTGGAACGACCCGGCGATCGCCGCGATCAACTCCGGCGTGACCCTGCCGGACGCCACTATCGCCCAGTACCACCGGTCAGACGGCTCCGGTACCACCGCGAACTTCACCGCGTGGCTCACTGAAGCTTCCGGCGGCGCCTGGACCTATGGCGATGAGAAGGAATGGAAGGCGCCGGGCGGTCAGGGCGCCAAGGGCAATGACGGCATCGCCTCCAGCCTGAAGTCCACGCCCAACTCGATTGGCTACATCGAGGAGTCGTTCCTGGCTGAAGCCGGCGCCAAGGCTGCGGCGATCGACAACGGCGGCGGCGCGGTGGAGTTGTCCACCGAGACCGCTACCGCGGGTCTGGCTACGGCCAAGGTGACCAACGCGGACAACAACATCACCCTCGCGATCGACTACGCGACGAAGACTCCGGGTTCCTACCCTGTGCTCGCCGTGGCGTACGAGATCACCTGCTCGAAGGGTCTTGGGGCCACGCTCCCGTTGACCCAGAGCTTCCTGACCTACACCTCGTCGCCTGCTGGCCAGGCGGGACTGACGGAGATCGGCTACGTGCCGCTTCCCACCGAACTGCAGACCCAGGTCGCGACCGCGGTCAAGGCGCTGAGCTAGTCGGTTTCGAGGTCGGCACCCGCCCGCGCCCCTAGCTCGGGTGCCGACCTCACTCCCTGGAAGGGGGATGAATGGCGACGACAGAGACTGCAACCAAGGAGCCGGACACCCGGCCGCAACTTCAGGGCAAGGCACAGCGCCGGGGCGACCGAGT
>CAZJNU010000090.1:0-2623 GCA_964547485.1 uncultured Actinomycetes bacterium
GCAGACTGCCGCGGATCCGTTGCAGGGTCGCCGCCCAGGTCACCGGCCCGACAGCACTCTCCAGACTCCCGGCAACCACCACGGCAGCCGCCGCCAGCATCACAGCCGCCGAGGCGAGAGCGGTCAGCAGGAAGACCGGCGTGGAGAACGTGCCGCCGGTGGACGGGATGATCAGTAGCGCTTGAATCACCGCATTGACGACCACCACGGGCCCGGTCACCCGCCAGCCGCGCCACATTTTGGCCAGCCCGCTGAACAGGGCGGAGAACCGGTAGTACTGCGCCGCGGGGGTCTCCTCTGCAGCAACGATCGCCGATGCGTCAACGGTCATGGCTTACGACCTTCCTTCTCCAGCACGTCGCGAACGAAGCCCTCGAAGATCTGCCGGCCACCGACCGACACCTTCACCTGCAGAGGCTTGCTCTCCCCGGTCACGCCGACAATGGGTTGGCCTGACACGGTCGACCCCTTGCACGTGTAGACGACTCCGCTGAAGGTACAGGTGGGCCAAGTGAGCACGTCCACACCGGCCTGCTGGACCACGTCCGAGACGGCGGTCTCGACCCCGGTGATCTCATCGCCGGCAACTGGTTGGAGCACCGCGATCTGGGAGCACGCACCGAGCAGGACGGCTCCGGATCCGGCCGCCAGGAGCACGCCCAACCGGCGCTTCGACCATCTCGTTGCGCCCGGGGCGCGCGTTGCGCTCATTGCGATCCACCACCCTGTCGACGCAGGAACCCAGCTCGGCTTTCATTCTGCAGTCGTTCGATTTCCGCCTCGGTGATGACCGACAGGTCAAACGGCGCAGGGAGCAGCAGTTCGGTATTTCGATCGTCGTCGCCGCCCCTGCGCATCATCGGATTCTCCGTGAAGTCGTTGCTCGCGAGCTGCCGACTCAGTGACGCGAGGCCGGTCTGGCTGAAGTCACCCTCGCGCCACACTGGATCCGAGGCATGATCCACGACAGTCGTGAAGATCGACATCGTGCCGTCTCGGTTGTCGACGATCTCGACCATCTGCTGTTGCTGCGGGAAGTCGACGCAGGACGCGGTGGTCACCTCCCAGAAGCCGCCCGAACCGCCCGGGTTCGGGTGGGCCTGGATGGTGTTGTTGTGGGTGTGGCCGTTGATCCAGGCGATCATGTTCGGGTACTCATGCAGCATCGCGATGAACGCTTCGGCGTGCACCAGTGGCTGCGAGGGACCGATCGCGGGCTCGGCCACGTTCTCCAAGGTGCGGCTGTTGTGATGACTCATCACGAGTGCGAGTTGCTTCTTCTGCGCCGCATCGGCGAGCCCCGCCTTCAACCAGTCGAACTGGTCCTGTGGCACAGCTCCATCCGCGCCCAGCACCGTGTTGCAGGTATCGAGTCCGAAGATCCTGAGCCGCTCGCCAATCGTTGCGCTCCACCAGGTCTGAGCGGTGTCCAGGTTGTTCTGGGTGAAGCCGTGCCCGACCGGTCCGGGGAAAGCTGTGGTGTCGAAGTGCGCCCGCATGAACTCCAGCCGATCGAGCAGCGCACGGGAGGAATCCGAAGTGACCTCCCGGAAACCCGACTCGAACCCGAAGTTGGTGGTGATCATGTGGCTCAGCCGGGCCAACGGATTGCTCTGCTGTGCCCAGCCGGAGAGGTAGTTCAGGCCGAGGGCTTGCCACTCATACGGCTTCTGGCGACCAACTGCCAGCGATCGCAGCGCGGAGTCGATCGGGAAGAAGCCGAAGTACAGCGCATCGTGGTTGCCGAAGACCGTGTACCACGGGGCGGACAGTCCCGGCGAATCAACGGGTTGACTCACGGCGGCATCGAGCAGTCCGGGGATCTGCGGGAAACCGTACGCTCCGTAGGCATCGGCAGCAGGTTGCTCCGGGTGGTAGATCATCTCCGTGTCGAGCCAGCCCTGCATCCCTTCGTACACCCGGGGGGCACCGCTGTTGGGTGTCACCTGACCGCCGTCGAGCAGATCGATGTACCACCGAAGTTCGAGTTGGGAGTACATGTCGGCGTTGTCGCCAGTGTTCAGGAAGGCTGCCACCGGCGCACCGGTCAACGGGCTCACCCGCAGGGCGTTGACCGCCTTCACCATTTCCGCGAGCACGTGCACAGTGAGAGTGTCCTGCGGCCGCGCGGAACCATTCCAGGTCGCCACGCTCTGTGCCAGCAGCGGTTCGACCCGAGCGGGTGACTGCGCATCGATGATGTGCACGTCGGACAGGTGACCCAGGTAGTAGAGCGATCGGCGGGTCCGTACCCGTGACGCCGCCGGCGTTCGCCCGAGCACATCCAGTCGCGGCAGATAGGGCTCGCCTGCACTCGGGACGAGCGTCCGGTACTCCCGGTTGCCCACCGAACGCTGCAACACCGTCTGCAACAGAGTCGACGGCGCATCGCCAGCCGGGGCGAGTGGCGCCGCCAACGCCGCCCCCACCTTCGAGATCGGCAGCCCCAACGAAATCGCGAGCACCGCGCTGGACTGCATGAACCTACGTCGTGACAGTCCGCTCATCGGGCCCCTTCTTCTTCCATGGTCCTGGCCGACAAGACACTACGGCAAACCGACTGGTCTATGGCCACTAATCGGTGCGCTCATCGGGCCCCGGAAGAAGCGCCTTCGCGCGTGCC
>CAZJNU010000090.1:2723-9602 GCA_964547485.1 uncultured Actinomycetes bacterium
GCAATGTCTGCCCCGGTTGGCCAGGTGACGGTGTCGCCGTAGTCACTGACTTGCACGGCGTCGAAGAGCGCCCGGTCGTTCTTCAGTGGTTCGAACACTGGCCCCCACAGCATGGGCGCCACGTCGAAGCGGGTTGTGCGCCCGTCGTCCAGCGTCAGGGTGAGAATGTAGCTGGCTGGGTCAGTAACCACGCCGACGATGCGCGCCATAGCCACCTCCTACGCCAGTGGTTCAATCTTACCGGGCAATTCATTTCACTAATTCACCGTCGTCGATGCGAACGCTGGCTTTCGACCCCGCGTATTCGGCGTGGAAGTTCCGTTGTCACGGCTCGGGGCCAGGATCAGACACCCCACAGCTAGCTGCCCCAGGTCTCCGCGGCCAGCGGTGCGTCGTTGAGTTGATCGCGGCGGGCGCGCCAATCGGGCAGGAAGCCGTCCATCAGCGTCGTGAAACGGTCCCCATGGCTGCGCTCGAGTAGGTGCACCAGCTCGTGGACGACGATGTATTCAAGACAATCCGGGTGCTTCTTGGAGAGCTCCAGGTTGAACCAGAGGTGGCCGGTCTCGCGGTTGCACGAGCCCCACTTGGTCTTCATCCTGCGGATGCTCCAGCGCGGCACAGCCCGTCCGATGACGGGTTCCCAGGTCGCGATGAGCGGGCCGAGTCGATCGCGAAGTTGCTCGCGCCGCCATCGCTGCAAGACGGCAAACCGAGTGGCCGCGTCGGAGCCAGCCGGCACATAGAGGAGCAGCCGGCCACCCCCGGCTTCGACACGGGCGGGGCCTGGACCTTCGACCACCTTCAGCCGGGTCCGCACGCCCCAGACGTAGTGCGACTCGCCCGTCACCATCTCTCGCACGGTCTGGCGCTGAACCGACCGGAGTTGGTCACGTTGCTTCTTGATCCAACTCAGCCGCTGAACCACGGCCAGGCGCACCGCTTCATCGTCCAACTTGAGCGGTGCGGCGATTCGAACTCGGCCCATCGGTGGGTAGACGCCGATATGCAGGTTCTTGATGTCCTTGTAGACGACGTCGATGTCAATTCCGCGAACCCTCAGGTAGGCGCTAGTGGTACTCATGGCGCGCCTTCACCAGGTCGAACAGTTCGTCGAGGCGATCGAAGTCCGCGGGCAGGGCCTGCCTGAGCGCGAGCTTGACCTTCTTCTCCTTCATCGGGTTACCGATCCAGGAGTCGGGCTTGGTGTGGCGGATGGTGGTGTCCATCTCGACGGCCAACTCGGTGGACGGATGGAAGAAGTCCACGAGCGCTCGGCGGGCACCGTTGTTGGCCCACTCGGGATAGGCGGTGTCAGATTCGCCCTTGCCCAGTTTCTCGGCTTGTGCCAGCAGGGTGGCCAAGTACTGCTGGTAGTCCAGCGCGCCCTTGCGGCGCTCTTCGAGCACAGCATCGAGCAGGTCGGACATCTTGTCGTAGTACTTGGGGTTCGTTGCCCGCTCGTCGATGATCACCTTGCGCATGTTGTTCGCGATCGTCTCGGCGACGGCTTCGGGGTCGCCCTTGATGCCTGCGGGGAGTTTGTCGATGGCCCCGGCGCCGAGTTGGACGATGAGTTGAATCAGTCCGGTATCCGCGAAGTCGGAGACGGTTTCGGAAGGCGCGGCGCTGATGTAGGTGTCGAGCAGGTGCCGCATCCCGGCCTCGTACTGCGTGAAGTCGACGTCCTCGCCAGCCCCGAGTTTGACCTCGTCCCGGACGTTGGCGTAGTGGCCGATCTCGGTCTTGATTCGGGCCGCGTCGCGGTCGCTGTAGCCGGCGGCGGTCATCTCGTTGGCGAGGTTGCCGTAGCAGCGGGTCACTGCGGCGACCGCCTTGTAGAGCTCAACGCGTTTGGGTTCGTTGGCCTTGAGTTGCGCGGCGTTTCCCTGCTCGTTGGCGCAGAAGTACTGCTGATACTGGAGCGTATTCTTCGGCGGGGCCACCGGTTCGCACAAAGCCCGGATCGTCTCAAGGGCATCGTCGAGATCCTCGCGGGCCTTCTCGATCCGGTCGGAGAGCAGGCCTTCGATGTCCTTGCGTTCGTAGCCGTCCAGGGCGCCGCTGGTGTAGTCGGTGATGGCGTCCTCGAGGGAGTTGAACAGGTCCCGGTAGTCGACGATGTAGCCGTAGTCCTTGTCGTCACCGTCGAGTCGATTGACGCGGCAGATGGCCTGGAACAGGCCGTGGTCGGCCATCTTCTTGTCGATGTACAGGTAGGTAGCTGAAGGCGCGTCGAAGCCGGTCAGCAGTTTGTCGACCACGATCAGTAGCCGCATTTGGCCCGGGTGTTTGATGAACCGCTCTTTCACGTCTCGCTCGAACTGGTCCACCTTGAACATCGCCGTGTCGGCGGGTTCGTCGAAGTGGTCTGCGAGCATCTGCCGGTAGATGTCGAATTGGCGAAGGGCCTCGGTGGCGCCGTGGCCTGAGTCTTCCTTGGCGATGTCGCCCACTTGGGGTTCGTAGCTGGTGACGATGGCGCACTTGCCCTTGAACCCGGCCTGGCAGAACAGTTCATAGAACTTGCAGGCCTGGTAGATGCTGGCGCCGACCAGCATGGCGTTGCCGCGGCCGTCGGAGAGGCGGGGTTTGGTCTCCATGTCCAGCAGGATGTCGTCGACGATCTGTCGAGCGCGGGGTTCGGAACTGACGACCTTCTGCATCGTCCCCCAACGCTTCTTCAACTCGGCCCGGGACAGGTCGGTCATGCCCTTGGTCTTGGCGTCAAACCACTTGTCGATCTTCTCCGGGGAGGTCAGCTCCTGATCGATGGCGCGAGCCTCGTAGCGCAGGTCGAGAACCACGCCGTCCTGCACAGCTTCGTCGAACTTGTAGGTGTGGATGAAACTGCCGAAGGTTTCGATGCTGGTCGCCTTCTCGGCCTTGAGTAACGGGGTGCCGGTGAAGCCGATGAACATGGCGCTGGGGAGGAGTTCCTTCATGGCGTCGTGCAGCTTGCCCGACTGGGTGCGGTGGGCTTCATCCACGAAAACGAACAGGTTGCCCTTCGCTCGGAAGTTCGCGGGAACCTGAGAGTTGAGTTCGCGCACGAAGGCGGAGCCTTCCTTCGCATGCGCGCCGCCAGCGACGGAGCCCTCCGCAGGCGGCGCGTCGTCGTCCGGCCCGCGGAACTTGTGGATCAGCGAGCAGATCAGCCATTCCTCGGATCCGTTGAGGGTGGCCACCATGTCGGCACCGCTGGTGGTCCGGTAGATCGACTCGTTGACGCCTGCGAAGACACCTTCGATCTGCTGGTCGAGTTCGGTGCGGTCGGTGACCAGCAGGACTCGGGCATCGGACTGGTTCTCCCGGATCCACTTGGCCAGCCACACCATGGTCAGAGACTTGCCCGACCCCTGGGTGTGCCAGATGATGCCGCCTTCGCGTTTGGCGATCCTGGCCTGGGCGGCCTTCACCCCGAAGTACTGGTTGTGGCGGCAGGTCTTCTTGACGCCGGAATCGAACACCATGAAATCGTGGACTACCTCGAGCAGACGTGGCCTGGAGCAGAGCTGAGTCAACGCCCTGTCGAGGGGCTCCTCGATGTTCGACTCCTCGCGCCAGGACAGCCAGTACTTCTCGGCCGTGTCGATGACGCCGTACCGCAGCCCCTCGACCTCGTTGCCGGCCATCACAAGTTGGACGGTCGAGAAGAAGGGTCGGATGAACTTCGGGTCCTGGTTCCCGATCGTCTGGCGAATCCCCTCCGACACCGCGACCTTGGAGCGCTTCAGCTCGAGCGTGACCACGGCGATGCCGTTGACGTACAGGACCACGTCGGGCCGCTTGGTGTGCTGGCCAAGAACCGTTACTTCCTCGGCCACCGCGAAGTGATTCGCCTCCGGGTTCTTCCAATCAATCAGCCAGACCGTCTCAGTGTGCTCGCCGATTCCCGGCTTCACTTTGACCCCGTACCGGAGAAGTGTGTAGACGTCTCGGTTCGCCTCGTACAGATCCCGGCCCCCACCGAGGGACGCATCGCTCTTCAGCTTGTCGATGGCCTTGGCGATCAACGTGTCGCTGTAGCCGCGGGTCGCCAGATTCAAGGTGAGCAGGGCCACGTCCACGTTTGAGTTGCCCGCCCGCTGCGACCAGTTGCCCAGGTAGTCGTACCCCAGTGAGTCGCGAAACAACTCGACGACGCGCTGCTGCGTCTTCCGCTCCACCTGACCGACCTCGCTCATGACGTTCCCCCACCGGTGTCGATCCCGCGCCGTGCCTGCTGTGCCCGTTGGGCTTGGGCCTCGAGGACGAACTTGTCGAAGTCCGACTCGTGCGCCGCCGACTCAGCCTCTGAGTACGCCTCGAATTCGGCCCTCGCCGTGGCATCGGCCAGTTGAGCCGACACTTTGCCAGCCCCGGCGAGGATGTCGCGGTCATTGAGGGTGAGGAATCCGTCCAGTTTGGTGAGCCAGTCGGCCATCCGCATCGGCACCCGTCGCTGCGCCTGCCCGGTGGCGAACACCAGGTATTGCTCGACCAGGTTGTCCAGGGCCGCGAGCTCGGCCGGCTGGTAGTAGTTCTGCGCGACCCTGACATCGGCGCTGCGCGGCTTCGCACCGCGCCAACTGGTCAACCCCATGTTCGGCTTGGTCGCATCGGCGCGCCCATGCACGATCTCGGCAGCGGTCTGCCCCGTGATCGCCCAGTGCAGTTTGTTCTGGACGGTGGCGAAGAAGGTCCGCGTCACCTCGGCGGAGGCGTCGTAGTCCAGCGACGTGGCATACACATCGGTGATCTTCTGATAGAACCGACGCTCGCTGGTACGGATCGCCTGGATGCGTTCGAGGAGCTCGTCGAAGTAGTCGAACGGCACATCCGGGTTGGCGAGCCGTTCATCGTCGAGCACGAAACCCTTGACGATCAACTCGCGCAAGTGGGCCGTGGCCCAGATCCGGAACTGAGTCGCGGTCAAACTACGAACGCGGTACCCGACGGAGATGATCATGTCGAGGTTGTAGTGGGTGATGCTTCGGGTGACCCGGCGACTGCCCTCCTGACGAACTGTTCGGAAATCCCGAACAGTTGCTCCCGGGTCGAGCTCACCCTCGGCGAAGATGTTGCTCACGTGCTCGCTGATGTTGGCCTTCGACGAGCCAAACAGTGCGACCAGTTGCTCTTGACTCAACCACACCGTCCCCTCGTCGAAGCGCACATCGATTCGTACCTGCCCCGACTCGTCGGCGTAGACCAGGAACTGGCTCGGCGATGGTTCGATCTCGGTCATGTGTTACCCCCCGGTTGATGTGTTGATGACTGGTTCCTGCCCCTGTGGTTCGCGCTCGCGCAGCCCCCGACCGGACTTCCGGCCCTCTTCATTCCGCCCCCTCCGCCACCCCACGGCGGGTCCGCCCAGTGAGGAGTTCCTGCATCATCCCCTGCTTGACGGCCCTTGCCTTAACGAGCCGCTCGGTGAGCAGATCAATTTCCGCGTCCACATCAAGCACTACTTCTGCAATGGCGTCCTGCTCCTGCTTCTGAGGCAAGTCTATTTCGATTGAGGCCAACGCCCGTCCGCTGATGTGAACCACCGCGTCACCCTGCCCCAGACGAGCCTTCTGACTGGCGACACCAGGGGTGTTCGCAGCACAAGCAAGGAAGACAGGGTTGAAATCACGGCCACGCAGGATGACGATGTCACCACCGGCCACAGCCGACTCCCGCCCAATGAATGCGATGCAGAGTCCAATCTCGTCCCGAGTTTCACCCGAACCAGCGAAGAGGATGTCGCCAAAGCGAATAGGCAACGCCTCACTGGCGACGCGTTCACCCACGAACGAGGCTGTCTCACTGGTGTAGTTCCGATACCTCGTGTAGATCTCCCCGTAACGAATGCACGGAACCCCCGAACGACGCACATCATCGCGCTTGATCCCGGTGCCCTTAATGAAGGCCCCCAACTCGCCCAGATCCACTGTTCGCCACTTCTCCGTGAAACCCGGGAGGCGGGTTTGGCCGGTGAGGAGCTGCTGCATCATTCCCTGCTTGATCGCCTGCTTCTTCGCGATTAAGCGCTCCAGCCCGATGATCAACTCGTCCGCGTCCGACAACGCCGCCGCGATCCGCTTCTGCTCCGGAAGGGGTGGGAGAGGAACGGTCAACCGCCTGAAGTGGTCCAAGCCGATCGTCTTAATGGTGCTGCCGTTCGAGATCCGCTCGAACTCCTCCTTTCGGCCCTGGAGCACGTAGTACAGGAACTGGCTGTCCAGCTCCTCGCCGCAGGCCCAAGCGATGAAGTGCTGGCTAACCGCCATGTCATGGCCCAGAATCCCAGAATTACCAACGCCCGCGTCGCGCAAGAGAACTACCGATCCGCGTGGATGGAGAACGGCGGACGAATGCGCCAGCCCCTCCTCGGTAATCCGGCTCGATGTGTCAGTGATGTACCGGCGATTGAGGCGAAACGTATCCTTGAGCGAGACCCAGCGAACGTCTCCGTCCCAATACTGCGGGACCCGCTTGTTGGGAGTATGACCGCTCCCTCGCGTAGCCAAATCGTCCAGGCGGACAGTCGGCCACGGCGCCCTCTCGATTGCGCACGATTTCACGAGACACCTATGTCGGCGAGGTGTTGAGCGACGCGTGCGTCGAGTTCGGCGAGGCGCGACTCCAACTCGCCGACGGTCTGGTCGTAACGGTTGCCGAGTTCGCGGATTCGGTCGACGAGCGTCAGGGTCAGGGTGTTCAGTTCAGCGGCGACGCGCGCGGATATGGTCGCCGCCCACTTGTCATCCAGCACCAACTCCCGCACGTCCCCCTCATCGAGGTCGCCATACGCGGCGAGTGTTTCGACATCGAGGTCCTCTTGCGCGAGCTTCACTGACTTCTTCGCGGCCGCTTCAACCGCGTACAGACCGATCAGCCGGTCAAGTGCCG
>CAZJNU010000091.1:0-9196 GCA_964547485.1 uncultured Actinomycetes bacterium
CTGCTGGAGGACCTGTGCGCGGCCATCAATGATGACATCCTGCCCCCGGTGATCCAGGCCGGCCTCGTGCACGCGCAGTTCGAGGTCATCCACCCGTTCCTGGACGGTAATGGACGCACTGGACGGGCACTGATCCACATCGTGCTCCGGCGGCGCGGGCTGACCCCGAGGTATGTGCCACCGATCAGCGTCGTGCTGGCCGGCGACAAGGGCACCTACATCGCGGGGCTGGATGGCTATGCGGGCGGGGACATCGGCGGGTGGCTCACGACGTTCGCTTCGGCGACCGCCCAATCCGCCGAACTCGCCACCGCCTACCTCGGTCGGGTAGAAGGCCTGCAGGACCGATGGCGGACGACACTGCGCGAGTCGTCGAATCCTCGCGCGGACTCCGTCGCCTGGACGCTGATCGGTGTGCTGCCCGCACACCCGATGATCTCCGTCCCCGTTGCCGTTGCCGCCACCGGACGGACCAAGGCTGTCGTCAACGAGGCTCTCCGTCAGTTGGAGACTGCGGGAGTCGTAACGCGGGCATCGCGCGGGCAACGCAACCGCACCTGGGAGGCGGCCGGACTGCTGGATCTCCTGGCTGACCTGGAAGCCGGCGTTACTGCTGATCCGGCCGTCGCGGTTCCTTAGGGTTGCTCGTCGTACCCGTGGCCCCGGTGTCCTTCTTGTGTCCCGGCGAAAGTGGCAACCCGGTCACGGCCGCCTTCTTTTGCCTCGTAAAGCGCGCCATCAGCACTGCGCAGTAGCAACGCCACATCAGCATCCGGAACTGCTAGGGCGACCCCCACGCTGATCGTGATATTGAGGTGCTGGTCGTCAAGGATGATTGGTGCAGCCACTGCCTCGCGGATCTTCTCGGCCATTGCTATTGCGGCCGACAGATCATGGACCTCGGTCAACATCACCACGAATTCGTCACCCCCGAGCCTGGCGACAATGTCGCTCCCGCGCAGGACCGACACGATCCGGTCCGCGGTGATCCGCAGCACGTGATCGCCGACAGCGTGACCAAAGTTGTCGTTAACTTGTTTGAAGTTGTCTAAGTCGCAAAACAGCAGGCCAGCCGGCCCACCCCTGAGCGGAACCTGGCCCAACACCCCGGCAATTCGTTCATGGACATGTTCTCGGTTGATCAGACCGGTCAGGGCGTCGTGAGTCGGCCGATACGAGAGTTCGGCTCGGGCCTGGTGCGCTGCCGTGTTGTCCTGAACATGGGAGACATAGAACAGCGGCTGCTCGTGCTCATCCCGGAGCAAACCCATCGAATGGTTAACCCAGATTTCAGAACCGTCGGCCCTGAGCCAGCGGCACTCCTGCACTGAGGCTTCGCCGCGGCCATTGAGCAACTCACCGCGCCCAGCCAGATCCTGTTCAAGGTCAGCAGGGTGGACCACGTCGCGGACGTTGTGCGCCAACAACCACGCCTCATCACGACCCAGCATCGAGCACAATGCCGGGTTGACTTGAAGAAAACCCAGGTCCAATCCGGTAACGGACATCCCTTGCGGTGCCCCATTCATCGCCAGTCGAAACATCCCTTCCACCCGGGCCGCTTGCGCTCGGGCCCTGACTTCCTGGTCTACATCCCGCAGCCCGACGATCACTCCGTTGATCGAACCGGCATGATCCCTTGTTGGTCGGGCCTGCAGCGACATCCATTTGGTGGCGCCATCAGCGCAGCGCATTCGCACTTCGAACTTTGGACTCTCCGTGCCGTCGAACAGCTTGCGCCGCCAGCTAAGAACCGTGGCAATGTCGTCAGGATGAGCTAGCTCGATCGCATCGACACCGATTAGCTGCTCCGGACGCCAACCTAGGACCGCCCCGATCGAAGGCGAGACCCACTTCAGCCGACTATCGGCATCTAGTTGGTAAACCACATCCGTTGCGTTCTCGGCCAGCAAGCGGTAGCGGGATTCGCTTTCGGCCAGCTCACTGAGCGCTTCGTAGTTGAGGAGTTGGCAAAAGGCCGGGTTAGCCTTCAGGAACCGCCCGTCGGCGGATTTGAGTTCCTGACCGATTGCGGTGCGGGTATGCGCTTCCGCAAGGAGTCGCGCGGACCGATCCGTGGTGGCGTCTGTCAGCACTGCCGCAACGTAACGATCGCCGTGAAAGAGCAACGGGCGCAGTTCGATGTCCACCGGAATTTCGCGACCATCAAGATGAAGCGCAACCGGGTGAAGCCGACGCGTCGCTGGTCGCTCAGAGTCGGCCAGAAATTCCGAAACTTGACGTGCATGCTGCGTGCGAACAGGCTCTGGGACCAACACATCTATCGCTTTGCCACGGATTCCGTCGGGAGACCAACCCAGGAGCGATTCGGCACCAGGACTGATATCGACGATGGTGCCGTCACCATCTACCAGGACGACGCACCCGAGGACTTCGTCAGACAACGCGATGCAACTGGGACCAGGCACCTGCCCGGCAAGTTCGGACATAAGACGAATCTACTGCCGGGGCCTGCATCGTGGGGGGCGGGGGAATTCCCGACGCGATTGGCTGGCGCAAATCCCACCTGCGAATCTCGACGCCAGTCTCCGTGGAGGTAGTGACCGGCGTCAGTCTCGGCGCCGCGGAATCGAGTGGTGGCTCAGGGCGCTGGGTGATTCGACGTGGGTGAGTTCGCCGTCGAGGATCTCGAACACCCGGTCGGTGTATTCGACCATTCGCAGGTCGTGGGTGACCATGATGCCGGTCTTGCCGCGCGACTTGACCTCCCGACGAAGCAGTTCAACCACCTGTCGGCCGAGGGCAGTGTCCAAGGCCGCGGTCGGCTCGTCGACCAGCACGAGGTCCGGGTCGTTCATCAGGGCACGTCCGATGGCCACCCGCTGCCGCTCGCCGCCGGAGAGTTGCTCGGGCAGGTTCCGGCCGCGGTCGGCGAGACCGAGCTCCTCGAGTAGTTGATCGGCGCGTGCCTGGGCGGCCTTCCGCGAGCCGCCTTTGACCAGCGAAGCCACATAGAGGAGGTTCTCCCGGGCGGTGAGGAACGGCACGAGGTTTGCCGACTGGAACACAAAGCCCACCCGTTCGGCACGGAAGCGGGTGAGCTCCTTCGCGCTGAGGGAGGTCACGTCGGTCTCGCCAAGGTGGACACTCCCCGACGTGGGTGAGAGAAGCCCACCGATGATGGAGATCAGAGTGGTCTTGCCGGAGCCCGACGGCCCCAGCAGCGCCACGAACTCCCCTTCATCCACCGCCATCGTGGCGTCGGCCACCGCGACCACCTCGGTGTGGCCCGCGCCGTACACCTTGCGCACGTCGGTGACCGACAGCAGTGCGGCCGTGTGGTGGGAAGCGTCGATCGCCGGCGCCTCGCCGGGGCCATCGGGGACTGCCGAGGTGGCCGCCAGCACGGGATCGTCCGGGTCGTGGGTCATAGGGCTCCTCCAATGGCGGTGGCGGGATCGATCTTCGCGATCCGACGCAGTGAGAACAGTGCGCCGACGATGCCTGCCACGACAGTGAACACGGCGATGGTGACGAGGGTGGCGGTGCGGAACAAGGTGGGCACCTCTGGCGGAATGATGAGGTCGAACAGTCGCGCGAGGACAGTGCCGATGATCACCCCGGCGATGGACGCGATTACTGCCTGCGCAACCACGCCAATGCCCAGTTTGCCGGTCGATGCGCCCAGTGCCTTCAGGGCCGCGAACAACTCCCGCTTCTCCAGCACCACCAGGGCAAAGAACAGGCCGACAACCAGCGCCGCCACGGCCAGCGTCGTGTAGATGATGGAGTTGAGCGTGGAGCGCTGCTGCTCCACACCGGGGATGGCCAGCGCTGTCTGTTCTGCGGTCAGCGCGGTGGTGTCGGGGACCGCGGTGGCGACGGCAGCCAAATCCACTCCCGGGCCTATCACCGCGATTGCGTTGATCGCGTCGGGCTGACCGCGCAGTTCCGGCCGGACAGCGTCGCGCATCGCCCGCCAGGTCTGCACATCCGTCCAGAGGGTGGGCTGCAGTTGGTATTCGGCCTCGGACACGAATCCCACAACCGTTGTCGGCACACCGCCGACAGAGACCTGCGATCCGAGCGCCACGCCGGAGTCCTGCAGCTTGGTGTCGACAGCTGCCGTGCCTGGCTCACCCGGGCCGGGCAGTCGGCCGGCTGTCAACGACTTCGGAGTGCCGGGGCCTCCCGGTGTCAATCCGAAGACGGCGAGGTCGACTGGTCCTTGCGGACCGGTCCCGCCCGTCAGCAGCACACCCAACGGGCCTGCCGCCTCGACACCGGGCACTGCGGCCACTGCCGCCAGGTCCTTCTCCGCGAGCCGGGACCGCACCAGCGAACCCTCCGCGTCGGAGGCAAACACGTACGACGTCGCAGTGCTGTTGCGCACTGCGCCGGTCGCTCCGTAGAAGAGGCCGTCCGACAGCGCTCCGAGCACCAGCACGAGAAACACGATCAGCGACAGGGCTGAGACGATCGCGGCGAATCGGGCCTTCCCGCGGCGTACTTCCTTCAGCGCGAGCATCATCGGGCACCCACCGCCGTTGCCGGGTCTATCCGGGCGATCCGTCGAATACTCAGCATCCCAGCGAGCAGCGAGAAGAGCAGCACCGCGACGACGACTCCGATGATCAGCGTCGGGTCGAGCGTCACCGGGATGCCGGTGTTGAGGCCCTGCACGGCCAGCAGCGTGAGACCGAGGGCTATGGCGGATGCCACAAGCACGACGAGCACGATCTGCATCGCCACCATGACAGCAAGTCGCCGCGTCGATGTGCCGATGGCCCGTAGCAGGGTGAAGGCCTTGAGCTTCTGCACCGTGAGGATCAGGAAGAAGAAGCCGATGACGACGATGCCGATGATGAAGGTGAGACCCACCAGAATCCCGAAGCTCTGACTGATGGAGTCGATCCCTGGGATTAGGGCCACCGCCTCGGACTTGGGATAGGCCGTCACACCAGCCACGCCGGCTGCCACGGCCGCAGCCACCGTGGCCACGTCCTGGCCCGGTTCGACGTCGAAGGCCACGGCGTTGAGAGGCACGAACGGAAGGCCGGGGTTGGCGGCTCGGACAGCCGCGTCGTAGGCCTCGAGGTCGACGTAGAGGGTCGGCAGGGCATTGAACTGGGCTCCCCGGAGTAATCCCACCACTGTCAGTTCAGGCCCGCCGGGAGTCAGTGCTACGCGGTCGCCGAGGGCCAGCCCACCGCCATCCACTGCCGTCTCCTGCGGCGTTGTCGGTAAGCGACCCGACGATAGGGCGTCCGGCGTGCCGGGACCCTGCGGTTCGAAGCCGACCACCTGGATGTCCGTATCGACACCTGCCAACGCAGTGCGGGTGGTGAAGGTCCCGAGGCCAGCCGCGGCGGCCACGCCGGGGACAGCGGCGACCTGCGCGACGGTTCCCGGGGCGAGGCGGCTCGCCACGATGTTGTCCCGAGCAGTGTCGGAGTAGACCAGGCCATCGGTGCGCAGGCTTTCCAGGGCGCCCACAAGCGACGAGACGAGCGCATTGGACAGGGTGGTGAGAAGAAGCACGAGGAAGATGAGCAGCGCGACGGCGGCCGTGAGCAGGCCGAACCGAGTCTTGGAGCGCTTCATCTCCGTGGCTGCGATGTTCATATGAGTCAAGGCTAAGGGCTTCATCGCGATGCGCCACTTGAATGACTGCGGCCCGGTTCAAGTGCTCGCTAACCGCGGCCGCGGTGACCCGCACTCGAAGCGTGCGTCCGCGGTTCAGAGCGCGCAGCAGGTGTTGGATCTTAAGTCTGTGCAGGGCGCGCGCTGACTAAGCCCCGCCTCCGCCTCCGCGGTTGAGGCCCCAAATTGTGCCGCCCGGACGTGTCGAAGAGGATGGCGGCATGAAGTTTCTCGATCTCCCGGGGTTGACCCGGGTCAGCAGGCTCGGGTTGGGCACGTGGCAGTTCGGTTCGAGGGAGTGGGGATACGGCAGTTCCTACGCGGAAGGCGAGGCCGGGCGCATCCTTACGCGGGCACTCGACCGGGGGGTAACGCTGATCGATACCGCTGAGGCCTAAGGTTTCGGTCGTAGCGAACGAATCGTCGGGCGGGCCCTGGCAGGTCGACGAGATGAGGCCTATGTCGCCACCAAGTACTTCCCAATCGTTCCGATCCCCGGACTCGTGCAACGCCACGGCACAGGCAGCGCCAAGCGCCTCGAAGTCGAGCAAATCGACCTCTATCAAGTCCACCAGCCCAACCCCGTCATTCCTGATCGTCTACTGATGGCAGAGATGCGGTCGCTTCAGGAGACTGGCGTCGTCGCGGATGTCGGAGTCAGCAACTACTCCTTGGGCCGTTGGCAGGCGGCACAACACGCCCTGGGATCCAGGGTGCTGAGTAACCAGGTCAAGTACAGCCTCGTGGACCGCGGTCCGGAATCGGATCTCATTCCCTGGGCTCAGGCCAATGATCGACTGATCATCGCGTGGAGTCCGTTGGCACAGGGTTTCCTGTCCACGCGCTACGACGCCGATCACCGACCTGCGGGGTCCGTTCGCAGAGCCAATCCAGTCTTCCTGCCAGAGAACCTACGCCGCGCCGCCCCATTGTTCGCGGTGCTCCGTGACGTCGCCGACACCCATGGAGCGAGTCCTGCCCAAGTGGCACTCGCGTGGCTTCTGCATCAGCCGAACGTGCTGGTCATCCCGGGTGCGTCAACCGTCGAACAGTTGGACCGAAACGTCGAGGCGGCAGACCTAGACCTCGATGATCACGAGGTGGCGGAACTGCGGGCCGCCGCCGAGGCCTTCCACCCAGTCTCCGGCCTGTCCGCGGTCGTGCCGACGATCACTAGTTGGCGCTCCGGGTGACGCGGCACTCAGACGGACGTGGAGGGGGCGCAGCGAGCTGCGTCCACACGCTCCACGAGGGCGAGCAATTGCTGGCGGACCGCATCGGCCTGCTCAGCGCTCCCGACTAGGCAACCGCCAACGGCGCGCGGAACCGTACGTGCTTTCCTTCGCAAGTCGCGACCTTGCTCGGTGAGGGACACCTCAACGCTTCGTTCGTCTCCCTGGGCTCGTTCACGTCGAACGAAACCGGCCGCTTCCAGCCTCTTGAGTAGCGGTGAAAGGGTGCCGCTGTCGAGGTGCAACTTGGCGCCTATCTGTCCCACGGTGAGTGTCGAGTGCTCCCACAACGTAAGCATGACGAGGTACTGCGGATAGGTCAGACCAAGAGCCGTCAGGACGGGTCTGTAGAGGTCCGTCATTCCTCTATGGAGGCGGTAGATCAGGAAACAGAGTTGATTGTCGAGCAGGAGCGCGTCATCAGACGCAGTTGGCTCGGTCACGGCGCCAGCGTCGGCTCCGGTAGCAACGCCTCAATGTCGTCCTCAAGATCGGCAGGTGAGGTGTTAGGCGAATATCGAGCGACGGTCGTGCCGTCGGGTGAGACAAGGAACTTGGTGAAGTTCCACTTGATTCGTGATCCGAGGACGCCGCCGACGCGTTCCTTGAGAAACTCGAAGACCGGGTCTGTTTCGTCTCCGTTGACGTCGACTTTGGTGGACAGTGCGAACGTCACCCCGTAGTTCACGGAGCAGAACTGCTCGATCTCGGCGTCATCACCTGGTTCCTGGTGCGCGAACTGGTCGCATGGAAAGCCAAGCACGATCAAGCCGCGATCCTTGTACTTCTCGTGGAGTTGCTGCAACCCCTCGTACTGCGGAGTGAAACCGCACTTGCTCGCGGTGTTGACGATCAGGACGGGTTTGCCCGCGTACTCGCTCAACGGCACGTGGTTTCCGTGATTATCCGTGAAGGAGAGGTCATGGAGGGAGGATGCATTGGCCACAACTGTATTGTGCACGATACAAAGTCTCGGGGCAACCTGAGTTTCCCGGCGACCACGCTCAGCACGACCTGGGTCTCCTGCTCACCAGGAATTGAGCAGGGTCGTCCCCTGTCGTCGACTGCGGCATTGTGGCTCACCGGCAGGGGAGTGCGCCTTCATCGGGGGCGTGTTGGCGAACCTGCCAGGCGCCAACTGACCCTCGGTCCGACGGCGCACTCGCGGGCATTCCGATTGACCGGGCCGACGGCCCCGTAATCGCTCGGGCGCGGCTACTCTCGAAGCGTGCCACGACGATGGGTTCACCAGGGCTTCATCGCGGCGACGGCCTTGGCGTGTGTCGTCGCGGCGACCGGCACAGCCGAGGCCGCAGGGGCGCGGCTCGCGCCGCGAGCTGCGCCAGTCGTGCCCGCGGCAACCGGTGAACCGGCGTGGAAGAACTGGCCGGTGACTTTCTACCTCGGGATGCGGCGCCCAGACGCGGACGCCGGTCGTCGCCTGGTCCAAGTCGCCACTCGCGGCGACGCCCGGTTTCGTCAGTGGTTGACTCCGGCTCAAGTCGCTAGCACCTTCGGGGCACCGCGGGCGAACCAGGAGGCCGTCCGAAAATGGTTCTCCGAGCGAGGGTTTGCGACGACCTTCGATGCCACAGCGAGCTTCGCTCAGGTCACCGGGCCTGCGCACCTGTGGGAGTCGGCCTTCGGTCTGCCCTGATCGCCCTGTCGCACGACACCACGTTCGACATCCCGGGAACCCTGATCACGTGGAAGTCGGCCAGTCCCAGACTTCCCGCCGCACTGCTGGCGTCCCTCAACTCCGGCGAGCTGGTGTGGGAGTACTCAACGTCGCAGGCGTTGCCGTCGACAGCGGCGGTGAGGGGCGACCTGAGGGCGCCTCGCAACGACGGGACCTGGGTCGGCAACTGCCGGCAAGCACAGAATCTGGAGAGTTGGCGGGGGACCTACTCCTTCGAGCAGGTGGTGCACGCCTACGGCTTCTTGCCCATTCGCCGAGCGGCCCGTGACGGTGAGGGTGTCAGTGTGGGCATTGTTACCCCCGGCGAGGGAGTGAACGAACCCAGTACGCGGGTGGCCGAGGCTTGCTGGGGATGGCCGCGTCGAGACACCCGGATTGTGCTCGGAAGCGGACAGACGACGCCAGCCCCGCTGATCTACTCCGGGTTCCACGAGCCCTCGCTGGACTCCCAGATGATCCGGGGGTTCCTACCGCGCGCCAGCCTGGTGAACTACCAGGTATGGACCGACCAGGATGTGTGGTTCTTGGCGTTGGCCGCCGTCGCGGCCGACCCGGCCCGACCGTCGCTGGTTTCGCTGTCCTACGCCTACTGCCTGACGGCCGGCGTTAAGCCTCAATCCACGTGCGCCGTGAGGCGCTGACAACTCGAATGGAGGTGGGA
>CAZJNU010000092.1:0-9153 GCA_964547485.1 uncultured Actinomycetes bacterium
ACTCAACGCTCACGCCGCGAAGAGCCGCCACCACCTCGGGCCCCGGCGCAGCCGGCTCCGCAAACCGCAGCATCAACTGCCACTGCTTCCGCAGGCTCTCTTCCACCGTCACAGCGGCCGCGGCCCGCTCCAACCGGGCGGCGGTCGCCGCACCGGCGCTGGCCCCATCTCGCATCGCATTACGGGTGAGCTTGTCGACTTGGCCAGCCGCGTACTTCCGGTCAGCAGTGGCCGCACCACGGCCACTACTGGCGCGAGCGGCGCGGGCCCGAGCCTGCAGGGCAGCAACCGACTCGCGGCTCTGCAGTTGGGCGGCGGCGGCCTGGTCATGCGCCCGGGCCCGTTCCCGACGCCAGGCCTCAAAGCCACCCTCGAACCTGCTCACCTTTGACAGCACCGGATCGAACTCCAGGATCCCGGTGGTGACATCGGCCAGGAACGCCCGATCGTGACTCACCAGCGCGATTGGGGCACGAGCGCCGACAACGAAGGCTCGCAACCACGCCAACCCGTCCTGGTCGAGGTCATTGGTCGGCTCGTCCAATAGCAACACGTCGAACCGGCTGAGCAAAATCCCCGCCAGCCCCAGTCGAGCCGCCTCCCCACCGGATAGCGTGCCGGCGATTCGCTCCAACGAGGCGGTCAGTCCGAGATCGGCCAGCACGCGCGCCGCGCGATCGGGCAGGTCCGCGCCGCCGAGCCGCAGCCACTCCTCCAGCGCCCGGCTGTAGTCCTCCGCAGCCGCCTCCGCCAAAGATTGGCTGTTAGCAGCCTCCGCCATCCCGGCAGCAGCCTGCTCCATCCGCAACTGCGCCGCGGCCACCCCGGTGCGATCCGCCAGCACCCCGAGGACGGTCATCGCCGGTTCCTGCTCGGTCAGCCGCAGCTGCGGAAGGTACCCGACGATGGACTGCATCGGCGAAACGACCACCTCGCCCGCGGCCTGCCGGACCTGCCCCGCCAACACCCGCAGCAGGGTCGTCTTTCCACATCCGTTTGGACCCAGCACGCCGATGCGATCCCCGTCCGCCAGCGTCAGGTCGATATCCTCGGCCAACACCCGGGAGCCGACCTCCAGCGTCAGAGATCGCGCGGTCAGCGCAGCCGACACCAGGACCTCAACTACTCAACAACTCCCATCCGGGCGCCAGCGCTAGAACAGCGCGGCCGCGAGAGAGCGCCGGGCGGCAGTCACAGCGGGGTCGTCTGCGGGTGCCAGCTCGAACAGCGCCACCAGCGCGGCCCGCGCCCGGTCCCGCTCGTCACCCGCCGACAGCCGGACCGCCTGGATCAACCGTGCGTAGGCGCGTTCCGCGTCGCCGTTCGCCAGATTGACGTCGGCGGCCACGATGGCCTTCTCGATGTCTCCGGGTGCGGAGTCGCT
Source organism: uncultured Actinomycetes bacterium (assembly GCA_964547485.1). Taxonomy (GTDB): domain Bacteria; phylum Actinomycetota; class Actinomycetes; order S36-B12; family UBA10799; genus JACJWR01. The sequence goes on from CAZJNU010000092.1 coordinate 1,385, forward strand.
AGCCTGAAGAGCGGCCGTGAAGTCGACACCTTCGACTCGTCGCTGGAGACGGACGAGCGCGACACCGGCGGTGGCGTCCGGGTCGCCCGGGTCGGCGGTCAGGATGTCCAAGTAGGCCTGCTCCGCGGCGTCCCAGTCACCGTCGGCAACTGCGTCGGCCGCCGCATCCAACCGCAGGTCACCTTGGTCCTCCTCAGCAGCGGGCGCGGCATCCTCGCTCGCCTCCGCCGGCGCGGCACCAGTGGCGACCCCCGATACGCCATTCTCGGCCGCGACCCGCAGCAACTCCTCCAGATATTGGCGCACCTCGGGCTCCTGCAGCGCCCCTTGAAAAAGCGGGACCGGTTGACCCTTGATCAACGCAAAGACGCTGGGGATGCTCTGCACCTGGAAGGCCGCCGCGATCTCCTGCTCGGCGTCCACATCGACCTTGGCGAGGATGAACCTGCCGGCGTATTCGGCTGCCAACCGCTCGAGTACCGGGCTGAGCGTTTTGCACGGACCACACCAATCCGCCCACAGATCCAGCACCACCGGCACCGTCATTGACCGCTCGAGAACCTGGGCTTGGAAGTTCTCCGCGCCGACATCGATCACGAAACTGGCGACCCCGCCCGCGGGCGCGTTGGCTCTGGCCTCCTTGGCTTCCCGCGCCCTGGCAAGCGCGCCTAGGTCGACGGCCCCTCGCAGGGCCGACGGATTCATCCCACCGGGGGCGGCTGGTTGTCGAGGTGTGCTCATGGGGACATTCTGGCATCGCACCGGTCATGAACTACGCGGGCGCCGCATGTTCCGCGTCAACCGGCGAGCGAACGGCTGCCAATCGGCGCCCGACCGCCGACCTCAGATCCGCGCTGGTTCCCGGTACTCCCCCCAGACAGCCCTGAGTGCGTCGCAGATCTCACCCAGCGTTGCCTCTTCCCGGGCGGCATCGATGATCAGCGGGATCAGATTCTGCTCCGTCTGCGACGCGGCCACCAGTGCCCGTAAAGTCGCCTCCACTCGTACCTCGTCCCGCCGGGCGCGACGGGTGGCAAGCGCAGCCACCTGAGCGCGCTCCACCTCGTGGCTCACTCGCAGGATCTCCAGCGGCGCCTCAATCGTGTCGGTGTTCAACGTGACGCCGACCTGGTGCTTACGACCGTCCTCGAGTGCCAGTTGGTAGACGTAGGCGGACTCGGCGATCTCGCTGCTGAACCAGCCCTCCTCGATCCCGTGCAGGATGCCGGCAGTCATCGGCCCGATCGGGTGGGGGTTGTCCTCATCCGCCCCACCCATCTTGATGATCTTCGCAAAGATCGCCTCGGCCTCGGCTTCGATCCGGTCGGTGAGGGCCTCGACGTACCAGGAGCCGCCCAGCGGGTCAGCCACGTTGGTCACTCCTGTCTCGGACATGATCACCTGCTGGGTCCGCAGCGCGATCTCGGCCGCCTTCTCCGACGGCAGGGCGAGCACCTCGTCCAGGGCATTGGTGTGCAACGAGTTGGTGCCGCCGAGGACGCCCGCGAGGGCCTCGATCGCGGTCCGCACGATGTTGTTGTCGGGCTGCGGGGCCGTCAGGGAGACCCCTGCGGTCTGAGTGTGGAACCGCAACCACATGGCGCGCTCGTCGGTCGCGCCGTAGACGTCCCGGAGCCAACGAGCCCAGATCCGCCTGGCAGCGCGGAACTTCGCGATCTCCTCGAAGAAGTCCAGGTGGGCGTCGAAGAAGAACGACAGCCCGGGTGCGAACGAGTTCACCTCGAGCCCGCGGGATAGGCCCAACTCGACGTAACCGAACCCATCCGCCAGTGTGAAGGCCAGTTCCTGCGCGGCAGTAGAACCTGCTTCCCGAATGTGGTAGCCGGACACGCTCAGCGGCTTGTAGCGGGGCATCTCGGCGTCGGTGTACGCCATCAGATCGCCGATCAGACGCAGGTGCGGCTCCGGCGGGAAGATCCACTCCTTTTGGGCGATGTACTCCTTGAAGATGTCCGTCTGCAGGGTGCCGTCAAGTGCGGCCGGTGCGAAGCCCTGCCGCTCGGCGGCCACCAGGTACATGCAGAAGATCGGGACAGCGGGGCCTGAGATCGTCATCGAGGTCGTCGTCTCACCGAGTGGGATCCCGTTGAACAGCACATCCATGTCGGCGGCCGAGTCGATCGCGACGCCGCAGTGTCCCACCTCTCCCAGCGCGAGCGCGTCGTCGGAATCCCGCCCCATCAACGTCGGCATGTCGAACGCGACCGACAGCCCACCGCCGCCACCGGCCAGAATCATCCGGTAGCGCTCGTTGGTCTGCTCCGCGTTGCCGAACCCGGCGAACTGCCGGATCGTCCAGGTGCGACCGCGATAGCCCGCCGGGTACAACCCGCGCGTGAACGGGAACTCACCCGGCCACCCGATCCGCTCGAATCCGGGATAGTCGGTATCCGCAGGCGGGCCGTAGACCGGATCCACCGTGGTGCCGCTGAGGGTGGTGAAGTCCGCGTCTCGAACCCGGCCCGAGGTGCGTGCCATCTCATAGCGCTGCGCCCAGCGCCGCCGACCGGCGTCGATCTCTTCGCTGTCCATAGTGGCCCTCAGCCTAGCCGGGGGTCGCGGCGGCGGCTGGAGGCGGTGAGCGACGGCCAGACGCACTTCAGGGCGCCCTCGACTCGGGGTCATGTCACCTGTGGACTCCAAGAACCGATGAAACTGAAGACACGCCGGCGACACGCCGTGGAAATCAGCACCAGCAGCCTTCGTGGAGTGCACAGGTGACATCACTGACACCACGGAAGCCCCAGTTCCTCCGCGCGACTTCGGAGATTGGCCTCCGTTTGGGCGACAACCCACTCGGGCTGCCCGAAGACCTGGGCTGCCGAGAAGCGAATCAGGATTATCCCCGCCCGATGGACAAGGTTCTGTCGATGTTCGTCGTGATCAAACGCCGCCGCCTGTGCGTGGACACTCCGACCATCGATCTCCACCCCCAATCGGAACTCGCGCCACAGCCCATCCACGATCCGAATACCCTCATCCGTCTCCACCGGAACGTTGAGTTCCGGCACGGGCAAACGCGCGGACACCACGGCTCGCCAGAAACAGGCTTCAGCACCCGATGCCGCCCCGGCCCGCAATTCCTCGAGCAGCAGATCAAAACTCGCCACACCCCTACCGGTCGGCATCCGCACGGCCGCCAGTTCGTCCAGACGGATCAATCCGCGTGTCACCGCTTCAGCCCCGATACAGCGAACATCATTGAGAGGCAGAACTCGTACCAAGTCCGCGATGGTCGGCGCCAGCGTCACGACCGGCAGCCCCGAGATGTCGATTGTCGGGCGAGGCTGCCGGTACTGATGGATCTGGAGGTTAGGTTGCTTCTTCAGATGCCGCCCGTGCCGCACCGAAACATGGACATCACTCCCGGGAAGTGGAAATGGAACAAGCCCGAAGAGAGCCAGTGCTGTGCCGTGCGACACACAGGCACCATCGCCGGCGTACACCAGGCCAGCGCGGACTTGACCCCAGTAGGTCCCACTCGCCCCCGGGCAGCCCACAACACCCCGGAACGGCTCTTCAAACCGGCCCTCTGCCAACCGTCGGTCCAGCCAGCGCGAACCCACCCCGGCGGCCAACAGTTGCCGCCTCGACGCGATCCCGCCTTCCATCCCAAGAATGCGCTGCGTGACAGTCGCTGAGTCCACCCGGATGAGCCTGAACCGCGCACGGCGGTTAGCGCAACGCCTCCGGATCAGCTGTGGATGCCGACCGATGTCATCTGTGGACTCCTCGATCTCCGGATCTCCCCAAGACCGCGGCGTGTCGCGGCGTGTCGCAGCCAAAAGGCACTTCATGGAGTCTCCACGTGACACCGACCCCCCGCCCAGCCGCCCGACCCTACGAAGCCAACCCCGCCTGCGCCACCAGCACATCCGCGGCAGCATAGGGATCGAGCTCCCCACCGGCAACCTGCAAGGCCAGTTCGTCCAGCCGCGCCCGGTGGGACAGCAACCGTCCACGCAACTGGGCCATCGCGATCGCCTCGATCTCCTCGGCCGCCCGATGCTGCCGTCGCAGCACACCCGCGCCCGACTCCCGCGCCCAGACCTCATGCTTCTCAACGGCAGCAACCAGCTCGTCGATCCCCTCACCCCGTGAGGCGATCGTCTTCAGCACCGGCGGTCGCCACGCCCCAGCCGGGCGCTCGCCCAGCCCGATCATGTGTCGCACCTCTCGGGCTGTCGCGTCCGCGCCATCGCGGTCCGCCTTGTTGACCACGAAGATGTCACCGATCTCCAGGATGCCGGCCTTGGCGGCCTGGATGCCGTCCCCCATGCCCGGGGCCAGCAACACGACCACCGTGTCGGCCACACCGACCACCTCAACTTCGGATTGGCCGACCCCCACCGTCTCCAGCACGATCACATCGCAGCCGGCTCCATCCAACACCCGCAGGGCCTGCGGCGTGGCCCAGGCCAACCCGCCGAGGTGCCCCCGGCTGGCCATCGACCGAATGTAGACGTCCGGGTCGAGGGCGTGATCCTGCATCCGGACCCGGTCCCCCAGCAGCGCCCCGCCGGAGAAGGGCGACGACGGATCGACCGCCAGCACGCCGACCCGCTTGCCCTGCCGGCGGAAGGCCGCCACCACGGCGGATGTCGTCGTCGACTTGCCGACGCCCGGCGAACCCGTCAGGCCGACGATGTGCGCCCTACCCACGTAGGGCGCCAGCTCGATCGACACCTCGCGCAGGTGGCTTGACGCGTCCTCCACCAGCGAGATCAACCGAGCGACCGCACGAGGGTCGCCTTCCCGTGCCCGCGTCACCAGATCGGGCACGTCCACCGAGCGGGCCATCCCAGCTACGGAACGCGGATCAGCAGAGCGTCGCCCTGGCCGCCGCCACCACAGAGCGCGGCGGCCCCCAAGCCGCCACCGCGGCGCTTCAGTTCCAGCGCCAGGGACAGCACGAGTCGGGCACCGGACATCCCGAGCGGGTGGCCGAGCGCGATCGCGCCGCCGTTGACGTTGACCACGTCGGCGTCCACGCCCAGCTTGGTCGCGGAGGCGAGTCCCACGGCCGCGAAAGCCTCGTTGAGCTCGAACAGGTCGATGTCATCGACACTGATCCCGTCCTTCTCGCAGGCGGCCAGGATGGCGTTTGCCGGCTGCTCCTGCAGTGAAGCGTCTGGGCCCGCGACCACGCCGTGAGCGCCGATCTCAGCGAGCCAGTCCAGTCCCAATTCCTCCGCCTTGGCCTTGCTCATGACGACCACCGCGGCCGCGCCGTCGGAGATCTGGGAGGCATTACCAGCGGTGATGGAACCGTCCTTGGCGAAGGCCGGACGCAACCTGCCAAGAGACGCGGCGGTGGTGTCCGCCCGGATCCCCTCATCGGTCGTGAACAGCACCGGGTCGCCCTTGCGCTGCGGGATCTCGACGGCGACGATCTCCTCCGCGAGCGCTCCCGACGCGGTGGCAGCGGCGGCCCGCTGGTGCGACTGGGCAGCGAACTCGTCCTGATCGGCCCGGTCGAAGTCGTAGCGGGCGTTGTACCGCTCGGTCGACTCGCCCATCGCGCACTGGTCGAAGGCGCAGGTGAGGCCGTCGAAGGCGAGCGAGTCGATCGCCTTCCAGTCGCCGTACTTGACGCCTTCACGAGACCCCATCAGCAGATGCGGGGCATTCGTCATGGACTCCATGCCACCCGCGACCACGATCTCGAACTCGCCGGCGCGCACGAGTTGGTCTGCGAGCGCAATCGCGTCGAGACCCGAGAGACACACTTTGTTGATTGTCAGCGCCGGCACCGACATCGGGATTCCGCCGGCAACCGCTGCCTGGCGGGCGGTGATCTGTCCGCCGCCGGCCTGCAGAACGTGGCCCATGATCACGTAGTCGACGTCTTCCGGCGCAACCCCGGCGCGGTCCAGCGCACCCGCGATGGCGACGCCTCCAAGGTCCGCCGCGGAGAAGCCCTTGAGGGATCCCAGCAGCCGTCCCATCGGGGTTCGGGCGCCAGCGACAATGACATTTCCGGCCATGGGGGACCTCCGGTCTCGGGTACCAACTCGTGCCTGTCACCATAACTAGCAAGGGGTACGCGGTTGGTCGCCACCCCTGGGGTGCAACGGGCCGAAGTCCCAACCGCGCCCGTCCGCGAGCCGTCCACCAGGAGGACCCATGAACGTCCCGCCGCAGGTCGCCAGTTTCGTCACCGCCATCGACCACGTCGGAGTGGCTGTGCACGACCTCGATGCCGCCATCGAGTTCTACGGCAAGGCCTTCGGGATGAAACTCGTGCATCAGGAGACGAACGAGGAGCAGGGAGTCCGGGAGGCGATGGTCGCCGTCGGCGATTCCGGGTCCTGTTTTCAGATCCTGTCGCCGCTGCGGGAAGACTCCCCGATCGGCAAGTTCCTGTCACGACAGGGCGAGGGTATCCAGCAGGTGGCGCTGCGGGTGACGGACGTCGAGCTCGCCGCGGCCTCACTGAAGTCGGCCGGCGTCCGGGTGCTCTACGACGCCCCGAAGCGTGGGACCGCCGGTTCCCGGGTCAACTTCGCCCACCCGAAGGACTGCGGCGGCGTGCTGATCGAACTCGTCGAGCCAGCAGCCGACGGCGGCCACTGACCCAAGACCCCGCGGCAGACAACCCCAGCCCAGACCAGCCGGACCCACAAGCCCCAGACCAGCCCAGCCCAAGGAGTGACCATGCAGGACATCCGCGACGCCATCCTCGACGGCGGCACCTCCGCCGAGGAATTTGCGAACATCGCCATCCCCGACACCTACCGGGCGGTGACGATCCACAAGGACGAGCAGGAGATGTTCGCCGGGATGGAGTCAAGGGACAAGGACCCTCGCAGGTCGCTGCACCTCGACGAGGTGCCGCTGGTGGAGCTCGCCCCGGGCGAGGCTCTGGTGGCCGTGATGGCCAGCGCCATCAACTACAACACCGTCTGGTCATCGATCTTCGAGCCGGTCTCGACCTTCGGCTTCCTGGAGCGCTACGCCCGCAGCCACGATGCGGCCAAACGTCACGATCTGCCGTACCACATCATCGGCTCGGACCTCTCCGGCGTCGTGCTGCGCACCGGCGCCGGAGTGAACGTCTGGCACCCCGGCGACGAGGTGGTCGCGCACTGCCTGTCGGTGGAATTGGAGAACCCGGCTGGTCACAACGACACGATGATGGACCCGGAGCAGCGGATCTGGGGATTCGAGACGAACTTCGGCGGACTGGCTGAGCTGGCGATCGTCAAAAGCAACCAACTGATGCCCAAGCCCAAGCACCTCACCTGGGAAGAGGCTGCGAGCCCGGGCCTGGTGAACTCGACCGCCTATCGGCAACTCGTCTCGGTCAACGGCGGGGCGATGAAGCAAGGCGACACGGTGCTGATCTGGGGGGCTTCCGGCGGCCTCGGCGCGTTCGCCACCCAGTACGCCCTCAACGGCGGCGCGATCCCGGTCTGTGTCGTGTCCAGCGAGGACAAGGCCGAGATCGTGCGATCGATGGGTGCGGAGCACATCATCAACCGCAAGGAGGCCGGCTACAAGTTCTGGAAGGACCCGCAGACGCAGGATCCGCGGGAATGGCGCCGGTTCGGCAAGGACATCCGTGACCTGACCGGTGGCGAGGACATCGACATCGTGTTCGAACACCCGGGTCGGGAAACTTTCGGTGCCAGCGTCTTCGTGGCCCGCAAGGGCGGCAAGATCGTCACCTGCGCGTCCACCTCTGGTTACATGCACGAGTACGACAACCGCTACCTGTGGATGAACCTGAAGCGGATCATCGGCTC
>CAZJNU010000093.1:0-9124 GCA_964547485.1 uncultured Actinomycetes bacterium
CCGGAAATGTCGAACCCACCACTGGGACCGATCGCAGCACTCCGACAGTCCAGGAACGACAAGCCGCACGCGGACACCGTCGCACCACCAGCCAACCCCCGCACCTGCCCGGACAGCCCGCCAGCCGTGGGCAACACCACATCCACCGTCGCCGGGGTACCGGTCAGCGCCACCACCCTCGCGGTCAGCAGACTTCCACCACCGAACCAACCCGCCGCCCACACCCGACGCACCCCCACCGGCGGCGACACCTTCACCTTGTACGGGCCCGGTTGCAGCGACATCACCTGGTAACGGCCGTCCACGCCGGTTTGGGCATCATTCATGAAATTGCCATCCGAGGTGAACGCCTCCACCGTGTACCCGGGCGCAGCGACCCCCGAAGTCCCCGTCACCCGACCCCCGATCGACGACGTCGCGGCCGCCGCCACCCGGCCACCATCGCCGGCAGCACCACCACCGGCGCCACCACCAGCCCCGGCCCGGGCAGCCTCGTCCAGGTACTCCGGATCCACCTGCGTCACGGCCGGACCGGCTGCATCACTACCAGCCTGGGCCACCCCGACCCCTACCCCGGCCGCACACACCCCGACCACCACAGCCAACGCCACCGTCGTCCTCGTCGCCATCACAGTCCCTCCACCGCCACCATCAACTCACATACTGCGAAGCGCCACCATCAGTGTTCTTCGCCCCGCCACTGTCGACCCCGCGACTATCCACCAGCACCACCAACGTCGGCGTCACCCATGCCAGCCGTGACCCGGCGGAACCCAGGCTTCCGGTAGCACCCCCGACTCCGTTCGCGCTCATGTGCAAGGCCCAGGCAAGACCGCCGAACCCTCCACCGAACTCCACAGGCCATAACCCATCTGCGTCATGAACCGGCCCCGCAACCTGATTATCTGGCCCGCGCAGCCGGCAGGATTCCAGAACCCGTCGAGACCACCGGTCACCGCGACCCCTCCCGGCCCACCAAGCTGGCAGTACACCGAGGTCGCGGACAAATTCGTCACACCACAACGGCTATAGGTATTCCGATACCCGCCACCCGGCGCCTCAGGGGAGCCAAGAGGTTTCGCCAACACCCGGTTGTAACCGTTCACGCCCAGAATGTCCGCAACCTCGAACAGCGCCGACCCGCCATTCGACGGCGGCTCCGAATTGGTAAGCGGCAACACCCCACCCGTGGTCCCTGCCACCGCAGTCGACGGCGGCCCGGACTGCGCGCACGCCCGTGCGGCCGGCAAGTAGACGCCGGCGGTAAAGGTCGTCGGGGTGAACGCCCGCGCCGGGCTCGCGCCGGGCGTCGCCCGAAAGGCCGGCGTCGACCCATCTGGCAAATTCGTGCCATAGGTCGGGATCGCGTACTGTGCCGTGCCCACCGGGTACAGACCGGGCAACAGACCACCCGCCACCAAACACGACCCGGCCGACACCTGCACCTGCACTCGGTAACTCTGCACATCGGTGCCGTTCGCGCAGTAGACCGAAGGCACCGCATAGTCCCCCGACGTCACCCCAGCCGTCGCCTCAAACGTCGCGCCGTCCGCACCCGAACAGGTCGGGATCACCTGCACCGCCACCCCGTTGGCCGCCACCAATCCCGAATAGGGCGCCATGTACGCCGGGTCCGCCCCCAATACATGACCACCCGTCACCGCCTGACCCACACTCGTCGGATCCCCGTACACCCGCACCGTCACCGCCGGTGACGCCAACGGCGTGATCGTCACCTGACCGGAGTCTCCCGCGATCCCCACGAGGTTTCCCGCCGCCCCGCCGGCGCCGGGGGACCCTGTCCCTGTGGCCGTGGCGTAGGACTGCGAGACAGTGTTTGCGCTGACCTTGCTGCCTCCGCCACCACCGCCATCTGCAACCTTGGCTGCACCCCCACCACTCCCCCCGCCGTAGCCACCACCGCCGCCGCCGCCGCCCGTCGCATCCGTGGAAGACGTGCTCGGCTGCCCACCAGCGCTCCCCGCCCCGTCAACGCCAGCGCCACCGTCGACCGGATTCACGGGCGAGCCGGTCGGGGCAACACCTCCTGCACCGTCACTTCCGCCACGGCCCGCCCGAGTCGCGGCACCCCCCGTCGCGTTGCCCCCGGCGGCCGTGCCACCACTGGCCCCCACCCCTCCGGAGGAGGAAGGAGAAGTAGTGCCGGCGCTGTTGTTCCCACCACCACCCCCGCCGCCGCCCGCGACAATCTCCACCGCGCTTCCCGTCACTTTGGTGGAGCCGCCGCCACCTCCCCCCGACTTGCGGAGAGCTGAACCGTTCGCCCCACCGGACCCACCTGCGGCCGCGCCGCCGCCGCCGACCCCGAACGCATTCAAGTCACCACCGCCGCCGGAGTTGCCAACGTTGAAGGACAGCGCGTCGTTGGCAGTTACGGGTTGCAAAGCTGTCACGATGGCCGCGCCACCCCCAGCGCCGGCCGACGATGTGTTCCCCTTGTAACCCCCGCCGCCGCCACCCCCGATGGCCACGATCTTCACCATCGTCACGCCGGTCGCCGGCACCGTGCAGGAGCCCGTCCCCGTAAGAACGGCTCCGTTGCAGTCCGCCGCCGCAGCTGGCTCGGCAGCCACCGCCACCAGCACCGCCGAGGTGAGGGCGGCACACGAAAGCGCCGCCACCCAGTTGCGCGCCGAGGACGACGCTTTGGGAGGTTCAGCGGACCCCGGCCCTGCTACCGCAGTCGCTCCCACCGCGCACTCCTTCCGCAGGACCTCTGGGGTCTGATCCCGGCTGCGGCACGCAGAAAGCCCCCGCGCGGGCACGCCTGGGAATATTCCCTACCGGCATCCTGGCACAGACTGACTGGCGGGCACAGCTATCGCGCACCGGTGGAGGCGAGCCGCGACTGGGTATGGAGTCGCGGGTGGTTGTGCCTGCCGCGCCAACGGCACCAACGTCGGCTACGGCGCCGTCAGCGCCTGCGCGACCGTCTCGGCGTAGGCCTTCAACCCCGCGGTGGTCAGGTGGGTGCCGTCGGAGACGAAGTAGTCCCAGTTGCCGTCGGCGTTGGCTTCCCAATCGGCGATCCGAACGTTTGGGAATTCCTTCGCCGCGGCGCGGATATTCGAGTTGCTCTCATCCATCCAGCGCACCGGCGCGTGGACGGTCACCAGCACCACCCGCTTGCGGTCTTTCAGCCCCTCCAGCGCCTTGACGAGGTCCTCCTTAGATGCGGGTCCGTTGGTGCCAAGGTGAAGAACGACCGCGTCATCGAGCAGGTTGGAGGCGCGGCGGGCGGCGATCCGGTCAAGGATGGTGTCGGACTGCCGGGAGACGGCCGCATCCACGGTCACCTTCGGCATTAGAGTCTGCATCGAGGAGCGGGCACCCAGCATCACCGAATCCCCGATCGCAGTGATCGGCGCTTTGAGGTCGACCGGTCCCTGGGCCACCGCCGGGGCACCCGCGGCACCCGGCGCAGACCCAGGCTGCCCGGCCCCAGGTTGCGCTGCGAGGTTGCCGGTGCCCACCTCCGTGACGCCGCCCAGGTAGTCCTTGGCGCTCGGCGCCGGGATCACGGAGAGCGCGAACACGACCGCGATCAACACGGCCAGGCCACCACCGAAAACCGTCCCGAACCTCTTACCCGAGGCGGGCCATCCCATATCGATCCAGCGGTTCCAGGTCCGACGCAGGGCGCCATGGCGCACCGGCATTTCGATGTAGCGGTAGGACAACTCGGCCGCCGCGAGGGTCAAGCCCATCCGCAGCACGAACGCGGGGATTCCCTCCAGCGGGATGTCCAAGCCCGGCCTGGTCACCGCGAAGATCGGCCAGTGGTACAGGTAGAGCCCGTAGGACCGGGTACCGAGATAACGCATCGGCGCCACCGCCAGCATGGCTCCCAGCGGGATTGCCGGATGGCAGACCAGCCCGATCATGACCGCTGACGCGACCGAGATGACGACGAAACCGCCGCGGTAGAGCCCGTTACCACCTTCGGTCATGAAGGCGAAGCAGAGTACGACCACAACAACAGCGGCCAGCCCTATCGCGGTGAGGGCGGCCCGCGGCTTCGGGGCCAGCTTCTTGGGCACGGCACCGGGGCGCCAGACTGCGGCCATCGCGGCCCCGAGTAGCAACCCCATGCAGTGGGTGTCGGTGCCGAAGTACAGCCGTGAGGCGTCCCCGCCGCCCGGCACGTTCCAGAGGATCGACAGCATCGCCATCAGCAGCGTCGAGGCCAGCGCCACGTACAGCGCCACCCGCGCGACTCCGATCCTGCCCCGCCACCGGAACAGGAACACCAGCGCGATCGGCCAAAGTAGGTAGAACTGCTCCTCAACGGCCAGCGACCAGAGGTGCTGCAGCACCGGCGGTCTTCCCATCACCTGGAAGTACGACATATCGCCGAAGATGTAGCCCCAGTTGGTGACATAGAAGATCGAGTTCAGGGCGTCCTGACGGAACTGCGCTGCCCCGTCGCGGGCGAGGAACAACACCAGCACTGCGCTGAGCGCCAGTGTGACAACCAGCGCCGGCAGCAGCCGGCGGGCCCGGCGAAGGTAGAACTGCTTGAAGTTGACGCGACCGTTGAGTTCGATCTCCTGCAGCAGCAGCGTCGAGATCAGGAACCCGGACAGCACGAAGAAGACGTCGACGCCGAGGAATCCACCAGGGAACCAGGTCGCGCCAGCGTGGTACAGCAGAACGCCCAGGACGGCGATCGCGCGAACCCCGTCAAGTCCGGGGACGTAGCCCATCGGCGGTGCGGGGCGGTCCAGGTAGTCGAGCCCACCGGAACTCTGCGGCGGCCCAGCCCCGTCGCGGACCCGTGTGCCGCTGTCACCCGCGGGGGTACCCGCGCCAAAGCTGCGTGAGACTCGCTCACTCAACTTCGAGGTGATCGTCGGGGCCATCTACGTCCTTTGGTGCGGTGCCGGCAAGGCGACAGTAACGGTCGGGCTGAGTCCTCACGGACTCGCTCAGCCTAGGGCTTTCGCTGCGGCAATCCAGTGGGCGACTCGCCCGAGCAGCGGGTCTTGACCCTCCAAGTGAGACGGTCAGCGGCCCAACCCCGGCCGAGCCAGCGCCCAACCCAGGTGAGCTACACCCGGGCGGCCCAACTCGTCAAGATCTCGGCGGTCCGAGATGGCCGCTCGACGACGGAGAGATGGCCGCACTTGCCCACCACGCTCAGCGGCACACCGCCAAGCGAGGTGGCCATATCGGTCGCCTGGGTCATCGACGACAGCGCGTCCTCATCCCCGGCGACCACCACTGCTGGCCCCCGGTAGACGGACAGCGCCGCCGTCGAGTCGGGCCGCACGGCCATTGCTCGTTGCGCCCAGGCCACCATCGTCGGGTCGCCCTCGTCGATCCACCTGGTCACTTTGGTCGCGACCGCCAGCCGGGATTCCCGGGTGGTCTCGCCTAGCAGGGCGTCGATCATTGCCGTCGGCACCCAACGGACGCCATCTCGCTCCACCTTCGCCGCGAATTCCTCGCGGGTGCGGGCGGCAGCGTCGGTGTCCGCGGCGGCTTTGGTGTTGAGCAGAGCGATTCCTGCGACTCGACGCGGCGCGACCCGCAACATCGCCATCGCGACGTAGCCCCCCATTGAGATGCCGGCGACACCGAACGACTTGTGCCCTCGTGCGGTCATCTCTGCGACGACCCACTCAGCCACCGCATCCATCGTCGGAGCCGAGTAGTTCGCCTGCGCGCCCGCCGCCAACAGGTCCGGCGTGAAGACGTCGTGGCCCGCTTCGGTCAGGGCCACCCGTTGTCGCTTCCACATCCGGGAGTCAAGCGGGAACGCATGCAGCAGCGCGATCGCTGCCATCAGGGCATCACCGAGATGCCACCGTCGACCACGAGCACCTGGCCGGTCATGAAGGAGGAGTCGTCGGAGGCCAGGAAAAGGGCAGCCTTGGCGATCTCCTCGGCCGTCCCCCACCGCTGCATCGGAACCCGGGACAGGATGGCCGCCTCCGCGTCTCCGCTGGCGCGCAGGTGACCGGTGAGGTCCGTCTCGATCCACCCAGGAACCAGCGCGTTGACCCGGATCCCGGCGTAGGCGGTCTCCAGTGCGACTGACTGGGTGATCGAGATGACCGCAGCCTTGGCGGCGCTGTAGTGCGACATCAGCGGGACACCCTGCAGACCGGCCACCGAGGACACGTTGATCACCGAGCCCCGACCGGCCACCACCATCGCCGGCAGCACCCGCTGGGTGATCCAGACGACGGACTCGACGTTGAGTCGCTGAACCTTCGCCCAGCCGTCCGCGCGCATCGACACCAGCGGAACCGAGAACGTGTTCCCACCCGCGTTGTTGACGAGAACGTCGACCGGTCCGTCTTCGACGATCTGACCGAAGACGCGGTCGACCGCCGCTGGATCCGTCACGTCGCAGGTGTGAAAGGTGGCGGTGGGCCCGCCTGCGGAGTTGATCTCGTCGACCAGGGCAGCCAACTTGTCAGCGTCCCGGGCCACGGCCACCACCGTCGCGCCGGCCTTGGCGAACTCCAGCGCCATGGCGCGACCGATTCCCCTGGATGCCCCGGTGATGACGGCTCGGCGACCTGAGAGCTGCATATGTTCCTCCTGGTTGATCGGGTATGCCCGCCGCCACGGCGGGGTCGAAGTGGGTTCCGCGGAGCGCACTTGGTGCGGGACCGCGACTTGACTGTCACCGTAGCGCTATCAGGGAATCGGCAGATCCCGGTGTTGGGTCATCGGCCCGGACCACTCGGTCGGCAGCGGAATCGGCACCTGCGGGGCCACCAGCGCCACGATCTCCGACAGCACTCGCCGAACGGACGGCTCCCCGACCCAGAGGTGCTTCGCCCCTGAAACCGCGATCAGCTCCAACTGCGGTATCCCGGCGAACCGCCTCTCAGCTTCGGCGGGCCGAAGGAAGTCGTCGAGCTCGGGCACCATCGCGACCAACCGTCGGCCATCCATCGCCCAGGCCGCTAGCTCCTGATCCGACGTGTACTTCAGCGGCGGGCTGAGCAACAGCGCTCCGGGAAGGCCCGGGAGCAGCCCGTGTTTGAGGACAACATCGGTCCCGAAGCTCCAGCCGACCAGCCAGGGGGCGGGCAATCCCTGGGTCCGTACCCACTCCACCGCCGAGGCCAAGTCCAGGCCCTCGCCGCGGGCCTCGTCGAACACTCCGTCGCTGCGACCCGCAGCCGAGGAGGTCCCCCGGGTATTGAACCGGACGACGCCAATCCCGGCCAGGGCCGGCAGCCGCCAGGACGCCTTCCGCAGCAGATGCGAGTCCATCATTCCGCCGTGCGTCGGGAGTGGGTGAGCGCAGACGATGACGCCCGTCAGCGGCCCTGAATCCGGCAGCGCCGCCTCACCGACCAACCGCAGTCCGTCGGCGGTGCGCAGCGTCAGCGGGATCCGGGTGGCGGGCAGCACGCTGTTCGCCGTGATCCGGTGGGAGGTCGCCCCACCGGCCCTCCCGCTCGTGGGCGCTCCGCCCGCTTCGCCTTCGACCACACCTGGCACCATATCCACCCGCGATGACCGGCCGCATCACCTTCAGATCTGGTAACGCCCTACCGCCTGGCGGCCGCGCGGTCCCAGCAGGCGGAGTGCCAATGCCGCCGGGCCTCGACCCCCATCACGGAGTCCTCCCGCCACGCGACCAGATGACCGGTCCCCGGCTGGATCAACTGCTCGCAACCCGGGCAGCGGTAGACCTTGTCCGCCGAACCCCCGGCGATCTGCTGCACGGTCCACTCTCCGCGCGGCGTGGACTCGGTCCAGCGTCGCGAGCCCACGTACAACGGGCGGGCATCGCTGGAGTCACGGCGATTCTTGCGACCCATGACTTCTGCGCCCTCGTCCCTGGTGTCCGCGCGCCTGGGCGGCTCAGCGGGCGTAGCTGCGGAATCCACGCCCCGTCTTGCGGCCCAGATACCCGGCCGTGACCACATCGCGGAGCATCGGGGCCGGCGCAAATCCGGGCTCGCGGAACTCCAGGTAGAGGGTCTCCTCGATAGCCAGCGACACGTCGTTGCCGACCACGTCCAGCAGCGCGAACGGCCCCAGCGGCAGGCTGCAGCCCTTGGTCATCGCGGTGTCGATGTCGTCTGCCGAGGCGTAGTGGGCCTCGAGCATCTTGACCGCGTCGTTCAGATAAGGGAACAGCAGCGCGTTCACGATGAACCCAGCTCGGTCGCCGCAGAGCACCGGGTGCTTGCGCACCTTCTTGGTCACCTCGACGACTGTCGCGGTCACGTCGTCGGCAGTTCCGATCGTCGTGACGACCTCCACCAGTCGCATGATCGGCGCCGGGTTGAAGAAGTGCATCCCGATGACGTCCTGCGGGCGGGACGTGACCGCAGCCATCGCGACGACGGGCAGCGACGACGTTGTCGTGGCCAGGATCGCACCGGGCTTGCAGATCCGGTCCAGATCGCGGAAGAGGTCAAGCTTGATGTCGAGATCCTCTGCGATCGCCTCCACCACGAGGTCCACGTCGGCCAGCGCTTCGCGAGAGGTGGCGCCGGTGATGCGGGCCAGCACTTCGTCGCGAGCCTCAGCGGTCATCTTGGCCTTGCTGACCGCCCGGTCGAGCGACTTGGTGATCCGGGCCAGCACGGCGGCCGCCTTGTCGTCGCTCCGCGCGACGAACACGACGTCGTAGCCGCTCTTGGCAAACACCTCGACGATGCCGCTGGCCATCGTGCCGGTGCCGACAACTCCCACGCTCGAGACCGGTCGGGTGTCCACCGCCGAGGAGCCGTCGGCCGCTGGCGTCTGCTCGTCCTCCACAACCTGCGAGGATCCGGGCGCGCCGTAGGCATAGAAGCCGCGACCCGCTTTGCGACCCACGCGACCGGCCGTCACGAGTTGCTTGAGCAATGGCGCCGGGGCATGTAGCCGATCCCGGCTGTCGTGGTACATCGCGTCGAGGATGTCGTAGGCGGTATCCAGCCCGATGAGATCCAGCAACGCGAGCGGACCGATCGGGTAGCCGCAGCCGAACCGCATGGCGGCGTCGATGTCCTCCCTCGAGGCGTAGCCCTCCGAGTACATCGCGACCGCGTGGTTCAGGTAGCCGAACAACAGCCCGTTGGCGATGAAGCCGGGCCGGTCGCGTACCTCGACGACGGTGCGCCCGAGGCTGGTCAGCAGC
>CAZJNU010000094.1:0-8919 GCA_964547485.1 uncultured Actinomycetes bacterium
GCACGGATACGGGCCTGGATCTGAACTATTCGGTCGGATTCACCACCTCAGGCAAAGTCCGTGACGCCATCGGTGCGCTGCCCG
The DNA here is from genome assembly GCA_964547485.1 of uncultured Actinomycetes bacterium. Taxonomy (GTDB): domain Bacteria; phylum Actinomycetota; class Actinomycetes; order S36-B12; family UBA10799; genus JACJWR01. Next base: position 85 of record CAZJNU010000094.1, read on the forward strand.
AAGCGGCCTGGACACCGGCGTGCAACGCCGACGGCGAACACCCGTGACGGTGCCGACGTCGACGGTTGGCGGTACCAATGCTTCGCCACCGACTCCTGCACGTCGCAGCCCGACTCACCCGAGGCCAACGACACACACGCCCACAACCGGACCCCGACACAGTCGGAGTCTCAAACTAGAATTTCGCCGGACTCACCGAGGCGGTCCATGGTCCGTGCGACGTACTACGCTGGGCTGGTGAGCCACCTGGTTTCCAACGCCGATTGGATGGCATATGCCCAATTGGGGACTATGATGTCCCTTCTTGAAGGGTACTCAGGTTTTCTTCAGGCGTTTGTTGGTGCTATGGCAGTCCTTGTGGCCGGGCTAAGTATTCGCATGTCGGTGAAGACTGATCGTCGCGCGGAGAAGCGTGAAGCGAATGATCGAGATGACCAGATTCAGGCAAGGCTTGATGCACTCTACTCGTCCTTCGATGAAGCTCTCGGAAGTACGGATGATGGAGTACCGGCGGAGATTCGACCTACGCTAATCTCTTTCTACGTCACCTTCAGTGACGTATATGCGGCTGATCGCGATGGACTTCTCGGATCTAAGGACAATGATCCGCTCCTGGATGAATTCAAATTCTGGTCTCGCAGGGCGAATGCCCGCCTGGCATGGCGAGCCTTTCGTCACCAAACGTGGCCCAAGGGTTTTGCGGATTACGTTGAGAAGTGTCAACTGGAAACATCGGAGCCATACAAGGAAGGCGTGCTTAAGTCGAGGCCTGCAGCATTCGAGTGGCCGTTGACGCCCACACCCATGGAGGGCATGCAAGGGAAACTGAGTGATATCAAGGAGCCGGATCTACGAAATGGGCTCGTCAAAGCACTTAAGAGGCTTCGAGGGAGGCAAGCGGACCAGCAGCAAAAAGGCGAAGATTCGGAATGGACAGCGTGGTTCCCCGACTGTAAGGACTCTGATGACGGTACCGTAAGTATCTGGCTCATCGATCACACGAAGCATGCGGTATTTAGTTGGGTTGCATTTGTAGCCTCAGACCCAGAACCTGTTGGCTACGTACAGCTATGTGATTTGAGCAGCTATCTCAAGCCGTCGAATGGGTCGTCTCCCGACTCCCTAGACAGACAGGAAAACCGCGTGTTCGCAGCCATTACGAATTGCACTAAGCAAAGGGAGCCGAAATTCTATGAAATTAAATGTCTGTTTGTTGACCCGCAAGTGCAAAACTGTGGATTTGCAGATTCCTTGATGAAGGTTGCGATCAAGAAGTGTGTTGAAGCGGAAAGACTCCCGATCTTAACTGTCCTAGAGAATTGGACGGCGTCAATTGGCTTCTACGAGAAGCGCGGTTGGAAAGAGATTACTAGCTTCGCTGGGAGCCAAGGACGCAACCTAGTGATGATGCGCGCCGTCGACGTCACCCTGCCCTAGCCTCGATCTTTCGGTGGTGGGTTGTTGGTGGCCCTGGTGGGGATTGTTTTCCGGCTTGGGGGTGTAGCTGGTTTTGGCCGTGGCCGTTCGACAGCGTGGTGTCCGGGTTCTCCTGTCGCGCGAGTGCCGAAAGACCGACACTAGGGTTACCCCTGCAGTGATCGGGAGTCGAGACCGGTCGGAGGGGATCACCCTTGCTGGAAATAGTGGGGCGCACGCTGGCGTTTGTGCTGGGAGCGGCGCTGTTCTTCGCCACCACGACCACCGTGGTCCAGAGCATGCTGGCGCCACGCGCGACGCACTCTTGGCTGCTAGGCCTACCCAGCAAGTTGACCCGCGCCGTCTACGAGTTCTTCCTTCGCCGCCGGCGGAGCTACGCGGCGAGGGATTCGCTGCTGTCGACGAAGGCCCCGACCACGATTCTCGTCCAACTGTTGGCCGTGATGGTGAGCTACCTGGTTGCCGTGGCCCTACTGCTGCTGGCGGTCGGGAAAGGTGGCATCTGGCACTCTGTCTACCAGTCCGGGTCGGCCTTGATGACCCTTGGCGTGGTGGAACCGGCGAATGGCCCGGCGGCCGTCATCTCGCTGGTGGCGGCCTTGACAGGACTGGTCGTGATCGCGATTCTCATCGGCTACCTATTGACCCTCTATGCGGCCCTCACCGCGCGCGAGAGCCGAATGGCCAAGCTGTCCCTGATTGCCGGTGAACCAGCTTGGGGTCCGGAGATCGTGGCTCGGAGCTACCTGCTGAATGATCGGAAATTGGAAGGGATGGACATCGAGGCGTGGATCGACTGGTCCAGCGATGTCCGGATGGCCCAGACCAGTAGTTCCGTGCTGAGTCACTTCCGCTCTTCCGGTCCGGGACGGAGTTGGGTCGTCTCACTGTTGGCGGTACTCGACGCCTCGGCGCTCTACTTGACCACGATTCGTGGCGAGTTCGAGGACGAGTCGTCCCTGCTTCGCCTTGTGGCCGAAGGATCCGAGACCATGGCGATTCTGCGCGTCAGCCAGTCGTACGTCAGCCGTGGGCGGGTGACGGCCCGAACCGGTGCGGGGAAACTCGCCGAGGTCACGCTGCCGACGGCACGTGCCGGCGAGAACGCGGTGATTTCCGCTATCGCCGCCGATGCCACCAGGGCGCACGGCAAACGAGCGAGGACACGGGGCGTCCGGGATGCCGAAGCCGCCGCGGGTATCACCCGGGCGGAATGGGATGTGGCGTGCGACGTGCTGCAGCGGGCGGGCGTCGGGCTAGCTGACGACTTGGACCAGGCCTGGCTCAGCTTCGCCTATCTACGCGCCGCCTACGCACACAACGCGTACGCGTTGGCCGACTCCATCTATGCGGTTCCTGCCCCCTGGTCCGGCCCCCGGAGCCCCGAGACGCCAACTCAGTGGCCCGCGCTCGCGGTGGACTCCACCGATAGCGGGGAAGCCGGGGAAGCCGACGCATCCGACGATGGTGACTCCGTCGGGCGAGGGTAGTTACCCGCGGACCGTGACCGTCGAATCGGGTTAGCCGCCCGTTGACGCGGAGCGCATTTCGTCTCTAGGCTCCAAAGGTCGCGAGGAATGGGGTTGGTGATGGAACCCTGGAGCGTATTCGCCGCGATAATGGTGGCCACCGCAACGTCCGCGGCTGCACCTCTCCCGAGCGGCAGCGCCACAACTGCCGCCGCTTCCGCTGCAGCGGCCCCGACGGCGGCGGTGATCCCGTCAGCTGACAGGGTCTTTTCGCTGGCACCAGCGTCAGATTGGCCCGCGTGGGCATCTCTCGGGCCGAGTCCCGGCCAGACCCGCCGTGTCGCACCGACCGGCAGCGATAGCTCGGGCACTGGCTCGGCCACGGCACCCTTCCGCACCATCCAACGCGCCGTCGATGTGTCGAACCCGGGCGACGAGGTCCTGATTGCTGCCGGGGAGTATCCCGGCGAGGTCCGGGTGCGAGAACCGCGGATCACTCTGCGCGGATCGGTGGGGACGGGCAAGCCCCATATCGTGGTGCCCAACCAGTCGGAGTCGTCAGACGAGATTGCCCTGCAGATCGATCCGGACGCCGACGGGACGCGGATCATCGGTCTGAACGTCGAGGGCGGTTCGTACTACGCACTGTCCTGTGAGACGAAGTGGGACTGGGGCGATCCCACCGACCGCAGCGGCGCCACGAACCTCGTCATCGCCTACAACGATCTGCATCATTCCGGACGCGACGCGGTCAAGATCAAACCAAACTGCGACGACGTACTGCTCGCCAATAACACCATCCACGACACCGGACAGCGCGATGACAGCAATGCCGAGGGCATCGACAATGTCAACGGCGATCGGATGGCGGTGCTGGACAACCACTTGATTGACATCGCCACCACCGGTCTCTACTTCAAAGGCGGTGCCGCGGATGTGAGAGTCGAGCGGAACCTGATCGAGCGGGTCGGGCAGGGGGTCAGCCCAGATTCAGCCGGGGCCGGAATCCTGGTCGGGTTCGATACCGACACCGACTACTTCGATCGTGGCCAGAATCCGGGGATGTACGAGGCTGTGCGCGGCCGGGTGGTGAACAACATCATCGACGGCACCACAATGACCGGGATCGGGGTCTACGCCGCCAGGGACTCGCTGATCGCGCACAACACCATTCGCAACTGCTGCCGCGACTATCACGCCGGGATTGCCTTCGGAATCAGCCTACAAAGTTGGATGGACGACGGGCTTCGGCCGGCGAGTCGCAACGTTACCGTCTGGGGCAACCTCGTCGGGGTCCGCAGTTCGCGGGGCGAAGATTACGGGTCGGCGATCCGCTACCTATTCGAGCCTTCCCTGGGTGCGCTCTCGGCCTACGAAGGCATGCCCGCCATGGACTACAACGTCTACTGGGCAGCAACTCCGCCAGTTCGCTTCTCCGACGGACGGCCGACGTCGGAGTACGACGACACAGGCCTCTCCGGCTGGACGGCGCACACGGGATCGGATGGCCACTCATTGGCGCGACCCTTCACGTTAGATGCCTCCTGGCACTCGGATGTCCAGTTGCCGGTCCTGCCGGGTGCGCGGTACTCATTGGACAGGGACTTCTTCGGCACACCAAGGTCCGCGTCACCGATGGCTGGGGCGGTCGAAGGTCCCGATCTGGATCCAACCGGGCCCCCGGGGGCGCCCGGAAATGTCACCGCGGACGCCGGTGATGCTCGCGCCACTCTGCGCTGGACAGCCTCGGCCGTCAATCCTTCTGATGCAGTGGGGTCGTATTCCGTGCAGGAGGTGGGAGGCCCAGGCGGTTGCTCCGTCGCCGCGACGGCAGCACCCCTGGGCTGCACTGTGACCGGTCTTGTCAATGCCGGCAGCTACACCTTCACGGTTCGAGCGGAATCAGCTAGAGGCTTCGGACTCGGTGAGGCGGCCACGGTTTCGGTCGTCCCCAATGGCCCGCCGCCACCGCCGGCGAAGCCGACCCTGTTGGCCGGAGACCAAGCGATCACCGTCTCCTGGCCACAGGTGTCGTTTCCGCATGGTGGCACCTTGACCCGCTACACCGCCACCGCGAGTCCCGGTGGGGGCACCTGTTGGGTTGCGGCGACGGCGACCTCCTGCCCTATTCGCAGGCTGGCCAACGGGATGTCCTACACCGTGGTTGTCGTGGCCACATCAGCGGCGGCCAAGTCATCGGCCGCCAGTCCCGCCACGGAAGTCCGACTGCCGTCGACACCCGCCATCGACACTCGTTGGCGTCAACTGGGAGGCGCCACCGGGCTCCTCGGTGACCTCTCGGGTCCGGAGCTGGAAGGTCCGTTGGGATCCCGGCTGCAGCGCTTCGTACGTGGCGCCATCTACTGGTCCCCCGACACCGGCGCAAACGAACTGGCCGGAGCCATCCGAACCCGCTACACGGTTCTGCCGGCGCGAAACCTGCGCGGTCTGGGATTGCCCACGTCCGGCGAGACTGCCGGCCCTTTCGGTGGGTCCCGAGTGAGCAGTTTTCAGCGAGGCACCATCTATTGGTCGCAGGCCACCGGCGCACACGAGATCTACGGGGCGATTCGTGGCCGCTACAGCGCACTCAGTCGTGCACAGCGCCTGCGATTAAGGCTCCCGACTACAGGCGAATACTCGACTGCCACAGGGCGGGCGAACAACTTTCAGGGCGGCAGGATCACGTGGACGCCCGCCGGCACCCGAGTTGCCTACTTCTGACGGCGGCGCGAAGTCGGCCTCAAGGGTTCCGGGAGACGGTTCGGTCCGACGGTTCTAGAGTGGGATTCGACTGCAACGGCCTCGAGCGAAAAGGTGCGAGTGGCATGAAAGACACGAGCCAATCCGAGGACGCGGTCGTCGTGCAGGCGGCGCGGTTCCGAGTGTTCAGCCTCATTGCCGTAGCGGCCGCTCTGGTGGGTGTTGGGCTGGGTGCGGTGGAGTCCCTGTGGGGGATTTCCATCGCCGCGGGAGCGACGGCGGTTCTCGTCCTACTGACCTACCTTTGGAGTCGAGGCTCACCCAAGCGCACCGTCACCGGGATGCGGATCAGTCTCTACGGTGGCACCTTGGGCTTGGCGATCATGTCCTTCTTCGAGTTGCCCGACGCCTCCACCCTGCCGTTCTTCATGGCCATCATCGTGCTTGCGGGCTCGTATCTGCTGGGTGTTCGCGCCTCGCTGTGGCTGACAGTCCTAGCCTCCCTGAGCGTCGTGTTGTGCTATCTCGGCTTTGCGTGGGCCGCTGCCAGGGGGCTGGTCCCGGACACCGGATACGCAGTCATCGGGGTGGCGGATGCCCCCGAACTTTTCACCATGGCCCTTCGCCGCGCGCTGTTCCTCTTCGCGGTGTTCGGGATGGCTCGCGCCGCACGTCGCACGCTGGACAACCAGTTGGCAGTCGTGGCAGATCGCGAGGAGACGATCGAGGTCCAATCAGCCGAGTTACGCACCAGCCAGCAGCACTTTCTCACGTTGGCGCAAGGCGTACCGGTCGGGATCCTGGAGACGGATTTCGACAGCAGAGCGGAGTTCGTCAATCGTGCGTGGTGTGAATTGGCGTCAGTACCGGAGGAGAAGTCGCTCGGGCGCGGCTGGATGGACAGCGTCGAACCAGATGACCTATTCCCGTTGCTGCAGGTGATGTCGAATCCTCCCGCGGCACCCGAGTCAGGTCATCCGCAGGAGCTGTCCGATCACATCTTCCGGATACGTCGACCGGATGGCGAACTGCGCTGGGTCACCGGTCGGGTCGCACCTTTACTGGCCGCGGACGGCTCCATCAAGGGCCATATAACGGCGGCTATCGATGTCACCTCCCAACGCAATGCGTCAGAGCAGTTGGAATACCTCGCGACCCACGATCCGATGACCGGAATCCTGAACCGCAGCGCCTTCGAGCTCGAGGCTGGGTCTGCCTTACTGCGCGCCGATCGCTACTCGGGTCGTTGCGCGCTGCTCTTCGCGGATGTCGACGACTTCAAAATCGTCAACGATACATACGGACATGCAGTGGGTGACGCCACGCTGGATATCGTCGTGCGCAGGATGCAATCCACACTGCGTGAAGTCGACACCATCGGCCGATTGGGCGGCGACGAGTTCGGGATCTTGATGGATGAGGTGCGGACCAGAGAGGACGCCGCGCTCACGATCAGGCACATCCAAGCGGTGATGCGGGAGCCCATCGTGATCAACGACGACATCTCCTTCACCCTAGGCTTGAGTGTCGGAGCTGCGGTGTACCCAGACGATGGGAGCACGTTTGACGGGTTGGCACGCCGAGCCGACAGCGAGATGTATCGCGCCAAGAAGCACCATGAGAGCTACTCGCCGTAACTCCTTGGGTAGGTGCCAACTCTTCCGCGGCTAGTTCTGGGCCGCGGGCTCCAATGTCGCAGCGAGGTTGACCAACTCGTCGAAACCCTCAAAGATTCCGGCAAGCAGGAGATCGACGTCAGTGGCATGTACACCGTCTCCGGTGATGCCGATATTGAGTTCATCGAGATACGACGTGATACCGACGATGATGCGCATCGAGCCCTCGATCGGAATGATCGGCGTGTTCCCCACCGTGGCTCTGCCCATGAAGTAGAGCGGAATCGTCGGACCCGGAACATTGGTGACGAGCGTCTCGCTGAAGTACTGCGAGGCGACTCCACTGCGAGACACCACGAATTCCTGCAACGGCGCTGGCGTGACCTTCTCGCTTGCCCTCATGACTTGGTCACTGATGATCGGCAGCATGCTGCGCTTGCTGTGCTTGGTGGAGTTCTTGATCATGCGCATGCGCTTCACGGGATCCATGTCTCCCAGTGGCAGTGGCGCTGGCAGGATCGAAACCTGATTGTTGGATTCGGCGTTTACTCGCAACGAAACCGGCATAACGGCTCGAAGAGTGCGGCCGTTGGCGTCATCGCCGCGCGATTCCAGCAACTTCGTGAAGCCGTAGGCAACGCTTGCCAGCACCATGTCGTTGATGGTCACACCCGAGAAGGCCTTGCGTGCACGTTTGACGTCTGTCAGTGAATAGTGCCCGCCGACCCAGATACGCCGACCAGACACCATCCCGGTCAGTTCGCTGGACCTCTGGGGAAGCATGTTGGCGAGGGTGCGGACAGTGTCCGGGTAGGTCGAGATAAATTGTCCTGCAGTTTCGAACCCGGTCTCAACCGCCTGCACCAGTTTGGCGGAGATACCGGCAAGGCCTCCGTTGGAATCACTCTCAGTCGGTTCGTCCTGCTCCGGGGGCGCAGTCATTGCCACTATCGCGTCCGCCAAGGTGACGCCACCCTCAGGGCTGAGGTCGATCAGCCGTCCAAGCAGGATCAGCGCGCCCTGACCGTCCGCGATGCTGTGATGCAGTCGGATGATGACGCACCATTTCTCTGTTGAATAACCACTCACGAGCGTGGCGTCCCAGAGTGGCCGTTCCCGATCGAGAGGGATCTCCATGACTCGTGAGACGGTTGCGTCAAGGCTCTCGCCAGGTCCCAACTTCACTGCTCGAATGTGATGGTCCAGATCAGGATCCACATCCATCCACTTGGCATGTCGCACCTTGCTGCGGCTTGGTACAACGACCTGACGGAATCGAGGCATGCCCTCGAGTCGGGCGCCTACGAACTTCTTGAGCCGCGCCAGGGTCGGTGCTTTGCCTGCAACCTCCATCACGCTGCCGACGGCCACGGGAGGACCGGACTGCTCCACGTCGAGGAACATTTCATCCATGGAACTGAGACGGTCCATTTGCATCTCCCTCATAACGACGACACTGCGGATCCAGCATGGGACTGACCCCATCGGGCCCATCTCAGCGCATCACGGACCCCCTTGCTCACTTTGCCTGAATCCTGCCTCGCTGAACGCAAGCGCGCGCCTGATGCCCGGGTGGGTTGTCGGTGTCGGCAGCCCACCCGGGTGTCGGC
>CAZJNU010000095.1:0-4448 GCA_964547485.1 uncultured Actinomycetes bacterium
ATCCCACCTCCTCGTCCTCAATCGTGCGTCGACGCTTGGTTGGCCAGTAGGCCAGATGATACCTGGCACTAGGTTGCGGGGATGGACCGCGAGCGACTGACCGGATCGGATCCGGGCCGGGCAGACACAACTGCGATAGTGCTGGCAGGAGGTATGGCGCGCCGGCTCGGGCAAGACAAGGCGCGGGCGACGCTGGCGGGCGACTCGATGTTGGGACAGGTGGTGAGGCGGCTGCCAGCGGCTATTCCGGTTGTCGTCGTCAGCCCGGACGACAACCTGTTGGCCTTGCTGGCGTCGGGGGATCGGCCGGCATCGCGGGACAGGGAAGTCGCAGCCGGGGACAGAACCGTTGCCCGCACCTGCGAGTTCCCGCCCGGCGGGGGCCCGGTTGCGGGGCTGGCGGCCGGGCTCGAACTGGTTGGTACCCCCACGATTCTGTTGCTCGCCGTAGACATGCCGCTCGGGGTTCACGCCGCGCTGGTGGCGCTGGACGAGTTGACGGAATCCCGGTCGGCAACCGCCGTGGTTCCGGTCGACGCCGGTGGAAACCGCCAGCCGCTGTGCGCTGCGTACCGGACCGATGAGCTGAGGTCGGCACTGACGGAGCTCGTCGTCGCTGCCGGCACACTCAGGGGCGCCTCGGTCCGATCCCTGCTGGCGCGGCTCGAAGTGGTCGAACTGCCCAACCTGCCCGGCGCGTTGCTGCTGGACGTTGACACCCAGGTGGATCTCGTCGCCGCGGACCTCGAGTTGCGCTCCGGCGAGTGGGGGTCGACCGAACCCGGCTGAGTCCACAAGGGTCTCAGCCGGGCTGGCCACTGCAGTGCCGCGCATGACAGTTGATGTCCTCGACTAGGAGGGCATCTCGGCGCCGGGGCGGGCGTAGTACCAGAACGCGATCCCGGCCCCGATCAGGGCGAACACCGCGAGGCCGATGAAGAAGCCGGCGGCCGGCACGGCGGCCAACAGGACACCGAAGATAAACGGCCCGAAGGCAGCGATTGCGGCGGTCCAACCGATCACGCCACCTGCTTGGCGGGGTTTGAAGATCATCGGCATCTGCTTGAAGGTGCTGGCATTGCCCACTCCAGTGAAGAAGAACACCGCGAGCATGCCCCAGAGGAAGCCGGGGAAATCGCTGGCGGAGGTCGGGTTCAACTGAGTTGACGTGAACACCGCTGCCACCGCAATCCCGATCGCAGATACGAGGGTCAACTTGCCACCGCCGACACGGTCCGCGACCGGACCGGCGATGATCCGCGCCGCCGAGCCGACCAGTGCCCCGAGGAACGCGTACTTGACCGGATCGATGCCAGCGGGACCGAACACGTCACTGCCGTAGCTGTTCTTGATCAGCAGGGCGAACTGGGCGGCCAGCCCGGAGAAGGTACCGAAGGTCAGCACGTAGAGCACTGTCATCAGCCAGGTGTGCTTGTTGGAGAAGATGTCCAACTGGTCGCGCAGGCCTCGAGCCTGAACCGGCACACTGCGCAGCAACGTCCAGGCCAGGATGACGCCGATCACCACGAACGGGATCCAGATGTAGCCCGCGTTCTGGTACCAGACCTCCTTGCTGACCTGCTTGGTCTTGTCGACGAACAGCTGCGAACTGCCGATCAGGGCGACCCCGACGATCCACGGGGTGACGAACTGGACCAGGGAGACACCGAAGTTGCCGATACCTGCCTGCAACCCGAGGGCCGTCCCCTGTTTGGACTTCGGGAAGAAGTACGACGTACTCGGCATGAACCCGGAGAAGGCGCCGCCGCCGATTCCGGCGAGCGCGGCCAGGAAGAGCAGCATCCCGTAGGGAGTGGACGGATTCTGGACCGCCAGTCCCCAGCCGACCAAGGGCAGGATTAGCAGACCAGTCGTGATTGTGACCAGCTTGCGCGTGCCCATCACCGGCGGCAGGAAGGTCCAGATGAGGCGGAGCAGACCGCCGGCGAGACCCGGGATAGCCACCAACCAGTAGAGCTGGCTCTTGGACAGGTTGAAGCCGATGTTGTTCAGCTTCGACGCCAAGGCCGACACCAGGAACCAGGCGACGAACGCCAGCATCAGGTTGAAGGTGGTGATCCAAAGCGTCTTCCATGCCCGCCCGGAGTCCCAGTTGTCCGGGTCCTCGGGGGTCCAGCTGGTCAGCCAATCCTTGCCCGTTCTGGTGCTGGCCGGCGTTGCCGCCGTGGGCGTACTCATTGTCAGGACTCCGTCCCTCTAGAGGTTGCTCCCGCGCCGACGGGCTCGCCGACGAGGGCTTTCTGGATGGTGTCGGGATCGTCGTCGATACCGAGGTCGCTGGGGTGGTCGTGCTCGAATTTGTTCCTCAGCTCGGGGCTGGCCTGGTGCAGCATCCGGACGATGGTCACGTGCATCCAGAGCAGTGCCGCGAGGGTGGTGACGAACAGGATGAAGAAGGTGGTCTGCGGCAGTCCGGTGAACTTCGTGCCGTAGGCGAACAGCGGCGGGAAGAAGAAGCCGCCGAGCGCACCGAGGCAGCCGACCAGGCCGCCGACGGCGCCGACATCATGCGGGAAGTACTCGGGGATGTGCTTGTAGACGGCGGCCTTGCCGACGCCCATCGAGACGCCGATCAGGAAGACCAGGACCGTGAAGAGGACCACTCCGACGCTCCAGGGAAGGACCTCGCTGGAGGTTCCGTCGGGGGCGTTCACCACGATGTGGCCGTAGGGCATCATCAGGATTCCGCAGGCGATCAGCATCACCCAGAACGTCAGGTACATGACTCGACGGGCACCGAACTTGTCGGACATCCAGCCGCCGACGGGCCGCAGCAGGGAAGCGGGGAAGATGAACAGTGCCGTCAGCATGGAGGCGTTGAACAGGGACAGGTCGTAGACGTCCATGTAGTACTTCGGCAACCAGGCCGCCAATGCAACATAGGCGCCGAAGGTGATCACGTAGTAGAGGCTGAACCGCCATACCCGCAGTTGCTTCAGGGGCGTCAGCATCGAGCCCAGCGACCGACCCTGGTTGGGTTTGTGGTCGTGTTTTGGTGAGACGAACCAGGTGACCGCCGCCATCGCCACGAGTAGCACCGCGTAGAGCCACGGCACGAACCGCCAGCCGCCCGGAATCCAGCCGCCGAGATAGCCGGCGGTCGGGACCAGCACGATCAGGGTGGGTGCGATGAGTTTGGTGACCGACGCGCCGACGTTGCCTGCCCCGAAGATGCCCAGCGCGAGCCCCTGCCGATTCTGGGGCCACCAGGCACTCACCCAGGCGATGCCGACGGAGAACGAGTTGCCGGCGAAGCCGACCAAGAAAGCGTAGAAGAGCAGCGACGTGTAGGAGGTGGCATGGGCGACCAGTAGCGCGGGGATGGCGGTGAAGGCCAGCATCGCGGTGAAGACCCGGCGACCACCGATCCGGTCGGTGATGATGCCCGCGGGAAGTCGCCAGATCGCGCCATTGAGGATTGCCACCGCGAGGATCCAGGAGAGCTGGACGTCGGTGAGGCCGAACTCCTTGCGGATCGGCAGGCCGAGCACGCCGAACATCAACCAGACCGCGAACATCAGGGTGAAGGCGATGGTGGAGATCACCAGGACGCGTCCGCGTCCCGGTTCGGTACTCGTATTCGGGCCCTCTGGCGGGGCGGGTTCTGTCGCCACCTGCACAGTGCTGGACATGGGCTGCTCCCTTCGCTGGCAGTTCGACGGTACACCAATAAACACTAGGAAATGAATTACCCCCGTGATTATTGGCTGTCTCGTGCTTATGTGGTAGAACTGAGTCATGTCATCGACTTCTGCGTCCGCCACCGGTCGGGCACTGGCCCGGCTCGGAATGCTGACCGGTCGGCGAGCCCCAGTTGCCAAGACATCGCCGCACGAGTCCCGGGACAAAGTGCTGGCGCTGGTGGAGGCTGCCCCCGCGCCGCTGCTGATCGACGACATCTGCTCGGACACCGGTCTGCACCCGAACACTGTCCGCGGGCACCTAGACACTCTCGTCGCCGTCGGCAAGGTGCAGCGCAGCCGCGGCCCGAGCGTCGGTCGGGGTCGCCCGCCGTGGCTCTACTCCGCGGTCTCGGCCAGCGCTGTCGCCGAACTCAACGCCGCCCTGCGAGACCGGTTGCAGCAGGCCGACGCGGATGCGCTGGCACAAGAGGCGGCCGCCACCTGGGCCGGTGCCGCACATCTCCAGACGGCCGTCGAGAGTCCTGACGAAGCTGTGCAGGCGGCGGCCGAAGCGTTGGACGAGTTGGGTTTCGCGGCCGAAGCTTCCGTCGTCGGTGACGCGATCGTGTTGCAAGCGTGTCCATACGCTTCGTTGATCGCAGACAACCCGGTGATCTGCGATATCCACGGGCAGTTGCTCGCCGAAATCCTTGTTCGCACCGAGCAGGGGGTGACCGTCGCCTCACTGGACGTGTGGGCCCGTCCCGGCGTCTGCGTCGCCCACCTGAACCGACCCGACCTCGC
>CAZJNU010000095.1:4548-8795 GCA_964547485.1 uncultured Actinomycetes bacterium
GGCCGCCGCCCCGAAGAAGCCAGCCGCCTCCAAGAAGGCCGCCGCTCCGACCAAGAGGAAGAAGACAACATGACCTCGACGCAGGACGCCCAGGCCGCCGCCGCGGCACCGCCGTCGGACGCGACAGCGACCGACGAACTCCTGATCAAGACCGGTCGGTTCTTCAGCAAGGGGAAGGTGTCGCCGGATCTGCGCACCGTTACCCGTGAAGGCGGCCGGGCGGGTGACGTGTTCTACCGGGACAGGTGGAGCCACGACAAGGTGGTGCGGAGCACCCATGGCGTCAACTGCACCGGGTCCTGTTCCTGGAAGGTGTACGTCAAGGACGGAGTCATCACCTGGGAGACGCAGCAGACCGATTATCCCAGCGTCGGCCCGGACAGCCCGGAGTATGAGCCCCGCGGCTGCCCCCGCGGTGCGGCCTTCTCCTGGTACACCTACTCACCCACACGGGTGCGCTATCCATACGTGCGCGGAGTACTGCTGGAGGCCTATCGGGCAGCGAAGGCACGGGTCGGGGACCCGGTCTTGGCCTGGGAGCAGGTGGTCGGAGACCCCGAGACCCGGCGTGCCTATCAGCAGGCCCGCGGCAAGGGTGGACTTGTCCGCGCCTCCTGGTCGGAGGTGACCGAGTTGATCTCGGCCGCGCACGTCCACACCATCAAGACCCATGGGCCGGACCGGGTGTTCGGCTTCTCGCCGATCCCGGCGATGTCGATGGCGTCACACGCGGCTGGTGGACGGTTCATCTCGATGCTCGGTGGCGCGATGCTGAGCTTCTACGACTGGTATTGCGATCTCCCGGTCGCCTCCCCACAGGTGTTCGGCGACCAGACCGACGTGCCGGAGTCGGCCGACTGGTGGAACGCCTCCTACCTGATCATGTGGGGCGCCAACGTGCCCGTCACGCGGACACCGGACGCTCACTTCATGGCGGAGGCCCGCTACCGGGGCCAGAAGGTCGTCACCATCTCGCCCGACTATGCAGACAACACCAAATTCGCAGACGAGTGGCTCTCCCCGCATCCCGGCACCGACGGGGCGTTGGGGATGGCGATGGGACACGTCGTACTCACCGAGTTCTTCCGCGATCGGCAGGTGCCGCGGTTCGTCGACTACGTGAAGAAGTTCTCCGACCTGCCGTTCCTGGTGACGTTGCGGGAGAAGGACGGCGCGTTCGTCCCGGACAAGTTCCTGACCGCCGCCGACCTCGGCGACACCAGCGAGAACGCCAACTTCAAGACCGTGTTGGTCGACTCCGCGACCGGCCGCCCGCATGTGCCGAACGGCTCGATGGGCTACCGGTACGGCGAGGAGGGCGCCGGGAAGTGGAACCTGGACCTAGAGGGTGTGGATCCGGCGCTGAGTCTGTACGGCTCGACCGGCACCGATACCAGCGAGATTCTGCTGCCCCGGTTCGACATCGACCAAGCCCAGGGCGAGGGCGGCGGTGTGCACCGTCGTGGCGTGCCCTCGGCGAAGGTAGCCACCACCGCCGGAGAGCGACTGGTCACCACCGTGTTCGACCTGATGATGGCCCAGTACGGCGTGGGCCGGGACGGTCTGCCGGGGGAGTGGCCGACCGGCTACGACGACCCAGCCCCCTACACCCCTGCCTGGCAGGAGGAGATCACCGGAGTGCCGGCGGCGATGGCCATCCGGGTGGGCCGGGAGTTCGCCGCCAACGCCGAAGAGTCCGGCGGACGTTCGATGATTATTCTCGGCGCCGGCACCAATCACTGGTTCCATTCCGACACGATCTACCGGACCTTCCTGGCCCTGATCACGCTCACCGGCTGCCAAGGAATCAACGGCGGCGGCTGGGCGCACTACGTGGGGCAGGAGAAGTGCCGGCCGGTGACCGGGTGGGCGCAACTCGCCTTCGGCCTGGACTGGATGCGACCGCCGCGACAGATGATCGGCACGGGGTTCTGGTACGTCAACACCGGCCAGTGGCGCTACGACCGGATGGGCGCTGACGAACTCGCGTCGCCGCTCGGCGAGGGCCGGTTCACCGGCCGCAGCATGATCGACACGCTGGCCCAGTCCGCTCGCTCGGGCTGGATGCCCAGTTTCCCCACGCTCAATCGGAACCCCCTCGATATCGTCGCCGACGCCGACGCTCAAGGTCTACCGCCGCAGGACTATGTGGTGGACAAATTGAAGTCGGGCGAGCTGAAGTTCGCAGTCGAGGATCCCGATGCGCCGGAGAACTGGCCGCGGGTGCTGACCGTCTGGCGGGCCAATCTGCTGGGGTCGTCCAGCAAGGGCAACGAGTACTTCTTGCGCCATCTGCTGGGCACCTCGAATGCCGTCAGGGCGGAGGAAACCCCGGAGAATGAACGACCGCAGGACATCACTTGGCGGGAGGACACCCCCGAGGGCAAACTCGACCTGCTCGTCAGTATCGACTTCCGGATGACCAGTACCGGTCTGTTCGGCGATGTGTTGCTGCCAGCCGCCACCTGGTACGAGAAGCACGACCTGTCCAGTACCGATATGCACCCGTTCGTGCACGCCTTCACTCCGGCGATCGACCCGCCGTGGGAGACGCGCAGTGACTACGACATCTTCCAGGCTCTCGGCCGTGGGGTCTCCGAGTTGGCGAAGGGTCATCTGGATACCCGCCGCGATCTTGTCGCGGTGCCGCTGATCCACGACACTCCCGACCAACTCGCGGTCCCCGGCGGAGTCGTGCAGGACTGGCGCACCGGCGAGGTAGACCTCATCCCCGGCAAGACCGCTCCGAAGTTCGTTGTGGTCGAACGTGACTACACAGCTTTGGGCGCCAAGATGTCTTCGTTGGGGCCGCTGATGGAGAAGTTGGGAACGGTCACCAAAGGTGTAGCGGTCAACCCGACACCCGAGGTTGAGTCGCTTGCGCGGATCAACGGGGTCATCCCCGATGGGATCGCCGCCGGCCGGCCCTCGCTGGTCACCGACATCAACGCCTGCGAGACGATCCTCGCTCTGTCGGGCACGACCAACGGACGGGTCGCGGTCGCGGGCTTCCGCAACGTCGAGGCTCGCACCGGGACTGAGCTGGCCGATCTGGCGATCGAGGATGAGGGCAAGCGGATCCGGTTCGCCGACACCCAAGCTCGGCCGGTACCCGTCATCACCAGCCCGGAGTGGTCCGGCAGCGAGCACGGTGGCCGTCGCTACACAGCGTTCGCCATCAACGTCGAACGACTCAAGCCCTGGCACACTCTGACCGGCCGACAGCATCTCTTCCTGGATCACGACTGGATGTCCGAACTCGGCGAGAATCTGCCGACGTTCCGGCCGCCGTTGAACATGCACAGGATCTTCGGTGACCAGGGCACCGGAGCCGCTGCGGAAGTGACGGTGCGGTACCTGACGCCGCACTCCAAGTGGTCGATCCACTCCGAGTACCAGGACAATCTGTTCATGTTGTCGCTCTCCCGCGGCGGGCCGGAGATCTGGATGAGTCCGCAGGACGCGGCCAAGATCGGCGTCAAGGACAACGAGTGGATCGAGGCCTACAACCGCAACGGGGTCGTGGTCGCACGGTCGATCGTGTCGCACCGGATGCCGGAGGGCACCGTATTCATGTATCACGCGAAGGATCGAACGGTGGATGTGCCACGCACCGAGACTTCGGGGATGCGCGGCGGTATCCACAACTCGCTGACCCGGTTGATGATCAAACCGACGCACATCATCGGCGGGTACGCGCAACTGTCGTTCGCCTTCAATTACTTCGGACCGACGGGCAACCAGCGCGACGAAGTCACCGTTATCCGGCGCCGCTCCCAGGAGGTTGAGTACTAAATGAGAGTCATGGCCCAGATGGGCATGGTGATGAACCTCGACAAGTGCATCGGGTGTCACACCTGCTCTGTCACCTGCAAACAGGCGTGGACGAACCGCGCCGGCGTCGAGTACGCCTGGTTCAACAACGTCGAAACGCGTCCCGGCCAGGGGTACCCGCGGACCTACCAGGATCAGGAGAAGTGGCAGGGCGGTTGGGTCCGCACCAAGCGGGGCAAGCTGACGCTGCGATCCGGTGGCCGGTTCAAGCGGCTCACCAAGATCTTCAGCAACCCCAAACTGCCGGAACTTTCCGACTACTACGAGCCGTGGACTTACGATTACGACACGTTGATCTCGGCGCCGCTCGGCGAGCACACGCCGGTGGCCCAGCCGAAGTCACTGATCAGCGGAAAGCCGATGAAGATCTCCTGGTCGGCGAACTGGGACGACGACCTGGCCGGTGGCCCCGA
>CAZJNU010000096.1:0-8793 GCA_964547485.1 uncultured Actinomycetes bacterium
CACCATTTACTCGAACACCTGTACAGTACCACGACCGTGCGACAGAAACACCCCCAGCACAACGTGTCTGTGCACAACCTCCGCGCAGCGCGTGTGTCACGGCCGGGCTCGGGCCTCGCGAGGTTCGTAGGAGAGCCGCCGCAGGAATCGTCCACCTGGTGAAGTCCACATCCAAACACCCACCACCCTTCGAGACGGGCCACTTCGGCTACCGCGCAAGCCCCAAGCAGCGGGCCCAACAGCTGCAGACCAGGCACCCGTCCACTCGGGGATCAGCATCTAGGCTGATCCCATGACCACAGCCCGAGAGTCCCTACAGGACCAGATCACCGCCAAGGCCGTTGTTCACGGCAGGGTCACCCTGTCTAGTGGCCGAGAGGCTAACTACTACGTCGACCTACGGCGGGTGACTCTCGACGCAGAGGCAGCGCCGCTGGTGGGCGAGGTGATGCTGGATCTGACCGATCAACTGGACTTCGATGCCGTCGGTGGCCTGACCTTGGGAGCCGACCCGGTGGCGACCGCGATGCTCCACGCGGCAGCGGCACGAGGGCGGCGATTGGACGCATTCGTTGTACGCAAAGAGGGCAAGGCCCACGGCTTGCAGCGCCGGATCGAGGGGCCTGACGTGGCCGGCAGGCGAGTGCTGGCGGTGGAGGACACCTCAACAACTGGCGGTTCGGTTCTGACCGCGGTGTCTGCCCTCACCGAGGCGGGTGCAGAGGTGGTGGGCGTAGCTGTAATCGTCGAGCGCGGAGCCCGGCCGGCTGTCACCGAGGCGGGGCTGCCCTATCTGGCAGCTTACGAACTTGCCGACCTCGGCTTGGGCTAGGCGGAGGCTTCCTCTGGCGAGTTCCGCTGTTCCCGCCGGTGCTTGACGTATTCGTAAACCATCGGCAGCACTGAGAGAACCACGATCAGGATGATCATCAATTCGATGTTCTCCTTCACGAACGGGATGCTGCCCAAGAAGTAGCCCAGCAGCGTCACGCCCGTCGCCCACAACGCACCACCGATGGCCGAGTAGGTCACGTAGCGCCGGTAGTCCATCCGGGCAACACCCGCGATCGCCGTGATGAACGTCCGCACGATCGGCACGAACCTCGCCAGCACGATGGCCTTGTTGCCGTACTTCTCGAAGAACTCGTGGGTCTTGTCCACGTACTCCTGTCGGAAAAGCTTGGAGTCGGGTTTGCTGAACAACTTCGGGCCGGCTTTCGCGCCGATCCAATAGCCCACGATGTTCCCGAGAATTGCGGCCGCTGTCAGCAGCAGACAGGCCAGCCAGATCGGGGTCGTGATGGCCCCGGTGGCGATGAACAGCCCTGTGATGAAGAGCAGCGAGTCACCTGGCAGAAAGAAGCCGATCAGCAGTCCGCACTCGGCGAAGATGATCAGGATGACGCCGGCGAGGGCGAAATTCCCCATCGCCGTTAGCAGCGTCTGCGGGTCCAGGTAGTCGGTGAAGCCCGCTGGGAGTGCCGCGGCGAGGTTTGCTGCAACTGACGACACAAAGGCGCTGGGATCCACCCGAAGAGGTTACCCCGACTCCCCCTCGGCCTTTCGTAGCCGCTCCCGCGCAAATGTGACGAGGCCGACAACGAAACTCCCAACGATGAATGCCGCCGCGACCACAAACGACACCGTTCGCAGCCACGGCACCTGATAGGCGAAGTAGCCCAACGCCACCAACCCCGCACCCCAGATGACAGCTCCAACCACATTCGCAGCCAGGAACGCCCCTCTGGCCATCTGGGCGACCCCTGCCACGAACGGAGTGAACGTTCGGGCCCACGGAATGAAGCGGGCCGCCACCAACGAGACCCAGCCGAAACGGTGGTAGAACGCTTCCGCCCGATCCACGCCCGCCCGGATTCTGGCTGACCGACCGACCAGGTAGGGGCGACCGAGTCGGGCACCCAGGGTGTAGCCGGTCTGGTCTCCCGCCACCGCAGCCACGACCACGCCCGCGGCCAACAGCCACGGCGAGACGGTCGATTCCGGGCGGGCGGACAGCAGTCCAGCCGCAAACAGCAGTGAATCCCCCGGCAGCAGAAACCCGAGTAGCAGCCCGGTCTCGGCGTAGACCATTCCCCACACAACCGCACAGAATGCCCAGGCGGTGAACTGCGCGAGGAAGGCCTCCACCGACTTCCCCTCTCCCGTTCTGCCCCGGTCAGGGTCGCGGCCAAAACCACGACGTCGGCAGCGAGCGCCTATCGGTGCCAGGATGGCGCCATGACTCCACGCATCGTAGTTGTCGGGGCCGATGCCGCTGGCGCGTCGGCCGCATCAACCATCAAACGACGGCAGCCCGACTGGGACGTGGTGGTGCTGGAGAAATCGCAGGACACCTCGTACGCCGCCTGCGGGTTGCCCTATTGGGTTGCCGGGCAGGTCGCCACCCGATCCGACCTGATCGCTCGAACCCCGGCGCAGCACCGCGCCAACGGACTCGACCTGCAACTTGGGGCGGAAGTGACGGGTATCGATCTGGCGGCCGGCCGGGTCACCTGCCAGCGCGAGGGCGGCGAGGAGTCCCATCCCTACGACACCTTGGTGATCGCCACCGGCGCTACCCCGATGCGCCCTCCGATTCCCGGGATCAATGCCCCCAACGTGGGTGCGATCCACACCTTGGACGGCACCGCGGAGATGATCTCCTGGCTCGATCGGATCCGGCCGCTGGCAGCCGGGGCGGCGATCGAGGCGGTGGTGATTGGGGCCGGCTACGTCGGGATCGAGATGGCCGAGGCCTTCCTGGACCGGCAACTGTCGGTGACCGTGATCGACGTAGCCGACACTCCGATGACTTCACTCGATCCCGACCTTGGACAGCTGCTGGCGGAGCGGATGAGAGCACAGGGAATACGACTTGTGCTCGGATCGGCCGTCCGGGAAATCGAACTCGATGCCGCCGGGCTGGCCAGCGCGGTGATCACCGACCGAGACCGCTTCCCGGCGCAGCTCGTCGTCGCGGCCCTCGGCATTCGACCCAACACCGGCTTCGCGACCGCCTCCGGGCTGGTCGCGGGCACCTCCGGGGGACTCCTCACGGATCGTCGACAGCGGGCGGTGAATCATCCCGAGGTGTTTGCCGCCGGGGACTGCACGGAGTCCTACCACCGCCTGCTGCGTCGGACGATGAACATACCGCTGGGAACCCACGCCAACAAGCAAGGCTTGGTCGCGGGCGAGAACGCCGCAGGTGGCTACCGGACGTTTCCGGGGGTGATCGGAACCGCGATCACCAAAGTCGGCGACACCCACATTGCTCGCACCGGGCTGACCGAGGCCGACGCCGCCGGGGCCGGTTTCGACGCAGTCTCGGCCACGGTACGCACCCCGGTCATCGCCGGCTACATGCCGGATCCTGGAACCATGACCACGAGACTGCTGGCGGAACGAGGTACCGGTCGATTGCTCGGCGGGCAGATCATCGGCGACCGAGTGAACGCCGCCAAACGGATCGATACTGCCGCCGTCGCGATCTGGACCGGTCTGACCGCAGAAGATGTGACCGGTCTGGACCTGGCCTACGCCCCACCTTCGTCGGGGGTGTGGGATCCCATACAGGTCGCGGCACGACGACTGGTGTCCGCTCTCGGCGGTCGTTGACGCCCGCGGGCAACCTGCCTGGGCGGCCGCGGCACGCCTCGCCCCCGTCCGATTCCGGGGTCGATCCGGTCAGCCCTCCGACGATTCCTCCCTCGCCGAGTGCCATCTGCGGTCGCGACCTGCCAGACTGACGAACGAGCGTGTACCGAAGAAGTGCACCCCGCCGCCGAGGCAGCCACTCGCGCTCGGCCCGAAACGAAGGAGACCCGATGCCCATCGCAACCCCCGAGGTCTACGGCGAGATGATCGACCGCGCCAAGGCCGGTCGATTCGCCTACCCGGCGATCAATGTGACCTCGTCCTCGTCGCTGAACGCCGCCCTGCAGGGGTTCGCCGACGCAGGGAGTGACGGCATCATCCAGTTCTCCTGGGGTGGCGCCGAGTTCGCGTCCGGTCAGCGAGTCAAGGACATGGTCACGGGCGCCGTGGCACTGGCGGAGTTCGCCCATGTCGTCGCCGAGAAGTACCCGATCAACATCGCGCTGCATACCGACCACTGCCCGCTGCAGAAGCTTGACGGCTACATGCGGCCGCTGGTCGACATCTCACTGGCGCGAGTGGCCAATGGCGAGTTGCCACTGTTCCAATCTCACATGTGGGACGGATCGGCAATTCCGTTGGCGGAGAACCTCGACATCGCCGAAGAGATGCTGGACAAGTGCCACCGAGCCAACATCATCATGGAGTTGGAGATCGGCGTTGTCGGCGGCGAAGAGGACGGAATCGAAGCCAAGCATGACGCCAAGCTCTACTCGACGCCAGAGGATGGGCTGGCGACCGCCGCGAAGTTGGGCCTGGGAGAGCGCGGCCGGTACTTGGTGGCCGCCACCTTTGGCAATGTCCACGGCGTCTACAAGCCCGGCAACGTGAAGCTCCAGCCGAAAATCCTGAAGGAGATTCAGGATGCGGTGGCAGCTGCCTACAACAAGCCGGAACCGTTCGACCTGGTATTCCACGGCGGGTCCGGATCGTTGCTGGAGGAAATCCGCGAGGCACTGGACTACGGCGTCGTGAAGATGAACGTCGACACTGATACCCAGTACGCCTACACCCGCCCGGTCGCCGGCTGGATGCTGAGCAACTATGACGGTGTGTTGAAGGTCGACGGGGAGGTCGGCAACAAGAAGAAGTACGACCCCCGTGGCTGGGGCCGTTCGGCCGAAGACGGGATGGCCGCCCGAGTCGTCGAGGCCTGCACCGATTTGCGCAGCGCCGGTACCAAGATGGCCTAGTCCCGCGGCGCTTTTCGACGACGGTGGGTGCTCCGCAAGCCACGGGCAGCCACCGTCGTCGGCGCATTGCCGAAGCGGGGGCGGCCCCGGGCGGTACGGTAGTCCCGCGGATCCGAGCGCAACCAGCCAGCCGAGAGGGAGACCATGCCTGCGATCGTGCTTGTCGGCGCCCAGTGGGGCGACGAGGGCAAGGGCAAGGCGACAGACCTGCTCGGCGGCCGAGTGGATTATGTCGTCCGCTACCAGGGCGGGAACAACGCCGGGCACACGGTGGTGATCGGCGACGAGAAATACGCCCTCCACCTGCTGCCCAGTGGCATCCTCAGCCCCAACACCGTGCCCGTCATCGGCAACGGTGTGGTGATTGACCCGGGTGTCCTGCTCGCCGAACTGACCGGCCTGCAGGAACGGGGGATCGACACCTCCCGGCTGCGGATCTCGGCCAATGCTCACCTGATCGCCTCGTATCACATTGAGGTGGACAAGGTCAGCGAGCGATACCTGGGTAAGGCGCGGATCGGCACCACCGGCCGCGGAATCGGACCGGCCTACATGGACAAGGTTGGTCGGATCGGGCTGCGGGTGCAGGACCTCTTCGATCCGGGCATTTTGCGAGACAAAATCAGCGCCGCTCTGGAAAACCGAAACCAGGTGCTGGTCAAAGTGTTCAATCGGCGCGCGATGGACCCCGAGCGAGTGGCGGAGGAGTTGCTGTCCTACGCGGACACCCTGCGACCCCATGTAACGGACACCGGGCTGCTGTTGAACAGGGCGCTGGACGCCGGTGAGGTCGTTCTGCTGGAAGGGTCGCAGGGCACGCTGCTGGATATCGACCACGGCACCTACCCGTTCGTGACCTCCTCGAACCCGACCTCCGGTGGCGCCTGCGCAGGCTCCGGAATCGGACCGACGCGGATCTCCCGGGTGATCGGGATCCTGAAGGCCTACACAACCCGAGTGGGCGCCGGGCCCTTCCCCACCGAGCTGTTCGACGCCGACGGGGAGGCGCTGCGGATTATCGGCGGCGAGGTGGGCGTGACCACTGGCCGGAATCGGCGCTGCGGCTGGTTCGACGCACCGATAGCACGCTATGCCACCAGGGTGAACGGCCTGACGGACTACTTCCTCACCAAACTCGATGTGTTGAGCGGCTTCGACCAGATACCAGTCTGTGTCGCCTATCAGATCGACGGCGAGAGGGTGGATGAGCTGCCCGTCAACCAGACCGATTTCCACCATGCCCAGCCGATCTACGAGACCTTGCCGGGCTGGCGGACGGACATCTCGGCCGCCCGGGACTTCGACGACTTGCCGGTCAAGGCCCAGGCCTACGTCCAGTTCATCGAGGAGCAAGCCGGCTGCCGGGTGTCGGTGGTCGGCGTTGGCCAGGACCGTTCGGCGACGATCACCCGGCACGACCTGCTGACCTGACCGTGAGTTCCTCGGTGGGCAACGAATCCAGGCACCGCATCATCTCCTGGTTGAGCCGGCCGCCGAAGATCACCGATCCCGGCAGCATCTTCCTCCGAAGGGGCCTGCGGGTCGCGGTGCTGGTGCCGTTGATCTTCTTCGTTTTCGAGATCGTGCTCGGTCTCTCACCTGCCGCCCTGCCGGCGGCCTTCGCCACCTTCACGATTCTGGCCTTTGCCAGCCTGGGCGGCCCGGTCCGCGATCGGTTCAGGGCAAACCTGACCCTGGGTGCGCTGGGTGTGGCACTGGTCGCCGTCGGCTCATGGGTGAGTGACGTGCCATGGCTGGCAGTGGCGAGCACCTTTGCCGTAACCTTCGCAATCTCCTATGCCAGCGTTCTGCGGGGCTACTTCGCCGCGGCGTCGGTGGCCGCGCTGGTGCCGTGGGTGTACGCAGCGACCTCCCCTCACAACCTCGACGTGATGCCGCAGAGGTGCCTGGGTTGGGCGGTGGGCGCGGTGATCGCATCGGTCGGATCCATCGTGCTGTGGCCCTCCCATCCCCGCAGCGTGCTGCGCGGACGAATGGCCACAACCCTCGATTCCGCGGCCGTGCTGGTGACCCAACTGACCGTGGACCCAGCAGGACCCACCGCCCGAATGGCATGGCAGCAGGTGTCCGACGCGATGGCCGCGGCCCACCTGGCCTACGACGGCCGCCTCGTCCGCCCTGGCGTCGGCACTTCCCGGGACCGCAACCTGATGTTGGCTTTCGACCAACTCAGCCGGTTGAAGACCGTGTTGCACTCCTGGGCTGACGCGCCCCCACCGGTGACCATCCGCGCCTGCGACGTGGAACTGGCCCGGATCCTCACGCGAACCCTGGAGGAGTGTGCCGAGAGCCTCCGGCGCGGCTATGGAGTGATAGGAGTCGCGGCCCTCAACGAGGCCCGCGAACTCCAGCAGGAGCAGCTCGTCGCCTGGGCGTCACAGCCGGAACGGGCGGATAACCCTGGCGACTTCCGAAGCGAACTCGAGGCATCATTCCAGGTTCGAGTCGCAGCCATGACCAGTCAGATCCTCGCCCTATATGTGCAGGGCGCCCTGGACAGCCGGGACCCGACGATCGGTCGAAGAGCCGCCAATGCTGAGTCCTCCCGGGTCAGCATCGGCGGTCAGACCGTGCTGGATCCCTCTCGAAACGCACCTGTCCGGCAGTTGCTGGCCGGCCAGTGGCAGCTGAGCTCGCCCTGGATGCGGACCGCCCTGCGCACCGCCACCGCGCTCGCAATCACGGTGCTGGCGGTCCAGCTGACAGGTGCCCAGTTCGGGTTCTGGGTATCCCTCGGAGCCCTTGTCGCATTGAAATTGGATGCGTCCGGGACCCAGCGAACCGCGAGTATGGTGCTCGTCGGCACGGTAGTCGGATTCGTCATCGCGTCCGTGCTGGTCCTCGCGGTCGGGGAAAACATCTGGATCTACTGGCTGTTGCTGCCGATCGTGGCGTTCATGGCCGCCTACACCCCCGGAGCGGTGTCGCTCGCGGTCGGCCAAGGATCCTTCACGGTGTTCATTCTGACCCTGTTCGGCATCCTGCATCCGGCCACTCTGTCGACCGGGATAATCCGACTTGTGGACGTGGCGCTGGGGTTGGTCATCAGCCTGATGGTCAGCGCGCTGGCGTGGCCCCGCGGAATCGCACCGACGGTTCGTCGAACCTTGCATCGCGCAGCCCTGGCGTCCGGGGACTTCCTGGTAGCTGCATATGCGCGGCTGGTGGAAGGACCGATCGCGCAAACGAGTCTCGACGCTGCCGAAAGCAGTGCCCGCGAAGCACTTACCGTCGCCGCCGAGACCTTCGACTTGGCGCTGAACCAAGGGGGTCCCCATCAGACGGAACGGATACCCGTCTGGACCACCTTCCTCAACTGCACCTCACAGATCGCATTCGCCGCGAGCATCGTGTCTGTCTTCGAACGGGTGAGTCCGATACCGATCGGGTCGGCAGCAGGTGACGCGATGCTGGCCCTCTCCCATCATGTGAAGGCAGACGTCGCGCGTTCCTCGGACGCACTGGGCCAGAACCGCATGCCGGGCTCGTTCGAAGGCCGATCACCTGAGGAGTCGCTGGCGCGCCTGCAGCGTCTCGTCGACGAGGACCTGCAGCAACTGTGGCAACGATCAAGTGGGCCGGAGGCGGGATTGTCAGCGATGATCCTGGTGTTCTCGGCCGCTTGGCTAGCCCAGTGCCTCTGGCTCGCGGCCCGGGTCAGAGAACGGGTCACAGAGGCGGTCGCTGCGACAGCACTCGCCTCCGACGTTCACTCCCCGACGTAGAACCGTTCGATCTCGGTGAACGCCTGATCGAGGATCGCCAGTCCCTCCCGCGCCTCGTCCGCGGTCACGACACACGGCGGGACGACGTGCAGCCGGTTGAAGTTCGTGAACGGCAGTAGCCCTCGCGAAGTGCAGCCGGCGGTGAGCGTCGCCATCGCCTCGGAGGTACCGCCGTAGGGAGCCAACGGCTCCCTGGT
>CAZJNU010000097.1:0-2628 GCA_964547485.1 uncultured Actinomycetes bacterium
TGAGCGTCGCCATCGCCTCGGAGGTACCGCCGTAGGGAGCCAACGGCTCCCTGGTAGCCCGATCCGACACCAGTTCCAGCGCCCAGAACACCGCCATCCCCCGCACCTCACCGATCACCTTGTGCTTCCCTGCCAACTCCGCCAAACCGGGGCCCAGCACGTCCCGGCCGATGGCCGCTGCGTGCTCGACGATGCCCTCGTCGCGCATGGCCGTCAGGGTGGCCTCCGCCGACGCAGTCGCCAGCGGATGCCCCGAGTAGGTAAGACCGCCGGGGAAGACCCGATCGTCGAAGGTGGCGGCGATCTCATCGCTGATGATGATCCCGCCCAGTGGCACATAGCCCGAGTTGGAGCCCTTCGCGAAGATGATGAGGTCCGGTTCGACGTCGAAGTGATTGAAGGCGAACCATTCGCCGGTCCGGCCGAACCCGGACATCACCTCGTCCGCGATGTAGACGATGCCGTACTTATCGCACAGGGCACGGACGCCGGACAGGTAGCCGGGCGGCGGTACCAACACACCGGCAGTGCCCACCACCGACTCAATCAGGATCGCCGCCACCGTGTTCGGCCCCTCGAACAGGATGACCTGTTCCAAGTGCTCCAATGCCCGCGCGCACTCCTGCTCCTCGGAGGTCGACCAGAAGGGCGTCCGGTAGAGGTACGGGCCAAAGAAGTGCACATGGCCGTAGGCGAACTCATTGGGCCAGCGGCGGGGGTCTCCGGTCGCGGTGATCGCCGCGCCGGTGTTGCCGTGGTAGCTGCGGTAGAAGCTCAGCACCTTGTGCCGACCGGTGTGCAGCCGTGCCATCCGGATCGCGTTCTCAGCCGCATCTGCACCGCCGTTGGTGAAGAACACCTTGTTGTGATTCTCAGGCGCGAGATCGGTGATCGCCTTGGCGGCACGGCCGCGTACCAGCGACGCGTGCTGCGGCGCCAGCGTGGCCTGCACCGCCGCCTGCTGCTGGATGGCCTCGACCACCCGCGGGTGCTGGTGTCCGATATTGGTATTGACCAGTTGGCTGGAGAAGTCCAACATCTGATTGCCGTCGAAATCCCAGACCCTGCTGCCCAGCCCGGAGGCGAACACCCTCGGTTTCAGGGCTCCCTGCGCGCTCCAGGAGTGGAAGACGTGGGCACGGTCGAGGGCGTAGGCGTCTTCGTTCGTGCCCTCGGCCCAGGGGTTGGATTCGGACTGGGTCACGGGTATCGCTCCTCATCACGGCGGTGGGTGAGCACAGCGTACTTCGGGTGGCGTCCGTCGGCGGCGACACGACAGCCCTTAACCTGTCCCTGTGAAGGTTCTAGTGATCGGTTCTGGCGGTCGCGAACACGCGCTCGTCAGTGCCCTGCTCTCCGACCCGGCAGTCACCGAACTCGCCTGCGCGCCGGGAAACGCCGGAATCGCCGCCTCAGTTCCCACCTTCGGGGTGGACCTCACAGACCCGTCGGCGGTGGCAGACCTGGCCGATGCGTTCGGCGCCGACTTGACGATCATCGGACCCGAGGGACCGCTGGTCGCGGGTGCCGCGGACGAAATCCGAAGCCGAGGCAGGGCGGTATTCGGACCATCGGCCGAAGCAGCTCGGCTCGAGGGCAGTAAGTCGTTCGCCAAGGCCATCATGGATGCGGCCGGTGTGCCCACCGGTCAGGCGGTCACTGCCACCGACGTCGCACAGGCGGGCGCGGCCCTGGACAGGTTCGGTCCGCCCTACGTGGTCAAGGACGACGGCTTGGCCGCAGGCAAAGGCGTGGTCGTGACCGACAACCGACTGGTGGCGCTCGCCCACGCAGACGCCTGCATCACGGCCGGCGACCGTGTTGTCATCGAGGAGTTCCTGGACGGGCCGGAAGTGAGCCTGTTCCTGATCAGCGACGGTCGGACCGTCGTGCCGCTGCAACCGGCGCAGGACTTCAAACGCGCCCTGGACGGCGACGCCGGACCCAATACCGGGGGTATGGGCGCCTACTCGCCGCTGCCGTGGGCGCCGGCGGGCCTGGTGTCGGAAGTAGTCGACACCGTCGCGCAACCCGTGATCGATGAACTCGCCGATCGCGGAACGCCCTTCGTGGGCCTGCTCTACGCCGGGCTTGCGCTGACCCCGGACGGCGTCAAGGTGATCGAGTTCAACGCCCGGTTCGGGGACCCGGAGACGCAGGCGGTACTGCCGTTGCTGGAGTCCCCCCTCGGTCAGGTCCTTGCGGCCGCCGCGGGCGGTGACCTGAGCCGCGGGCCTCGGCTGGTGTGGCGCAGTGGCGCGGCCGTCGCGGTGGTGCTGGCCGCCGAAGGCTACCCGGGAACCCCAACTGTCAGGGATCGAATCGACGGGCTCGCCGCCGCTGAAGCGCTACCCGACGTGCATATCCTGCACGCCGGAACAACTATCGAGGACGACACCCTGGTGTCGGCGGGTGGTCGAGTGCTCAGCGTCGTTGGCCTCGGGGAAGACCTGACCGAGGCGCGCACGAACGCCTACGCCGGAATCGAGCTGGTGGAATTGCGCGGTAGCAGCTACCGCCACGACATCGCCAGGGACGCGGCCGAGGCAAGCGCTGAGGCGGCCGAGGCGGAGCCGTCATGACCGGAACCGACCCGATCCCGAACGTGCTGGCTGGCCGCTACGCCTC
>CAZJNU010000097.1:2728-8760 GCA_964547485.1 uncultured Actinomycetes bacterium
CCGTCATGACCGGAACCGACCCGATCCCGAACGTGCTGGCTGGCCGCTACGCCTCCGCTCGGATGACGAACCTCTGGTCGCCGCGGCACAAGGTGGTGCTCGAGCGTCGGTTGTGGCTGGCGGTGCTGTCGGCCCAGCGCGAACTCGGGATCGACGTGCCAGCAGACGTACTCGACGACTACCGGCGGGTGCTTGACGATGTCGACCTGGACTCGATAGCGGCTCGCGAGCGGATCACCCGACACGACGTCAAAGCGCGGATCGAGGAATTCAACGCGCTCGCGGGCCACGAACACATTCACAAAGGAATGACCAGCCGCGACGTCACCGAGAACGTTGAGCAGCTGCAGATCCGGGAAGCACTCGAACTCGTGCGGGGCAAATCCGTGGCCGTGCTGGCCCGGTTGGCCCGACGAGCCGCCGAATATTCCGACGTCCCGATGACTGGCCGCTCCCATAACGTGGCGGCGCAGGCCACCACCCTGGGCAAGCGCTTCGCCAGCGCCGCCGACGAGTTGCTCGCCGCCCACCGGCGGATCGAGGAACTACTGCTGCGCTACCCGCTGCGGGGAATCAAGGGCCCGGTCGGTACCTCCCAGGACATGCTGGATCTGCTCGACGGCGACGCCGACCGGCTAGCCGACCTGGAAGCGCGGGTGGCCGACCACCTCGGGTTCGACCTGACCCTGACCAGCGTCGGCCAGATCTATCCGCGATCGCTGGACTTCGATGTGGTCTCCGCCCTCGTGCAGGTGGCAGCCGGGCCGTCCTCGCTGGCCACCACTATCCGGCTGATGGCCGGCAACGAACTGGTCACCGAAGGGTTCCAACCGGGCCAGGTCGGGTCGAGTGCGATGCCGCACAAAATGAATGCCCGATCGTGTGAGCGGATCAACGGGTTCAGCGTGATTCTTCGCGGCTATGCCTCGATGACCGGTGAACTGGCTGGCTCGCAGTGGAATGAAGGCGACGTGTTCTGCAGCGTGGTACGACGGGTGGCGTTGCCGGACGCG
The DNA here is from genome assembly GCA_964547485.1 of uncultured Actinomycetes bacterium. Classification (GTDB taxonomy): domain Bacteria; phylum Actinomycetota; class Actinomycetes; order S36-B12; family UBA10799; genus JACJWR01. The sequence goes on from CAZJNU010000097.1 coordinate 3,742, forward strand.
TTCTTCGCCATCGACGGGCTGCTCGAGACCACACTGACGGTCTTGGATGACTTCGGCGCCTTCCCGGCGGTGATCTCCCGGGAACTCGATCGCTACCTGCCGTTCCTTGCGACCACGAAGGTGCTGATGGCCGCCGTCCGCGCGGGCGTTGGGCGGGAGACGGCGCACGAAGCCATCAAGGAGCACGCTGTGGACGTGGCGCTTGCGATGCGCGAGACAGCAGCCAGCGGAGGTGAAGCGCTGCTGTCGAGGCTGGCCGCCGACGATCGGCTCGGGCTCGCCGAAGCGGACCTGGGGGCGTTGCTGGCAGAACCGTTGGAGTTCACCGGCGCCGCCCGGATCCAGGTGGCCGCGATAGTCGCGCAGGTGGCGCGGATCGTGGCGGCTGATCCGGCGGCCGCGGGCTACAACCCCGAGCCGATTCTTTAGTCAGGTCAGGCCGGTGCGACCGGGTCGCTAGGGCCGACTAGCGTGCTGGTTGTGCCGACGAATGTGATCCCACCGCCTGACTACACGCTCCCCGCCGGGTACTCCCACCTGTACTCGGGCAAGGTTCGCGACCTGTGGCGTACTCCCGATGACCTGCTGCTCTTCGTCGCGTCCGATCGGATCTCGGCCTACGACTGGGTGCTACCGACGCCCATCCCGGACAAGGGTCGGATTCTGACCCAGGCCAGTCTCTGGTGGTTCGACCAACTGTCCGACATCTGCGGCAACCATGTCGTGTCCACGGATGTGCCCGACGCCGTGGCTGGCAGGGCGATGATTTGCCGGCAGCTCGAGATGTACCCGGTGGAGTGCGTGGCGCGCGGCTACCTGACGGGATCCGGCTTGGCCGACTACCTCGCCAAAGGCGAGGTCTGCGGCGTGGCGCTCGGCCCCGGCCTGGTCGACGGCTCGCGACTGCCGTACCCCATCTTCACCCCCGCCACGAAGGCCGCCCTCGGTGACCACGACGAGAACATCTCGATCGCGGACGTGAGTGCGACGGTCGGGGCGGACGCAGCTGACCGCCTCCGGTCGACGACTCTGGCCTTATATGCGCGGGCGGAAGAGATCGCTCGGGCTCAGGGGATAATCCTCGCCGACACCAAATTCGAATTCGGCCACGACGGTGACGGTCGCCTCATTCTGGCCGACGAAGTGCTGACGCCGGATTCCTCGCGCTATTGGCCCGCCGACGGCTGGCTGCCCGGGAGGGCACAACCCTCGTTCGACAAGCAGATAGTCCGCGATTGGCTGACGTCGGCGGCGTCGGGCTGGGACCGAGGTTCCGACGCGCCTCCGCCGGAGTTGCCAGCCGAGGTCGTGGCGCGTACCCGCGCGCGGTACGTCGAGGTGCTCGAGTCGCTGACCGACAAACCGTTCGCCTGAGCGGCCACTGGTCGCCGAGTCGCCACCCTGACCCGGGACCGACACAATGGAGCAACCGGACGCGACAGAAGGGCACCACGATGGTCTATCAGACCGCCGAATCCTCCTCCGACGCCTACCTCAGTGACGAGGAGCTCGCGCGGATAGACGCGTGGTGGCGGGCGAACATGTACATGACCGTGGGCCAGATCTACCTCAAGGAAAACGTCCTCTGCCGCCAGCAACTCGAGAGTGATGACATCAAACCGCGGCTACTCGGACACTGGGGGACGTCGGCTGGCCTCGGTTTCATGTACTCGCATATGTCCCGGGCGATCCGCGAACGAGGCCAGAAGACCGTGTTCTTCACAGGACCCGGGCACGGCGGACCATCGTTGACGGCCGCGTCGTGGCTGGAGGGGACCTGGACGGAGGCCTACCCGGACACGCCGCAGGACGCGTACGGAATGCGGACACTGTTCCGCCGGTTCAGCGCCCCCGGCGGTATCCCGAGCCACGTCAGCGTGACGACTCCTGGGTCGATCCACGAGGGCGGGGAACTCGGGTACGTGTTGGTGCACGCCTTTGGCGCCGTGATGGACAACCCGGACCTGCTTGCGCTGGCAGTCGTTGGCGACGGTGAGGCGGAGACCGGCCCGCTGGAGGGATCGTGGAAGGGGATCTCGTTCATCAACCCGGAGCATGACGGTGCCGTGCTGCCGATCCTGCACCTGAACGGGTACAAGATCGCCGGCCCGACCGTGCTGGCCCGCAAGGATCCGGCCGAGGTGCGGTCCCTGCTCGAGGGGCACGGGTACGACGTGATGGAGGTGTCCGGCGACGACCTGCCCGGGATGCACCACCGATTCGCACAGACCCTCGACGCCGCGCTGGACAAGATCGCGGCCATCCAGCTGGACGTCCGAACGAACGGTTTCAAGGAGCGCCCGCACTGGCCGCTGATTGTGCTGCGCAGCCCGAAGGGCTGGACCGGCCCGGAGAATGTCGACGGCGTTCAGGTGACCGACTCCTGGCGGGCCCACCAGGTCCCGCTGAGCGGAGTGAAGGGCAACCTGGAGCACCTGGCGATCCTGCAGAAGTGGATGACTTCCTACCGTCCCGAGGACCTGTTCGACGACGTCGGCGCACCGGTGGAGCTCGTGCTGTCCAATGTGCCCGAGGGCGATTTGCGAATGTCGGCGGCCCCGAGCGCCAACGGCGGCAAAGTATCCAAGCCGCTTAGCCTGCGGGGGTTCGAGAACTACGGCGTCGCGGTGGAGAGTCGCGCCACCGAGCGGATGGAAAGTCCACGCGCACTCGGGGCGATGATGCGCGATATCTACCTGGACAACCCCAGCAGTTTCCGGGTGTTCTGCCCGGACGAGACGAACTCGAACCGGATCGGGGAGGTATTCGAGGTTTCCGACCGCGGATTCATGGAACACCTGATCCCGGAGGACGTGAAGATCTCGCCACAGGGCAGGGTGATGGAGGTGCTCAGCGAACACAACTGCCATGGCTGGTTGGAGGGCTACACCCTCACCGGCAGGCACGGACTGTTCGCCACCTACGAGGCGTTTGCGATGGTCAGCGCATCGATGACCATCCAGCACGGGAAGTGGCTGGAAGAGGCCCGCGATCTGGATTGGCGAGAGCCGGTACCGAGCCTGAACATCCTGCTCACCAGCACCTGTTGGCGCAACGACCACAACGGTTTCAGCCATCAGGGACCCGGACTCATCCAGAACGTGATCACCAAACGCGGCGAGGTGGCCCGGGTCTACCTGCCACCGGATGCCAACTGTCTGCTGAGCGTCGCCGACCACTGCTTCACCAGCGACAACTACCTCAACCTGATCGTGATCGACAAGCAGCCGCAACTGCAGTACCTGACGATGGACGAGGCGATAGAGCACTGCACCCGCGGGGCCTCCGTCTGGGAGTGGGCCGGTAGCAGCGACGGCTCCTCGGATCCCGATATCGTGTTGGCCTGCGCTGGCGACGTCGTCACGATGGAGACCATCGCGGCTGCGGACATCCTCAAGCAGAAGGCCCCGCACCTGAAGATCCGGGTAGTCAACGTGGTCGACCTGATGACCTTGCACCGACCCAAGGACCACCCGCACGGAATGAGCGAGTTGCAATTCCGCGAGCTCTTCACCGACACGGTGGACGTGGTCTTCTCGTTCCACGGCTACCCGGGAGCCATCCATCAACTGATCCACGGCCGACCGGATGCGGACCGATTCCACGTCCGCGGCTTCGAGGAGGAGGGCACCACCACAACGCCGTTCGACATGGTCGTCCGCAACCACGCGAGCCGGTACCACCTGGTGATCGACGCGCTGAACAATTCCCCGCGGGCCGTTCCGGGCGCGACTGAGCTGGCGGCCTGGTGCAGACAGCAACTGGCCAAACACGAGAAGTACGTGGTGGAGAACCTTGCGGATATGCCTCAGGTCGACAACTGGTCGCTGGGGGACCCGCTGGAGCAGTGACGTGCGCCTCCCTGCACCCTGAGCAGGGATCGTTAGGCTGGTGCCCACATCCCGCGCTCAGCCGACAGCTAGGAGCACAACGTGGCCCGTGTCATCGTCGACGTCCATCTGAAGCCGGAGATCCTAGACCCGCAGGGCCGAGCCGTGCAGGGAGCGCTGGGTCGGCTGGGCCTCGGCGCGGTCAGCTCGGTCCGACAGGGCAAACAGTTCGTCATCGACGTCGACGGCGACCTCGATGACGTCACCGAGCGGCACCTGCACACGCTGGCCGACACGTTGCTGTGCAACCCGGTGATCGAGGACTACACCCTGCGCACCGTCACCGAGGACCCGGCGTGAGCGACGTGGCGGGCGCCTTGGACAGTGCCGAGGACGGCGCAGGTGTCGCCGCGACTGGCGCGCGCATCGGTGTGGTCACCTTTCCCGGCACTCTCGACGATGTCGATGCAGCTCGCGCCGTCCGGCTCGCCGGCGCCGAACCGGTCTCACTCTGGCACGGCGACGCCGATCTGCGCCAAGTAGACGCCGTCGTTCTGCCCGGCGGCTTCTCCTACGGGGACTACCTGCGGTGCGGAGCCATCGCCCGGTTCGCCCCGGTGATGGAACCGCTGGTGGCGGCAGCCGAGGCCGGACTACCTGTGCTCGGCATCTGCAACGGTTTCCAGATCCTCTGCGAGAGCCACCTGCTACCCGGCGCGCTGACTCGGAACGGGTCACTGCACTTCGTCTGCCGCGACCAACTCCTACGGATCGAACGAGTCGACACCGCCTGGACCTCGGCCTTCGACCCGGGCGAGGAGATCGTGATCCCGCTGAAGAACGGCGAGGGCTGCTACGTCGCAGACGAGCAGACGCTCGATGAGCTGGAAGGCGAGGGCAGGGTGGTGTTCCGCTACCTCGAAGTCAATCCGAACGGGTCGCGCCGGGACATCGCCGGAATCTCCAATGCGCGCGGCAACGTGGTCGGTCTGATGCCCCACCCGGAGCACGCAGTGGAAGCCCTGACCGGCCCGACCACCGACGGGCTCGGCTTGTTCGTCTCGGTGCTCGACTCACTGCTGGTGGCACACGCATGACGGGCCAACTCGACACTGTCGCCGGTGCCGCAGCGAGCCCGCAGACCCCCCAACCGTGGGCCGATCTCGGGCTGAAAGCCGATGAGTACCAA
>CAZJNU010000098.1:0-5621 GCA_964547485.1 uncultured Actinomycetes bacterium
CAGGGCGTTGGTCGCCACCGTCGTGCCCATCGTGACCGACCGCACGAGACCCTCAGGTATCGGTTGCCGCCCCAATCCGAGCAACCGTCGGATTCCTTCGATGGCGGCGTCCTGGTAACTGCCCGGTGCCTCCGACAGCAGTTTGCAGACGTGAATGCGACCCGCCGGATCGGCCGCGACGACGTCGGTGAAGGTACCCCCACGGTCGATCCAGAATCGCCATCCGGTCATGAGCAGAGTGTGCCGCACTGGACTCTCACCGGGTCGGGTGGACGCTCGCCCTCGTCGGGCTGGGTGGCCGCAGTCGGCCGGGTCGGTCCCGCCCGAGTCTGCCAGACTTCGGAGATGGCTCCGTCTATCCGAACCGTTCTGACGAAGCGTGGACCCATCGAGTTCGCCGATGACGGACTCACTGACGGCCCGGTGGTGCTCACTGTGCACGGCTCGCCGGGTGGTAGCGACCAGGGTCAATTGATGGGCGGCTTCTTGGTGGACGCCGGATTCCGGGTGGTCTCGCCATCGCGGCCTGGGTACCTGGGCACGCCATGGGCCCCATCGGTAGCCACCCCTCACATGCAGGCGGTCATGCTCGCCGACCTGATGACTGAACTCGACATCGAGAAGTTCGGCGTCTTGTCGTGGTCCGGTGGCGGCCCCTGCGGCTATCGGCTGGCGGTCGAATTCCCGCACCGGGTGCGGGCGCTGGTGGCGTTCGCAGCGCTGAGTGCACGGTACGAGTGGCGGATGTCGCTGATGGACCGGCTGACGTTTGGCACCTCCATCGGTGAGTTGCTACTGAAGGTTGCGATCGCCCGCACGCCACGATTCATCGTGTCGGGAACCTTGTCGTCGGAGGGGTCATTGACCGCCTCGGAGGTGGAGCGTCGGACGGCGGCGATCATGGCGGATCCGGAGCTGCGTAGCTTCGTGCTCGGTGTCGCCAAGACGGCGGTGATGCGTGGCAAGCGGATGGTTGGGGTACGAAACGATGCCCTGCAGTTTGCCACGATGCCCTCCCTTGACCTGCCGGACATTGAGGTGCCGACCCTGGTGGTGCACGGCGATGCCGATTCCGACGTCGATCCGAGCTTTGGTCGAACGGCCGCCGCCCGGATTCCGGCCGCCGAGTTGCTGCTGATGGCACGCGGCACGCACCTGGCGCTGTTCGTCGACCCCGGATATCAACAGGCGCAACAGCGGGTCTGCGACTTCCTGAGCGAAAGCTGATTGATGTCAGCCAGTCCTCTGCACCGGCCAGTTACCGCTGGAAGTGCTGATAGTCGGCGGCACCCCACCAGCCGCCCCAAAAGAAGCCCCTGCCGGTAAGGGCGCCGAGGGCCCGGTTGTCGAGGACCCCGGTGTGCGGAAGTGGCCGGTTGAACATGAACCAGGTGTTGGGGAAGTAGCCAGTGGGGGCCGCATAGGGATTCTCCCAGGTATTGATGTCGATGGCCCGTCCGGACGCATGGGGGGACATCACCTGCGCGTCTTCCTTGCCCACCACGTATCGGCAGTTGAAGACGCTGGTGTTGTCGGCAGCCATCTGGGCATAGTCATTGGCTCCGGGCCAGCCGTTGATGTTCGGGCCGAAGCGGTCGGGCAGCACGATCTGGCGGATCGGGTACCCGATGTTGTAGAAATCGGTGAAGATGGCGGCGAAGTCGGGCGCGGCGTCATCCCGCACAACCATCTCACCGCGGTATCGGAAGCCGTCGAACCCCCAATAGTTGACGTTCAATAGACGCAGGCTCGATGGTCCAACACAGTTGCTGTTCCAGCTGCGGCCACGCATGAGGGACCAGAGGGCGCCGCTGATGGGGGCGATCTGTGCATTGGCGCCGGCGCCAAGCGCGCGAGGTCGATTGGGCCACGGAACCGTCGGCTGTGGGGAACCGAAGGGCCGTAGGGCGGGCGAGTGTGCCGCGGTCGGTCGCACGCGGAAACCTAGGGTTGCACCGTTGGCGGTACGGTTCCCGACGATGTCGACCTTGATGGTCGCGTTCTTCCAGATCTTCAGCGGAATTGCCGCTTGCCCTCTGGGGTTGGTTGTGGTGCCGTACTTCCATGTCCGGGTGACCCCGCCACCGTTGCCCTCGGTGACCGTGGCGATCACCCGCAGTCCGGTGATGGCGGGCGTTTGGTGCGAACCGATGACCGGATGGTCGGGTGCGGTCGTGGAGATGATCGCAGTGAACGAGCGCTCCGAACGAGATTTGGGAACGCCCGCAAATCGCGCCAAATCGACGCGTCCAACGACGACGGGCAACTCGACGATGCCAATTGTTCCGACGGTTGGATGGACCACGGTCCCCGCTAGCGTCGCGGGCCCTCCGGACTTCGAAGTGATCGGAACGCTGAAGGTTCCCGTGCGCTCGCCGGTCCGGGTGACATGTCCATTCGAGGCCACCGTCGGCGAGGAGTTGTCGGTCGCGGTCAAGCCGATTCGCACAGATCCGACTGGGGTCACCGTGCCCGAGCAGAACACAGATCCGTTGATCAACGAGGTGCGGAATGCCGACAGGGGTTGCTGGGGCGACGCGGTCACAACGCAGCTGCCAGGGACTTCGGGGTTCGCAGCCGACACCTCGGTGGATGAGTCCGTCCCGTTGGTGGCGCTCACGGTCACCGTGTACGGGGTGTCGTTGGCCAGCTCGGTGATCGTGCAGTGGTCGGCGGTGGTCGCGCACTGGAAACCTCCTGGGTTCGCCGTAGCCAGGTATGTCACGGTGCCGTCGGGGTTTGCGGGATTGGGCAGCCAACTGACTGCGATGGCACCGTTGCCCGCAGCGGCGGCTACGTCTATCGGGGCGCCGGGGGTGCTGGCGGCATTCAGGGCTGGCGTGCGGCTCGGCCGGGGTATCGCGGGGACGGACGGGGAAGCTGCGGCCGGGGGCGGAACGGGCGGACTAGGCTCGGTCGAGGTTCCCAAGGCCGCGATCACCGCGAACGGGATGGCGGCCAGTGACCTATTGCGTCTGACGAGCCCGCTCCGGCCTGTCACGACTACCCCCATTAGGTGCCCACTTAGGTTGCGACGCGATCCGGCGCGACTCCGCCGAGGGATGCTGGCCGCCTCCGGACGATCTGGGCCATGGTAGCAGCGTTTGGGTGTGCCGAGCAGGGTCCAATCGGCCTTCCGTAGCCGCCGAACGGTGCACCCTTCAAGGACCGTTCAGGGGGATGTTGTGACGCTCAGGATCTGCAGCGAAGCTGCGGGCTGCACTCCGCTTTCCACCGTTCCTTGCGCCGCATTTCGCCGGACGATGTCAAGTCCTTCCACGACATGTCCCCACACCGTGTAGTTCGGGGACAGTGTGCTGTCTCGGTAGACGATGAAGAACTGCGATCCGACGCTGCCCTCGCCAAGGGCCGACAGAGCGACGGTCCCGGCCGGGTAATTGCCCTGTTGATCTCGCGGGGCGTTCTCCACATCCAGCGCGTAGCCGGCGTTTCCTGACCCATTGCCGGATGGGTCGCCGCACTGGAGCGCGAACACTGTCGAGGACGAGAGTCGGTGGCACACGGAGTTGTCGTAAAACCCCGCATCGGCCAGGAAGGCCTCCGATGCGACCGCCCGCGGTGCCCGAGGGTCGGTTTTCACTACGATCGCGCCGCAGTTTGTGTTCAGCGTGATCGTGCCCACTTTCGCGGTGCTGGGCGGGCTCGCAAGTGTCATGGGGGACGGCGTTCCTGATACTGGTCGACAACCCGCCGCCACGGCTGTTGCCGGCGCGATCTGTGTCTGCGTCGGGGGTGCGACTTGGGACTCAGAGGATGGCGGGACAGGGGTCTCTGACTGGTCTGTGGTGGGCACGGGAGACGCGGTTGAAATCGGGGCGTCGAGGGTGCCCTCAGGCTGGGAGCAGCCCGCCAGCACAGCCAGGGCAGTCAGCGGGGACAGGCCGAGTGCCAGCAGGTTGCCCCCCACGTTCGCGCGCATGGGTCAACAGTAACTGTGCGTCTTGTAGCCGTGCTCGGACCCATCGGGGATCAACACGGGTCGACTGGGTCGGGCCCGTCCCGGGCCGTCATTCCGGAATCCCGGTCGTGCGGCGGAAATCAGAGGTCGCCCATGCCTGCGGGGTATGGTGCAGGAGTGACTGTGATAGCCAGGGTGTCAAGTTCAACCAGCGCGGCTGGGCCCACTTGACGGTACGCGCCGGAGGTGTGATTGCGACCCTCGGACTCTGCCTGTCGCTGGCGCCCGCTCAGGCCGCATCGGTATCAGCTCTTGAGTCGGTGAGACCTTCGCCGTTGGCAACCGAAAACAAGTCACCGCGCGCCTGTCCGATGCGGCTGCCGGTGGGACGACTGCACCAGGTGAGTCCGAACCAGCACCAGCAAGTCGTCATCGCCCGGGGTGAGTCCGCTGTCTCCTCCTACTCGGTGGTCGAGCGGTGGCAGTTCTCGAAGGGCTGCTGGATCCTAGTCTCGAGGATTCCGGCAAGGAACGGCTATAGCGGTTGGCACGCTTCACCCTGGGACTGGAGCGGGTACTCACCGATCGGAACGTACTCACTCAGCGATGCCGGTGGCCGGTAACCGAGACTTGCCGGCGTGAAGATGCCCTACTACTACTCGCCCGGTGGATTCTGGATGCCATCGCCGAAAGAGCACCTATTCGACTATGTGGTGGCGATCGACTACAACCGATACCGGGGGACTTCTCCGCTGGACATGCGTCGACCGCAGTCCGAAGTCCCAGACGGTGGCATCTGGTTCCATGTGGGTGGTGCAGGTCCTACGCGCGGCTGCATTTCGGTGGGTATCCTGCAGATGAAGCTGGCCCTGACCTGGCTCGACCCGAAGATGAATCCCATCATGGTGATGGGTCCGGGGGCCGTCCTCGACCGATGATGACCGACCCCAGACCGACGGAAAGGGACCGCCGTGGGGCTGAACGACTACGAACGCGTGCAAGTTGCCTCCCGCGCCGAGCTTCGGGCGTGGCTGACCGCCAACCACGACCGGGGTGAAGGCATTTGGTTGGTGACGTACAAGCGGACCAGCGGACGACCCGCACCCACGTACGACGACGTCGTCGAGGAAGCCCTCTGCTTTGGCTGGATCGACTCGACCGTACGCGGCCTGGACGGGGAGCGCGGCATGCAGCTGTTGACCCCCAGGAAGGCGACTTCTACCTGGGCCGCCACCAACAAGGTACGAGTTGCCCGACTGGCTGCCGAAGGCCTGATTGCGGAGCCAGGTTGGGCCGCGATCAGAGTTGCGCAGCAGAACGGTAGCTGGACGATCTTGGACTCGGTGGAGGCGCTCGAGGTGCCGGCGGACCTTGCGGCCGCACTGGCCGAACGTGAAGGCGCCGCGGAGAACTTCGCCGGCTTCAGCGTCACCTCGCGAAAGGGCATCCTGTGGTGGATTGTGAGTGCCAAGCGGGCCGATACCAGGGCGGGCCGAATCGCGACCACCGCGCGGTTGGCCGCAGAGGGCATCCGGGCCAACCATCCTGAGGCGCAGGGTCGTTGACTGAAATGACGTGCGTCACAATGGAGCCCATGCGGACGTTCGGAACAATCACTAGCGCAACCGGGAGGACAACCGATGGATCCTAGGCCTGGCTGGGAGTCGTACTACCTCGGAATTGCTCACGCGGTGGCTGCGCG